>JBPCMK010000054.1:0-24236 GCA_051002375.1 Pyrinomonadaceae bacterium | reverse complement strand
GTGCAAAGGAGCGCAGAATCTGGCGAAATTTCTTGCTGGAAATTTTGGCACGAACAAATTGCTTATATTCTACTGTCATCACTAGATTTAACTATTATATCTTAGTTGTTATCTAGTCTTGACCCAACTATTAATATCACCGCAAAAATAACACGAAACAAAAGACTCGAATATCTTGAATGAATACTCATTATTTGCCTCCTGTAATATTCTTACAGCCGAGTGTTTTGGAATTGCGAATAATCTGTATTAAAGCTGTTTCGCTATCCGCAAAATCTAATTCTTTCGGCACTCTTCCTTTTGTAAGTTTATTAAATTTATTATCTGCCAAAGAAAAATCACTCGAAGAATCAAACGCTTTATATCCATTGGCGGCGGGAACGAATTTCAGAAACAATAAATACTGATTTTTGGTTTTGAGTGCGTCGTAAGATTCATCCGTTACATGGAATATACGTCCATCCAAACTAATTACTCCGCCGGGTCGGGTAACATTAATTTCACCTCCAACTTCAACAGGAGCGTTTTCATTGTTTTTGATAATTTCGCCTACGGTTATTTTATGTTCTGTATAAACGAAAGTTTCATCTTCCGTTAAATGTGAAGAGTTACTTTCCACCGTTCCTTTAATTATTAAATCCGCATCACAAGCTAATTTATTGAAAAATTTTTCAGCCGTCGGCGGCAAATAGTTTAGAAAACCTGGAACTGAACCTATAAGAACAGACCTTCCTGTTCCTCTCATTTGAGATATTTTTTCGCCTTTAAAGAAGTCATATTCTTTTTCATAAATTTCGCTATATACTCGCTCCTCATCTGTAACTTTACCTTTCTGAACCAAAGTTGGCTCATCTTTTTGTTCTTCTTGTTGTTTTTGAACTTGTTGGTCTTTTTGTCCGTGTGTTGATGGAGTCGCAAAGAAGATTCCAAACACAATTACACAAACGGCTAAAAAAATTCCGATAAATATTTTCATTATTACTTTCTCCTTAATGATTAAAAAGCTAATCAGATTAAAATGCGTGGAAAAGGTGTTTGAGTCATCGCCGCATTACTTACGATAATCAGCCTCACGAAAGAAATGTTTCTACAAACAAAAAACCGACCATTATTAAATCCATAGGAAGAATCTGCAAACATCAAAAGCATAATCGCTTTTCACAGCCTCTTATTCAACATTTCCCCAAAATGCTAAATTGATTTAATTGTTGTCGGTTTTAGAAATTAAAATAATTTTACTCTTCTCTCTAAAAATGTCAACGATTTTTTGTGAGTCGGCATTTTGTTTTGGCGCAATCTCAACAACAGGCTTCGCCGACAACTAATATTTGTTAAAGTAACTCATCGCTTCCACAGGAGCGAATCTTCGATTAATAGCAAGCTCGATAAAAGCGACAAACGGTCGCAAAAAGATTTTCTTGACATAAAAGAAAAAAAAAGTTCATAATCAAAAAGGCGGCATCAACTAAAAATGTCGTCTCGTCAAACGAGATTTCAAAAATCTACTCAAAATCGCCAGCCAGAAGTCATCCCTAAAAAAGTGCTGTGTTTTCAACATACGGAGGAATTTAAAAGTGAATAGTGAAGAACTCGAACTTAGTTTGAGAACGGAATTCGACAGCCATCTCAAAGATGTGCTTGCCGAAATGCGGCAGGAATTTTCCGAATTTCAAGAGAAAGCCCAAGCGGAATTCGACAAACATAAATCGCAACTCGATACGATGTTTCAAGATTTCTCCGTGCGTCTGGAATCGAGCAAAGAACTCGCGCCGGGCTTTAAAGAAACGGTCATCGAACATCTGCGCCTCGCGCGTGATGAAGGTGCGCGTCTGACCGCGACGGCTTTCGCCGAAGCGGAGGAAATGGCGAAACAATCCGCGCCGCCCTTCGAGCCATACGCCGCGCCGGTCGCGCCGTCGGTCGGCATCAGCGAATTGCGTGATGCGATAAACGACATTACCGCGCAAACGTCGCAGGCGACTATCTTGAAATCGCTCGTTCACCATGCCGGACAATACACGCCGCGCGGAGCGTTTTTCATTATCAAAAACGAACATTTCGTCGGCTGGCGCACGTTCGGCAAAGAAGAAGGCGCGGACGAAGAAGCCGTGCGCGAAGTTTTTCTGCCCGTTTCAGCTTCAACCGTTCTGGGCGAATCCGTTCGTTCTTTGAGCGCGACGGAAAGTTCTTACGGCACGTTTGACGATGACGCGGAATATCTCGACAAACTCGGATTCGGACAGCCCGACCGAATGATTGCCATTCCGCTCGTGGCGCGTGGACGCGGCGTTGCCGTGCTTTACGCCGACTACGGCACGCAGGGCGAGCAAGTCAATCTCGAAGCACTCGAAACTTTAGTGCGCGTCGCCGGTTTGACGGTCGAAGTTCTCGCTTCTTCACAGGGCGTAAAACCCGTTCACGAATCGCAAGCGGCGGTTGATTACGCCGAAGAAATCGCGCCGGTCGAAACGCCGGAAGAAGTAGAAACGCCGGAAGAATATGTCGAAGCAGTAGCGGCGGAAGAATACGAATCCGACGAACAAGCCGAATCGAGTGAAACCACCGAGGCATCGTTTGAAGAATCAGCCGAACGAGCAGTCGAGGAAGAATATCAACCGGCATTTGAGGGCAATGATTACGCGGAACAGTCCGAACCCGTGTCGGTCGAAGACGCGCAGGAAATTTCGGTCGAGCCGTCCGAAGAAGCCGGGCAAGAAGAACCGGAAAGCTATCAGCCGGTTACTGCCGAAGAAGATTATTCCGCGCCCGCGACGAGTGATTATCAATTTGAAGGCGCGTCGCCGGTAGAAGTTTCGACCGACAAGGCTGAAGAATTCGTTCCGGCAGTCGAAGTGAGCGAGACGGTCGCTGAAGCGAAACCTTCGAGGTCTCGCTTCAGCGACAGAAATGTTGATTTGCCGATTGAGGTCGGCGAAGACGAACGCCGTCTGCACAACGACGCGCGGCGTTTCGCCCGACTGCTCGTTTCGGAAATCAAACTCTACAACGAGCAGAAGGTCAAAGAAGGACGCGAGGCGCAGGATTTATACGAACGTCTGCGCGAAGCGATTGACCGTTCGCGCGATATGTATGACAAGCGCGTTCAGCCGCCTGTCGCCGCCAAATTCGATTATTTTCATTACGAAATAGTCAACACGCTTGCCGAAGGCGAGGAAAACAAACTCGGCGGCGGCTATCCGGGAGCGAGCATTTAAAAAGTAAAAAGGCAAAAGTAAAAAGGCAGGGAGAAAATTTCTCCCTGCCTTTTTACTTTTGCCTTTTCAATTTATTGAATCTCGAATTGCACGAATTGCGTGGCGATGCGGCTTTTTTCCTTTGCCAGATTATCGGTAACGACGATTTGCAGAACGTAATCGCCCGTCTGCATATCCGTTCCGAGATTTAACGCGCCGGCGGATTTCGCGTGCTGCAAATCGGTTTGGTCTAAAAGGTCGAACGGCGTTTGTTTTCCTTCAAAAATCAATTTGCCGTCGCGGAACATTCTAATTTGCGCCGTCAAATTCAGTTTTTGCGCGGTGTCGAGTTTCGCGTTATAAACTTCAAAGCCGTAGCGCAAAATCGTGCCGCGTTTGAATTGCCGCAACGCGGTGTCCTTCATCGGATTGGTTTCGTTCGGCACGCCGTTGCTGAGAGTAGTTGCCTGCGCCGCCGAATTGACGGCAAGCTGCTGCCATTGCACGGCGGTGTAATTTTCCAGAACGATGCCGGAAAGAGTCAAGCGTTGTTTTTTCAAATCCGGCACTTCGATGAACTGATTTGCCGAGCCGACTTTTTGCGCCGTATCATCCCGAATCGCCACGCGATATTGATATGCGCCCGGTTTTTTGACCGGAAAAGTAAAATAATAAACAAACCCGTCGTTCAAAAGTTTCTGGTAATCGTCCTTTTTGACTTTTAGTGTGTAAATCTTTGAAATCTGGTCGAGCGGTTTGCCGTTCTCGCCAAAACTCACCGCTAAAACTTCAAACGCCGTTTTTTTGCCGCCATCCGGTTCGTCCGTAAATTTCAAATCGCGGGCGTTGACATGGAGCAGCGAGCGCACGAACGAGCCTTGCTGTTTGTCGTTTCCGAAAAGCGTGTTGAGACGCAGAGCGATGCCGTTGACGGCAAACGGCGAAATCAGAGCCGTGTAGATTTGCTGCGCGGCGGTTTGCACAGCCGGTTTTTTAATTTTGTCGTCGGTTACGCCGAAAAATCCGCTCCGGTAGCGCACGTTCGCGTCCTTTCGATTAACTTTAATTTGCAGTTTATTAAAACGTCTGGTTTTCGCGTCGAACGTCTCGGCATCCGGCTGATAACCGATTAAATAATAACCTTTCTGGTCTTCCAAAGCTTTGCCCAGCCCTTTGTTGATGTCGTTGTTATTTATAAACGCCCGTCCGCCGGTTTCCTTCGCCAGATATGTCAAACCTTGCTGTGTATCAGTCAGTTCCGCCGAGCGCGTACTGCTTGTATTTTGAATTCGTTCCGCGTCCACGCCGCTCGTGTTGTCTTCCGCCGTCAGTCCGGTTACTTGCAGTCCGCGAGCGTCAAACGTATAAATCGAAACGGCGGCGCGGTTTGATAAATCGGTTAATTGACGAACCGAATCAACGATTCTCGAACAGCGGTCGGTGTTTTCAGCCGTGCAGATAACGAAGCCGTCGGAGAACAGCATAATTGATTTTCGACCGGGCAAATCGTTCATTCCTTTGACGATAAAATTTATCGCGCCCAATGTTCCGACCGAGAAAACGTCTTCGCGGAAATCGCGGAAATCATTCAATTGTTTTTGCTCGTCCGCTAAATCATCGTCGCTAACCTCGTTTCCGGCGGCTTTTGACAGTTCGAGCGGCGTGGCTTCGAGCGGTGCGAACGCGGTGATTCCGGCGCGTCCGATGGAATTCCATTTGATATTTTCGATTGCCGCGAGAAGCTGTCGTTTATCGGATGTAAATTGCTGCTGCGCTCCGATTCCGCCGCCCGTTCGGATAATCGCCACCAAATCGTTCGCCTGCATTTGCTCCTCGACAAATTTACGCAGAGCGCGGCGCACATAATAAATGCTTTGGAAGGACAATCCCAAATCGTCAACGACGAGCGCAATCGTCCGCCGCACTTGTTCGGCGCGGAGCGGAGCGGACGGCGGCGGAGCAAGCGGATTTTTTTCGTCCGCTTTCTGTTTTACGGCGGGCGCGGTTTCGGAATCGGTCGAGACGAATGAAAAATTCGTGATTTTTTGCTGCTCGCCGTTTTCGTAAATCTCGAAATCTTCCGGCTTCAAATCAGTAATAATTTTGCCGTTTTTGTCGGTTACGGTTACGTCAACCTGAATCAAGGTGGTCGAAATTTTCACCACATCTTCGTCTTCGGCGGGCTTCGGCGTTGGTGTCGGCGTTTGCGCGTAACCCGCCAGAGCAAACAAAAAAACGAAGGCGGTGGGAATAAATTTTCTCATAACAAATCTCCGCGAGAAATTAAATTTCTCTGTTATCATATAACGAAATCAGTTTCCTTAAAAGAGATTTTTCGCATCAAACGCTTTGCCGGAAACTTTTTATAAAAATAATGTTTGATAAAAATAGACGACCCAAATCAAATTCGCTTTTGACAATTTTCCTGCTTATCGCGGGATTTCTTTTCGCGCCTTTGACGACGAGCTGCTCGACTTTCGTTTCTCAAATGTCGGAAGAACAAGCCGCGCAGCTTTTGCGCGTGTTGACCAAAGACGGAAAAACACCGTCAGAGGCGGCAGTTTTGGACATCGAAAATCGCTTCTCGAAAACACGAACTGGCGCGTTGGCGAAACTTCTGAGAGCTTATATTCATTTTCAATCGAACGATTTCGGCGGCGCGGCGGCGATTCTCGATTCAAACGTCTTCCGCGAAAAAACAACGGTCGCCGATTACGCTTTATGGCTGCGCGGAAAATCTCTCCAGAACGCGGGAAATCACGCCGAAGCGATGAAGGTTTTTGCCGAACTCATTCGGGATTTCCCGGATTCTCTGCGGGCGCGGGACGCGAAAATTCTCTGGGCGACGAGCGCACTGCAATCGGGACAAACCGACAAAGTTCCCGTCTTTTTGAAGGATTTAATTGACGCAAACCAACCGGACGCGCTTTTGCTCGCCGCTAAATCATACGAGCAGCAATCGAATCAGCCGCAGACGGTAAATTTTTATCGCCGCGTTTATTTCTACGGCGCGAATTCGAGCGAAGCCAAAGAAGCCGAAGCGAAATTAACTTCGCTCGGACAAAATCTCGCCCCGCAGACGGCGGAAGAAACCAAGGCTCGCGCCGATAAATTTTACGACGCTAAAAATTACTTAGAAGCGACAAACGCATATAATTTACTGCAAAATAATTTTCCGAATGCGATGTCGTCGAAGATAAATTTAAATCGCTTGATTGCTTATTCGTATTTGCGAAATACCGCCGCCGCGCAAAGCGCGTTCAATTCGACTCCGCAGACGGCGAGCGAAAAAGCGGAAGGCTATTATTGGCTCGCGTTCGCTTTTGCGCGGGCGAAACAATGGGACGCGGCGCGGACGACGGTTGAGGAAATGCGTCAGAAATTTCCGCAAAATAATTTCACGCCGAAAACTTTTATCGCGGTCGGAATGGCGGCGCGTGATGCGAGAAATTCTCTGGACGAATCCTATTTTTTGAAATCGGCGGTCGCTTATTTTCCGAACGCGATTGATGTCGCCGGAGCGCAGTTTGAACTCGCATGGCTCGAACACGACAACAAAAATTTCGCCGCTTCCGCGCAGATGCTCGCCGAACATCTCGCCCGTTACGCCGACAAAGACACGACGAATCGCGGCAAAGCCGGTTATTGGTCGGCGCGGGATTCGGAACGTGCCGGTAAAATTCCCGAAGCCTGCGCTCTCTACGACGCGGTAACGTATCGCTACGGCGCGAATTGGTATGGCTATCTCGTCGCGCAGCGTTTGGCGAATTTGCGCCGTCAGGGAAAATGTCAAACGCCGCCGCAATTTCCAGCCGATTCGCTGATTTCAAAAGCCGCCGCGAATTTAAAAACCGTAACGGTCGCCGCCGAAACTTCGACCGCGAAAGAATTATCGAGAGCCGAAAACGCCGACCAACTCGACACCATCGGTCTTTCTGATTGGGCGATTGAAGAACTGCAAAAAGCGAAGGAAACCGCCAATAACAGTCCGAAAATCAATCTCGCGCTGGCGCGGCATTATCGTTTGCGCGGCGACAACGTGAGCGCGTTTCTGGCGTTGGCGAAAAGTTATCCCGATTATTCGCAAATGTTTCCCGAAGAAATGTCGCGCGAGGAATGGAGCGTTTTTTATCCGCTAACGAATTGGAACGACATCAAATACTGGGCGAAAAATCGCAATCTCGATTCGTATCAAGTCGCCGGATTTATTCGTCAGGAATCGGTTTTCAACGCGCAGGCGAAATCTCCGGCGAACGCTTACGGCTTGATGCAGCTTTTAGTTCCGACCGCGCGAACGATTGCCAGAAAATATAATTCGACGACGACCGATATTTCCGCCGACACGCTTTTTCAGCCCGCGCTCAATATCGAACTCGGCACGGCGTATATCCGCGACCAATTCGATAAATTCGGACGCATCGAATTCGTCGCCGTCGCCTATAACGCCGGACCCGGACGAGTTCCGCAATGGCAGGCGAGTCTGCCGCCGGAAATGGACGAATTCGTCGAAGCAATTCCGTTCAGAGAAACGAAAGGCTACGTGCAAGGCGTGATTCGCAACTCGGCGCAGTATCGCCGGCTTTACGACGAAAACGGAAACTTCAAACGAGAGGTCGGAGCGAAACCTCTGCGCGGCGAAATTGACTCGAAACCGCGCGAGCAATTTGCAAGGGAATTTCCCGATGTGTTGTTGGAAGAAAACAAAAACGGCGAGTAATTAATTCCGCAAGTCAGAACCGCCTGCGTAAGCGGGCGGTTAGATTTTGATAATCGAGATTCTCGATTTCAAACTTAACCCATTCGCTGCCGCAAATGGTTCTGACAAATAAACCAAATTAAGGAGTTTTATTTTGAAGGAAATTTTAAGGGATTATTTAGACCCGTTTTTTAATATTTTAAATTACCGGATTTTCACGCTCGGCGACGCGCAAATCACGCCGCTTAATATTATTTATTTGATTTTGCTGACGGGCTTGCTTTTTTGGCTCTCGAACAAATTAAAGAATCTGCTCGTCGAGCGCGTGTTGGGCAAAACGCATCTCGATCTCGGCGCAAGAGTCGCCATCGGCACGATTACGCGCTACGTTTTATTGCTGATCGGTTTTCTGATAATTCTGCAAACGGTCGGAATCAACTTGACGACACTCAATGTTTTGGCGGGCGCGGTCGGCATCGGTGTCGGTTTCGGTCTGCAAAACGTCGCCAGCAATTTCATCAGCGGCTTGATTATTTTATTCGAGCGTCCGGTCAAAGTCGGCGACCGAATCGAAGTCGGCAAAGTTGACGGCAAGGTAATTTCCATCGGAGCGAGAAGCACGATTGTGCGGACAAACGACAACATCACGATTATCGTGCCGAACAGTAAATTTATCTCTGAGAATGTTGTCAACTGGAGCTTTGAAGAAAGTATCGTGCGGTTTCGCGTTCCAATCGGCGTGTCTTACGACACGGATATTAATCTGGTAAAAAAACTTCTGCTTGAAATCGCCCGCGAAAATAAAGACGTTCTCGACGAGCCGAAATCGGCGGTGCGTTTGATAAAGTTCGGCGACAATTCGATTGATTTGCAACTTTGGGTTTGGACGAAGGACAAATTGCAGCGTAAAGGCGTTTTAATGAGCGATTTGAATTTTGCGATTTGGGAAAAGTTCCGCGCCAATGACATCGAAATTCCGTTTCCGCAAACCGATTTGCATATCAGAAGCGGCAGACTCGAATTGAAAAAAGACGCTGTAAAATCCGACGAAGCGGAAAATTCCGACGATGGAACGGAGTTGTATGATTTTGACAATGAATCGAAAATTGACGAAGACGGAGAAAATAGATCCGCGTAAATCCGACCGAAATTATGGAACTGAAAATCGGAGATAAATTCTCCACCACAAAACAAATTACCGATGCGGTTGTTCGCGCCTTCGCGGAACTTTCCGGCGATTACAACCCGATTCACTTGGACGAAGAATTTGCCGCGAAAACGCGCTTCAAAAAACGAATCGCGCACGGAATGATTTCCGGCGCGTTGATTTCCGCCGTTCTCGGCTACGAATTCAAGGAAAGAAAAGTCGTTTATCTATCGCAAACGATGCGCTTCGTCGCGCCCGTTTTTCTCGACGACACGGTAACGGCGACGGCGACCGTTACGCATATCCGCGAAGACAAACCAATCGTTACAATCGAAACCGTCTGCACGAATCAAAACGGCGAAACCGTTGTTTCAGGTGAAGGAAAAATTATGGTTTTGGAATAAAAAAAACGGCATAAAATCAAACCGTCTTTTCCTGTAAATTGATGAATGCCCTCGGTAGGATTTGAACCTACAACCAACAGATTATGAGTCTGCTGCTCTAACCGTTGAGCTACAAGGGCAAAACTCTTTTAGTTTAGTAGAAAGTTTTTCGTCTCGCAAATCGTGAAAATTTTTGCAAGCGGACAATGAGTTTAAGCCGTTTGCAGAAGCGGCTCGAAAATTACGGATTGTTTGATTCGTGCAGTTTTCTCGCTCACATTCGGCATTAAACTTTCGATATTCTCTGCCGGATATTCGGTTTGCAAAGCCGCTTTTATTTCCTCGTCGGATTTATTTTTTAGAAGATTTTCTAAAACGAACAAATCCAAATTTCCGAAATCCGCGATGCCGAGCGCGTTCGGAATATTCAAACCCAAAACTTTCGTGTTCGCCAAATCGAACGTCCAATCGAGAATTTTTTCAACTGGGTCGGAGTCTGGAAAACGATTCTTTATCAAAGACAAAATTCGCTCTCTTCCTTCGACGTTCATCAGCAGAGCGAGGAAAAATCTGTGTTCCGGGTCGGTTAAAAAACCGCGCCGTTTGAGAATTTCGTTGACCTTTGTTTGATGCGCGAAAACTTTCGGGAAAACTTCCGCCCGCGCGCCGTGCCGGCGGTTGACGATTTCCATAAACGAATCAAAACGCTTTTCCGCCGCGCCCGTGTTGAACATCTGATTGATTTGATTGCCGTGCAGATAATTTCTGACGGTCGAGAGAATCGTGAACGTCGTTTGAAAATCAGATTCGTCGAGCAATTCCTTAATGAGATTATCGGTTTCGGGATGATCAAGGCGAATCAGAGAAGTCAGACATTGCAGTTTCTTAGTCGTGTTCGGTTCTTCAAAAAACGGATCAACGGCGAGCGACGGTTTGTAATAAGAATACTGCGGATGACTGAGCGGACTGCGGTGCGTTCGCACAACGATGGTCGCCGAAGGCTGGTCGAGATGAAAAAGTCCGTGAATGTATTGTCTGCCCGCGAGAATTTTTTTGATTTTGCCGAGCGCGAGATACTCGACCGATTTCAAATTCATCTCGCCGATTTCGGTAAAAAAATTTATCTTCTCGCGCGGTTCAAATTCGTAATGACTGTGCAGACTCGAACCGTGCAGCACTTGAAACGCGCCGCAGAAATTGTGCTGGTGCAGCGCGGTCGTGCCTTCGAGCCAAAAATAAACGTCAACGTGAAAGCGCGGACCGTTATAAAGCGTAATCGGCGGGTCGCCGAAACTGCCGCGAAGGTCGCGCTGTTCGGGCAGATTTCGCTCGCGCAGAGTCCATTCGATTACTTCCCAAGCCGAAACTTTTTCCGGCAAATTCGCTTCCTCCAAAGATTGCGCGGCGATGTCCGGGAAAACGGATTCGTCGTAATTTACATCGCGCCAAAGCTGCTCGACTTCCGCGCCGAGCGTTTGAAATAATTCCATAATAATTTTATCGCCTTGCCGCTAGAGCGTTTCTTGCGGCACGACCTCCAACGGTTTTGAATAAAGTTTTTTCACGAGCGGCGAAATGAGTGCTAGAACAACGCCCGCGCCAATCATAATCATCGCCACCTTCGAGAAAACGCCGACTAAGACGCTCGAATTTTCGACGAATTTTCCGGCGATTTGTCCGGCGATATAATTGCCCAAAGAGATTGAAAGAAACCACACGCCGAGCATCAGAGAAACCATTTTCGCGGGCGCGAGTTTCGTCATCGAACTCAAGCCGACCGGACTCAAACAAAGTTCTCCGATGGTATGACAGAGATAAACCAGCACGAGCCACCAGAAAGTTACTCTCGTTTGAATCGAGCCGTCGGCGTTCGAGCCGAGCAAGTGCGAAGCGTAGGCGACGACGACGAATCCGAGACCGCCGAAAAATAACCCGAAAGCGAATTTTATCGAATCCGAAGGCTGCCGGTCGCCGAGTTTGATCCAAACCCAAGCGAGAATCGGCGCGAAGATAACCAGCAGAAACGGGTTAACCGATTGCAGCCAACTTGATGGGAAATCGTAACCGAAAAGCGTCGTTACCGTCAGCTTGTCGGCAAAGGCGTTGAGGCTCGTGCTTGCCTGTTCAAAACCCATCCAGAAAACCGTCGAGAAACTGAATAAAATAATAATGATGCCGATGCGTTTCCAATCGGCGGTCGTCAATTTATCCTGCATTCCGGTTAAAATCACCGCAATCAAACCGGCGACGACGACGACCGGCGTTAAAACCATCGTAATCGCCGTCATCGCGTCATAGACGAAAGCCGAGATGATGACAATCAAGGTTGCCGAAACGATGACGACCGCCATCTGCGTCAGATATTTCGGACTGAAATTCGACGTTTGCGCTTCGCCCGCCAGTCGCGGATTTTCGCCCGGCGGCAAGCCGACATTCGCAATATTTCTTCTACCGACGAGATACTGCACGAGACCGAAAAACATTCCAACGCCCGCCGCCGCAAAACCGAAATGCCAACTGTTGTTGACATCGAATCCCAAACCGACGATAAAGTTTTTAAATCGGTCGCTCTGCGCCAAAAAGCCGCAGACAAGCGGCGATAAAAACGCGCCGATGTTGATGCCCATATAAAAAACCGAAAATCCCGCGTCGCGCCGCACGTCGTTTTTACTGTATAAATCGCCGACCATCGCGCTGATGTTCGATTTCAGAAAACCCGTTCCGACGGCAACCAGCACGAGACCGAGATAGAAAAATTGAATCTTCGGCACGGCAAGCGAAAAATGTCCGAGCATAATAATCACGCCGCCGATAAAAGTCGCGCGTTTCGCTCCGATAAAACGGTCGGCGATCCAGCCGCCGATAAGAGGCAGAAAATAAACGCTCGCCGCGTAAAGACCATAGACCGGACCGGCGTATTCTTCGCTCCATCCGAGACCGCCTTCGGCGACGGTTTTCGTCATATACAAAAACAGAATCGCCCGCATCCCGTAAAAGCTGAAGCGTTCCCACATCTCGGTAAAAAAAAGCGTGGACAAACCGCTCGGATGCCCGAAAAATCCCTTGTCTATTTTCGAGTCATTGATTGATTCCGCCGTTGAACTCATTTTTTATTTTGCTCCCTTGTGTTTTATTTTGAATTGCCGAAAAATATAACAGATAAACTTTCTAACTGAAAGGAGAAACTCAAAACTGATGACAAAAAGACTAATTTTATTGATGTGCGTTTTCGCGTTTTCTTTGCTTTTCGCCGCCAATCGAATCGCCGCGCAAACGCGCAGCGCGGTCGGCGCGTCGGAAGTCAACGGAACTTTTCGTTTTTATTTCACAGGCAAAGCCAAAGGCTCTTATGACGAGATAAAAATTCTCGCGCTCGGCAAAGGCAAATTGCGCGTCGCCTTCGATTTGACTTATCCGCACATAGACGGCACGGGCGAGATGTCGGCAAATATGGGCAGCGCGGACGGCGAAGCGGAGATTGATGGCGACACGGCAATTTATCAATCAAGCGAATTCGGCGAGTGCAAAATCACCATCAAATTTGTCAAACCCGGACAAATCAAAGTAACGCAAAGCGGCAACGACAGCGATTGCGGATTCGGTTTCAACGTCAGTGCGGACGGAACTTACAAAAAAGTAAGCGGCGCAAAACCGGGATTTGACACGCAATAAAATTCGTTTCGTTTGTGATAAAATAATCGTGATTTAGAAATTATGCCAATCGTCAAATGCCAATCGTGCAAACGCGAAACCGAATACAACGGCAACGAATTTCGCCCATTCTGCTCCGAACGCTGCAAGCTGCTCGACTTCGGCGCGTGGGCGGACGAAGAATTTCGACTGCCGACGCAAAGCGCGGAACTAACCGAAGAAAATATTGACGAAATCGAGCGGGCGTTGAACGAAAAAGAGAGTTAATTTTTATGGTAACAGCGGCGATAGTTTTTGTGATTTTTCTGGCGGCGACGGCGGCGATTACGTTTTTCGTTTTGCGCCGTGCTGTCAAGTTGGCGATTCGCGCGGCGATTGTCGCGATGATTTTAGCGATTGCCGTGGTCGGCGGCGCGTCGCTCTGGTGGTTCGGTTCGACCTCCGCTAAACAGCCGGTAACGATTAAAAAATCGCGCTGAATTTTCCCGGAAAAAATGCTTCGTCATATCAAACGCTTTTTCTCGCGCTACAAAAACCTTTCGGGCAATGTCTTCGCTCTGAGTTTCGTCAGCCTTTTAAATGATACTTCGAGCGATATTATTTATCCCTTGTTGCCCGCGTTTCTCGCTTTGACTCTGGGCGCGTCGCCGTTTGCCATCGGTTTGATTGAAGGTTTTGCCGAATCGGTCGCCGCCTTTCTCAAACTTTTTTCCGGTTATTTGAGCGACAAATTCGAGCGGCGCAAACTTCCCGTTTTTCTCGGCTACGCGCTGGCGAGTCTGACGCGCCCGCTTCTTTCTTTCGCCGGCAGTTGGCAGCAAGTTTTGTTCGTGCGCGTAACCGACCGCGTAGGCAAAGGCATTCGCGGCGCGCCGCGCGACGCGATTATCGCGGCGAGCGTGCCGGAAGAAAAACGCGGACTCGCCTTCGGATTTAATCGCGCCGCCGACCATCTCGGCGCAGTCATCGGTCCGGTCGTCGCGTTTTTTCTGCTTTCCCATTTTGCCTACGACGCAAACAATCCGACCGCGCAGGAATATCAAAAAGTTTTCCTGTTCGCGTCCGTTCCCGTCGCGCTCGGTTTGTTCGTCATCGTTTTTTTCGTCAAGGAAAAACCGAAGGAAATCGCCACGGAAATCGAGCCGCCGAAAATCAAACTTTCGTTAAAGGAATTCGACGGCAATTTCAAACGCTTTCTTTTTACAATCGCGCTTTTCACGCTCTCGAATTCGACCGACGCATTTCTACTGCTTCGCGCCGAGCAAGCCGGGATCGCACCCGCCGTTCTGCCGCTTTTGTGGATGGCTCTGCACGTTAGCAAAGTCGTCAGTTCTTTAATTTTCGGCGATTTATCGGATAAAGTCGGGCGCAAAACTTTGATTTTCGCCGGCTGGACTTTATACGCGCTCGTTTACGCGGGCTTTGCTTTTGTTACTTCGGCGTGGCAGGCGTGGGCTTTGTTTCTGATTTACGGAATCTATTTCGGCTTGTCCGAAGGCGTGGAAAAAGCTCTGGTCGCCGATTTAGTTCCAAAGGAAAAACGCGGCACGGCGTTCGGATTTTACAACTTGGCTTTCAGCGTTACGGTTCTTCCCGCTTCGCTTATCTTCGGTGCGCTATGGAATCAATTCGGCGCGGCGACGGCATTTTTGTTAAGCTCAGTTGTTTCGATTTGCGCCGCCGTTTTGCTTTTGACGGTGCAGACAAGACGCAAATCGGTGGTTTGATTTATCAAAACTCAGGCTGCTTTTTCAATAACTCTTTTCCTTATTTCACGTTCGATATTCGTGATTGTCGGACCATCGAGAAATTCTTCACCGCAGCTTTTGCACACTCTCGCTTTGATATTGTGATAGACAAATTTTTGCCCGTATCGTTCAAAAGTAACGGAAACTAATTTGTTTTCGGTTTCGCCGTTGCAGATTGCACACTTATTCATAATCATAAATCGTAACGAAGAGAACCTTGTTATTTGTAAAGCGACAAACGATTTCAACTTTCGCGCCATTTAAGGCATAACCGAATATAACATATCTTGTGCCGCGAATATCATCAGTTTGTTTCAGAATCTTTTCGCAAGTGGAAACTGCATTGAGAACGTCATCGGATGTAAAATCGTAAATCGGCAACTTGTCAAAAAGGCAATGTCTCGTAAATTCATATTCGCCGCGAGAGATTTTCAATTTAATTCGATTTAAGTCGTTCATAAATCGTAAATATCATTTCCAATTCTTCTCTTTCTGAAATTTTTTAATAATCATCTCGCGCCGCATCTTCGGCAAGTGGTCAATAAATAATTTGCCGTTACAATGGTCTGTTTCGTGTTGGAAACAACGCGCCGCGTAGCCGGTCGCTTCGCGCTCGAACCATTCGCCTTTTAAGTCTTGCGCCCTCAAAGTCGCCTTCGCCGCGCGAACAAAGACTGCCGGAACTTTGCCGACCGACAGACAGCCTTCCGAACCTGATTGTTCATCTTCGGCGTGAATTATTTCGGGATTTGCCGCGACAATTTTAACGCCTTCGCAATCCATCACGAAAAGCTGCAAGGCAAGTCCGATTTGCTGCGCTGCGAGTCCAACGCCGTCTGCGTCATACATCGTCTCGAACATTTCGGCGCACAACTTTTCTAATTCTTCATCAAAATTTGTAATCGGTTTGCCGATCTCGGCGAGAATTTTTTCGGGATATTCGGTAATTTTTCTGATAGCCATAAATTCAATGCGCCAATTACGAATTTCAAATACGAATTACGAATTAGGAAAACAGTTTCTTTGATTCCTAATTCGTAATTCGTATTTGAAATTCGTAATTGATTATCGCGGTATGTAACCGTCTCGCGCTTCGCGCCGCCAGCCGCGTTTTGTAAAAAATCCTTTTTCTTCGCGTTCCAGACATTCCCAGCAAACTACTTTTTCCTCGTTTGTTGGACTGACAAAGATGTTGTAATGCTCCATTTCGCGGTCGCATTCCGAACATCGAAGCGGCGGTTTTTCCATTGCGTCCATAATTTTATTTTTATGTAAATCCTTTCTAGCGTAATTGATAAACTTTGTAAGTTTCGGTTTTGTAGATAACAGGATAAGAATAAACGGCGCGGCTGACAAGATAGCTTGCCGCGTATTTGTTTTTCAACTGCTCGATTTGCTCTTGCGAGAGATTATTAAACGCCGCTTCGATTTCTTCATTCGCCGCGTCCCCTTTTGTAATTTTTAAATTTCCGGTCAGATTAGCGACGCGCTCACGCCATTCGCCGAGCCGGTCGTAAGTCGGGTAAGCGAAGGACGCGACGCTCGCCCGATGCGACCAATACCAAAACTCGCGACTGTTTGGCGGTTGAATAATCGTCGCATCGGGCGGCGTATTTTTGGAAATCCAAACTGATGTTTTTTGCAAATCGTCGGGCGCAGTCGTCCAACTTTGCACGGTTTGACGAATCTGATTAAAGCCTTTGCCAAATGGATTAAGCGAGGCAATAATCAAAATTACAGCGAGCAAAACAATTAATTTGCGTGTCTGATTTTCAATTTGCGGGATAAAATAAAAAGCCGTGAAGAGAAAAAATAGCGGCGTGAAAATCGGGAAAAGACGCATCGGCATCAAACGCAGAAGCGGATAAAGTTCCAGCCAGCGCAGCAAATATCCGAACAAAAAAAACGCGCCGAGAGCGACTTGAAATTTTAATAAAAATCGGAGCGCGAAACTTTCGCTTTTCCATAACACGGCGCAGTTGAAAATCAGCATCACGAAAATCAAAATCATTCCGCTTCGTGAAAACTGAAACAAATCGAGATGCCACGGCACGCGATACAAAACGACGAATTGCCAATCGTCAAACGAATATGCCGCCGCACTATTCGCTTGTTCGGCAAACAGCGGCACTAACCCGAACAGCGAAAAAACGCCGGTCAAGCCGACAACTTTTAAAAAGGATGAAGGATGAAGGATGAAGGATAAATAAGAAGGTTTCTTTTTCTCGTCTTCGTTTTTTTCAAAAAAGATTATCAAACCAATCGCCGCAATCGCCCAAAGCCCGACTGCCGGATGAAAGCTGAACGATAAGCCGAGAAGAATTGACGGCACGATTATTTTCCGTTCGCAAAACAAATCGAGCGCGAAAAGTAAGCAAATATATGCGGCGGTTTTCGCTTCAAAACCGCCGACAACCCATTCTTCGCCGACAACCGATTGACCGAAAGCGAGCCACAAAAAAATTGAAACCGCAATCGCCCAAACGGGAATCGTCCAACGCCTGCCGAGTCGGATTAAAGCCGCGAGACACGAAATCCAAACCGCGATTCTGCCAAGCCAGCCGACAACTTCAAGCGAAAAAATTCGCGCCGGAAAACTAAATAAAA
This sequence comes from Pyrinomonadaceae bacterium, assembly GCA_051002375.1. Lineage (GTDB taxonomy): Bacteria > Acidobacteriota > Blastocatellia > Pyrinomonadales > Pyrinomonadaceae. The sequence continues at coordinate 6,810 of JBPCMK010000054.1, read as the reverse complement.
AATTAAAAAACCAATGCTCGTTCGCTGGCTGCGAGAAAGTCCAATCGTTCGGCAGAAAGTTCGGCGCAAGCCGCAAAAGATAAAGAAATTCGTTGCTGTAAGGAACGGGTTTGCCGTGAAAAATGAATACGGCGACAAGCAAAAAGGCGAAACACCACCAAAAAATTTTCGATGAATTTTCCGAAACCGTCAGCGCAGATTCGATTGTTTCATTCGTCGGCATCGCAATTTATTTTACAACGACTCAACCAAACCGCGCACTTTTTTTCTGGTTCGCCAATAAACGTCTTCCATAAAAATATGCGCGAACTCGCCGTTGCGCCCGATGCTCAAAAGATTTTCGATGCCGGTTGATTTTTCAAACGCGCGTCGCGCCGTTTCGTATTCGCTCAAAAAAACCGGATAAGCAATCGGCGTTTTAATAACGCTCACGCCCAAGAGTTTCGCCCGCGCGTCGGGAATTATTTTCGTCAAATGTTTCAAACAAAGCTCGCCGATAGTTTCTTCGTCCATTGTCCAAAACTCATCTTCCTTTTCGCAGCCGATGTCTGCGGTGATAATCGTTTTGCCTTCGGGCGCGAGCCAAGGCATCGAAATCGTCGCTTCGGTCAGACGGAAAAATGGAAACTCGTTTTCAGGAAACCACAAAACCGTGTCGGGCAAAAGACGGCGACCTTCAAACTTTAAATTAACGAAAACCATCGGACGATAGCGAAACGATTTGAATTCGTCCAGCGCGTTCGTGCCGCGCACGAGCCGCGCTAAAATGTTCGCCGGCGCGGTGCTGACGACCGCTGAAACCGCTTGCGTTTCGCCTTTGGCTTTGACCGCGATGACTTTTTCATTTTCGACGATAATTTCTTCGACCGGCGTTTCGAGTTTTATTACATCTTCGATTCCCGTCGCCAATTTTTCGCACAAAGTCGAAATTCCCTTTTCTGGATAGACGTGATAAACGCTCGCTCGTTCGGGCATCTCGCGGTTGTAGCCGCAGGCGACGGCGCGGCGCGTCAATTTGCTCATCGCTTTTAAATATAGAGTTTTGCCGATGCTTCCCGGCAAAGATTCGCCGACCGCCGCCGACAGATTTTCCGCCGCCGCGCCCGACCATGCTTCGATTAAAGGCAGTGCGACTTCATCCGCCAGAGCCGCGCCGTAGCTTTTGCGAAACCATTCGGCGGCTGATGCGGGCGCGTGTCCGTTGCTCAAAGATTTGATTTTGGTTTTAATTCCGCTCACGGTCATTCGCGGAATTTTCATCAAACCGAACGGATAAGAATAAATTTTACCGCCGAGCCAAACTGCTTCGCCGTAATGTTTGACCGTCAAACATTCGTCCGCAACGCCAATCGCATCGGCGAGACGATTGGTTATAAAATGCGCTCCGAAATCGTGTGAAAAACCTTCCGCGTCTTTAAAGCTCGCGGCGAGACCGGCGATTTTTTTTCCGGCTTCGTATAAAACAAACGGCACATTTTTACGATGCAAATAATTTGCCGCCGTAAGTCCGGCGAGTCCCGCGCCGATAATAGCGATTGGTTTTTCGTTTTTCATACGCCTTTATAAAGTTTGAATAAGAAAAATTAACCACAGATTTTCACAGATGAACACGAGATAAAATCAAAATGAAATCTGTGTTTATCTGTGTCAATCTGTGGTTTCATAATTTCCTCTAAGGCTTCCGCAAAATCGCCCTCAGCAGCGCACCTTTCCCGAACTGTTGCAGCACGATGTCGAGCGATGTAAAAGCCGACAGCGAAACGGTTGACTTTAACGTAAAACGATTGATTAAAAAACGCGGCGCGTTCCAATCAACCAGACCGTTGTGAATCGAATAAACCCAATTAACAGGGCTGACCTGCGTCGTCAAATCCGCGATTTCAAAGCCGACTCGACGCGCAAGGCGCGTCAAAGATTTTCGATTGAATAAATTCCAATGGCGCGGAAAATGATAGCCGCCCCAATACGCTCCTTTAAAAAATTTAAAGTCGAGCGCGTCGGTGTTGTCGGTAACAATTATCAATTTCCCTTCCGGCTTCAAGACGTTTCGCACCGCCGACAAAACTTCAGACGGTTTTTCGAGATGTTCAATCGTCTGAATCATCAACGCTAAATTGTAATGATTTTCCGGCAAATTTATTTTCTCGATGCTTCCGGCGTGAATTTTCAGATGCGATTTTTCCGCCATTTTGACGGCGCGTTTGTCTAAATCAACGCCTTCGAGCGTCCAATTTTTTCCGCCGTATTTTTTCAAAAGTTTAAGATGAAAACCGTCTCCGCAACCGACATCTAAAATCCGCGCGTCGGCAGGCAAACCTTCGCACCAGCTTAAAAGTCGCTTGGCTTCGAGCCGCGAGCGAATTCGATAAACGATGCCGAAATCACGTTCGGAAAAATCGAAGGCGTGATAGCTCGACGGATAAATCCGCTCGAATTCGGAAACGTCGGGACGCGGATTCAAATAAATTAATTCGCAGCCGTTACAACGCATCGCCGAAAAAACATCGTCGCTCGTCCGGTATTCGTAATCGCGCCCCGCGCCAATCCGCGCGGCGGTGTCCGAGTCGCAAACCGCGCATTGAACGTGAGTTAATTTAAGCGGTTCGTTCTGCATAATTCAGAGATTTCAAGTTTTCCGTTCGGACGCTTTGCGCGTGTTCGCGCATATTGACGACCTCGAATTTATTTGTAAAAACTTCTAAAATGTCGCTGACGCGCTTTAATTTTTCTTCAACCGGAAGATTCATCGCGGGGAAGAATTTCAACTCCGGCGCATCTTCGCCCGACAGAAAATCGAGCGGATGAAGCAGCAGAGAAAGCGGCGTATTCGAGGCGCGGCACATTTCAATCGCCGTTCGCCAATAAGTTTTCGCCAGCGTTTTTGAAAACGTCGAAAGATAAATCACATAACTCGCGTGAATCGGTGTTTTGAAAATCGGCAGCGTCGTAACGGGAATTTCGACCAAAGATTTTTCGCCGACTTGCCATTTATACGGTTTCAAAGATTGAAAACCGTCGCTGAATTTCCCGAAAAGTTTTTTGCGTTTTTCGCGTTCTTCCGGCGACATCTCCGGCGATTTGAAAAAATAATAAGCGCGGGCAAGCGGCGCGATATAAGTCGGCAAAGTCGAGCAGTCGTATTCGTATTCGCGCTCGGCGAGAACCTCTAAAACCGTCGGCGACAAAGAATATCCGGGACCGCGAAAACCAACGAGTTTTTGATCTGTAAAATTTGCAATCGCTTCTTCGGTTCGCTCGAATTCCGTTTCGAGTTCCGATTTTGAATAAAGATGCAGCCAGGGTTCGTGGTTAAACGAATGATTGCCGATTTCGTGATTCGCGTCGGCAATTTGCTTTAATGCTTCCGTGTTTTCCTCGCGTGCCGCATCTTGCCCAACGATAAAAAACGTGATTTTCAAATCTCTCTCTTTCAAAAACTCCAAAGCGCGAGGCACGACACAATCGAGATATGTCGGAAAACTTTCCCAACCCGCATCGCCGTGCGTTTTCATATACGACCATTTGTTGTCGAGGTCTAAACTAAGACTTGCTATCGGTTTCATAAAATTTATTTGCCCGCGAAATATACAAAAAATACGAAATGAAAACCATTTTTAATATTTTGTCTTTTCTTCGTTCCTTTCGTGTATTTCGTGGGCAAAGTATTCTTCAAAAAATCTCTCGGCTAATTGAATCGTCTCATTCACATTCAAAGTGCCGTTCGTAATTTGCGCCGAATTCACTATAAAAATATTTTCGAGCGAAGTTTTCACATCGGGAACATTCGCCGAATAATTTAAAGTCGGAATTGGAAAAACATTTCTGACGCGCGAAATCTTAAACGCCAAAACGTCTTTTCTGGAAAAATGCGGATACATTTTTTCGAGCGCATCAAGAAAAGTTTCTTCGATTTCCGCGTCTGTTTTTTCAAAAAGCGCGTCGTCCGGCACGACATATTTCGGCAGATAAACGAGCGCGTTGCCGCCGAATTCCCGCTTATCAACCAGCGCGGACATTTCGATAATTCCCGTGAACGGCGTTTCGTCCGTGATGTTTGTAACGTAAAATTCCGACAAAGATTTTTTCATCAAAACCGACGCGCAGACGATACCTTGATATTTGACATTTTCGAGTTTCGCTTTTTCCGCCTCGGCTAATTGCGGCGTAATTTTCGCGGCGACGTTTGACGGGCAAGTTAGAATTATTTCGTCAAATCGGTCTTCAGCCTTTGGTCTTCGGTTTTTAGAAATAGTTTCTGCAACCGCAACCGTTTCACCTATCTTCAATCTGTGTCCGTCTGTGTTTATCTGTGGTTGAATTTCTTCCTTTGCATCTTCGCGTCTTTGCGCCTTTGCTTTAAAAATCTCTATTTTGCCATCGCTCGATTTTTCAATCTTTTCAACCCGCGAATTAAGATGAATCTCAACCCCTTTTTCCCGCAAATGCTCGCCGAATTTTTCCAAAACACGCGCGTAACCGCCGCGCACATAGCCGAACATTTCCCGTTTCAAGCCCGAATTTCGCGCCGCATAAAGTCTTTGAATCGTCGCCCAAATAAACGCGGCGGAAGTTTCTTTATATGCTTCGCCCAATTTCGCTTTGAGCAGCGGTTTCCACATTTTTTCAAATGTTTTCTTACCCGAAAGTTTCGTCAGCCAATCTTCGACCGAAATTTTCTCCAACGCTTTCCAGTCTTTGACGCGCGAGGCATAAAAAATCGTCGCGCCCAAACGAAATTTGCTAATAAAATCAAGCGGCGGAAACTGCAAAAATTCGAGCGTGTTCGACATCGAAACGAGTTTGCCGTCGGTGTAAAATCCGGTTTTCGTTTCAACCCATTCAAACTCTTCGCCTAGCCCGATTTCCTCGACGATTTTTCTGGTGAACGAATCCGACAAAAGCGTAACGTGATAATGTTTGTCCCAAACTGTCTCGCCGATCCGCCACGCGCTCGCCAGCCCGCCAATTTCCGGCGCGGATTCGTAGACGGTAACATTCGCGCCGCTTTCCGCCAACCGCAAAGCGAGCGTCAAACCGAGAAAACCAGAACCGACAATTGCGATTTTGGATTTTGGATTTTGGATTTTGGATTTGTTTATGTTCATCTTTAACAGCCAAAATCAATTTTGAAAAACAAATCTCTGCAAAAGCGAAATAATTCTAGGGATTGATTTTTTTTAGAGAATTGTTAAATATACTTTTCTTTCTTCGCTGTGAGCTTGCATTAACTTAGTTCGTTCTTGAGAATACACACTAATGAGGTCTTTTCTTTCCTGAATAAATCTATCTATAATTACATCTAACCGAACGGGACTTGAAGTATTTCCCTCTTTTACTAGCTCACCTTTCAATGTTTCAAGTTGAATCATTTGTGTTTCTATTATTTTGTTGAGAGTTTCTCTTTGAGTATTTTCAAGAGAAACTCTTTCCTCAGTTTGTGGTTTTTTTAATTCCTGCCAAGTCAGGTCAGAACTTTGTGCTTTTATTGAAACCGTGAAGAACAACGCACCGAAAAACGCGATCAAAAAATATTTTTTCATAATTTTATGATTCTAACAGTTTATTCTACATTGAAAATAATTTGCTTCACACTAATTCCCTCACATTTCGATTTTCGATTTCGTATCGCAACCCGCAAATGCATTCAAATTCTCGTTTATCCGAATCTTCATCAAACTTATGAAAAAGCTGTCCGCATTTGCAGACCGCGCCGACGCTTCGTGCCGGACTTCCCAAGACGAGATGAAAATCGGGAACTGACTTCGTTACAACTGAACCCATTCCGACCATCGCCCAACGTCCGATTTCCAGATCGTTGCCGATGATACAGCCCGCGCCGATAGTCGCGCCCATCCGAACGAGCGTCGGCAGAGTGTGTTCGTCAGGTTCGGACGGACGCAGAGTTTTCAAATCGGGAAACGTCGCGCGCGGGAAACGGTCATTGGTAAAAGTCGTCGAAGCCGAAATCATCACGCCGTCTTCAATGGTTACTGCGGCGCAAATATAAACCATCGCGTTGATCTTCACGCGGTTGCCTATCGAAACGTCGTAAGCAATATAAGTCTTTTCGCCGACGATGCACTCTTCGCCAATCGTCGCGCCGTGCCGTATGTGCACATTGTCCCAAACGCTCGTGCCTTCGCCGATTTTTACGTTTTCTTCGATGATTGCTGTCGGGTGAATGTTTGGCATATCTATTTCAACTAATATTTTAATTTCTTAAATTTAACTTCATTAAATTATTCCCATAAAATATGCCCAATTTATTGCGCCAAGAATAAAACTTGGAACTAAAAAAATTGCCCAAGTTTTTGGTGCATATTCGGCTTTAGGAAAGTGTTCTTTTTCTGGAAATGGAAAAACTATTAAACATAATCCAATTGCAACCAAAAAGGGTGCCATAATTGTGCTTCCAGCATAAAATTTTCCGCTATTAGTTGCAGACATCCAATTCATAATCAATAAAAATAAGCCTGCTAAAAGAGCAAGAATTCCAAAAAGTATTTCTTGATTTCGAGTAAGTACTTGGTTTGTCCAATTTTCAGATGGATTTTCTTGAGTAGAATTTAGAGTATTTAATGAAACATTACATCTCTTGCAAATTATTTGTGTTTCAAAACTTACTAAACCACAGTTTGGACATTTTTTTGATTTCATAAATATTTCCTCCTAAATAATGTAAATTTGAGATAAGAAATTCGATTTGTAGTCGGTGAAACCGATGTTATATTTGTAGCCCACATCGCAAGATGTGGGAAAAATGTGATTTATTGACAAAGCCATTGAAAATGGCGACATATAAAAACGTAT
>JBPCMK010000053.1:0-5169 GCA_051002375.1 Pyrinomonadaceae bacterium | reverse complement strand
ATCCAACTAGCTTAAACCCGTAATAAATAAAATATCCAATCACAATCAACGCGCCGAATAAAATAAACGCCGCGTAGCTTCGCACGAATCCGACCTGCACGCCGCGAGCGATGCCGCCGAGCGCGGTTACGAAATGCCCGATGCCGTTGACGATGCCGTCAATCACGCCCAAATCGAAACCCTGCCACAAATCTTTAACCGAAAAGCGCGTCAAAGGGTCAACAATATAACCGTTGTAAATTTCGTCAATGCGCCATTTGTCCTGCAAAATCTTTGGCAGTTGTCGCAAAGGCGTTTTGCCAAATAAAGCAAAACCGATGGCGATTCCGGCAATCGCCAAAATCAAAGAAAGACCTGCCAAACTCAATTCCGTCATCTTTTCTTCGGGCGAATGTTCGGCAGTCGTCGAATGTTCAGCCGCATTGTTTTCCGTTGCGGTCGTCGAATGATTTTCCGCGACGGCTGCAGAATGTTCGGCAATCGGTTTAACTCCGATTTTATAAATTACCGGCTCAAGTATGCGTTCAAAAACATTAACGTCGCCCGCGCCGACCATCGAACTGAGCGCGTATGGAATGCCGACTAATCCGCCGACGGTCGAGAGAATCGCCAGCACGACGAGCGGAACGGTCATCGTCCAAGGCGATTCGTGCGGGTGAAAATCGTGTCCGATGTGATGATGTTCTTCTTCGTCTTCGTCGGTTTGATGCGCCAGAGCGTGCGCGTCGCCGTGCGGCACTTTCGCGTCGTGCGCGTCGCCGACGGCAAACGCGGTTTCTTCCGCCCGCGATGGTTCGGTCGGATTTTCGACGACAGGCAATTCTTCGTGAAATCTTTCGTTGCCCCAGAAAGTCATCGTCATCAGGCGCGTCATATAAACCGCTGTCAAAACCGCCGTCAGCAAGCCAACGCCCCACAAAATTATGCTCCAATTGCCGATGCCGTTCGCCGCAAAGGTGCGATACAGAATCTCGTCTTTCGAGAAAAATCCGGCGAACGGGAAAATTCCGCAAATCGCCAGCCAGCCGGCGATCATTGAAATAAACGTGATCGGCATAAATTTTTTCAGGTTGCCCATTCGCCGCATATCCTGTTCGTGGTGCATTCCGTGAATGACCGAACCCGAACCGAGAAAGAGCAGAGCTTTGAAAAAAGCGTGCGTCATCACGTGAAAAATTGCCGCGCCGAACGCGCCGACTCCGCAGGCGAGAAACATATAACCGAGCTGTGAAACGGTCGAATAAGCGAGAACTTTTTTGATGTCGTTCTGCGCGATGGCAATCGTCGCGGCGAACAGCGCGGTCGCGCAACCGATAATCGCCACAATAAACATCGCCGTCGGCGCGTTTTGATAAATCGCGTTACAGCGCACGACCATATAAACGCCCGCAGTAACCATCGTCGCCGCGTGAATCAAAGCCGAAACCGGAGTCGGTCCCGCCATCGCGTCCGGCAGCCAAGTAAATAAAGGAATCTGCGCCGATTTTCCAGTCGCGCCGATGAATAAAAGAACAGCAATCGAAGTTATTCCGCCCGCTACAATCGCCCCCAAAGCGAAAGGCTCTTGCGCCATTTGTCCGAGTATATTTAATGAACTCTGAACTTGAACGCCGTCAACAATTTTGTCGTAAAAAGAAATCGAGCCGGTCAATGTGAAGATTAAAAACATCGCCATCAACACGCCCCAATCGCCAATGCGGTTCATCACGAACGCCTTTTTCGCCGCGCGTCTCGCTTCGTCGCGCTTGATGTAATATCCGATGAGCAGATAAGAACACAATCCGACACCTTCCCAACCGACGAACATCAGCAGAAAATTATCCGCCAGAACGAGCGTCAGCATTGAGAACATAAACAGATTCAAATATGCGAAAAAGCGATAAAATCCTTTGTCGCCGTGCATATAACCCGTCGCAAAAATATGAATCAGCAACGCGACGAAAGTAATAAAACAAGCGTAAATCGCGCTCAGTCTGTCCATTCCCAAACCGAAATCGGCGCGAAATCCGCCAACCTGCACCCAAGTCCAAAGCTGATCCAAAATCGGCTTGCCTTCGGGCGCGAACAACGCGCCGCCCTGGTCGAAAAACGCAATAATAAACGCCACGACGCACGAAACGCCGACCGCCGAACAAGCGACGATGCCGCTGAAAAGTTCGCTGTTCGCTTTTTTGCCGAACAGCCCGTTAATGATTGCGCCCAACAGCGGCGCGAAAATTATTAGACTTAAAAAATTGTTTTCAGTCATTTTATAAAATTAATAGCCTACAAATTTTCCATTATGAAAAAGATGGATTCCGCCAACATCAGATTCACAAAAGTAATTGGTCGGAGCATCAAAATTTAAACGAATACTTTTTTCATTATAATTAAAAACTTCGCCTCTTTTGTAAGTCGTCAAGTATTCTGTATTCGCTTCTCCAGCCGTATAATCGTGCAAAACAAATGCTTTGTAATTTTGATTCTGTGCGAGAAAAGCAATTATGTAACCTTTCTTTACCTTCGTAATTTTTACCGCGTAATCAATCTTTCTGTCGCTGTTGAAATTACCTGTTACGAAACCCTTATTTATAATTTCCGAACATTCCTTTCTTGACGGCGACAATTTCCAGCCTTTGTAATTTTTGTCCAAATAACTCTTGATTTTTACCGGCAAAGTTTGAGCGAAACCCGTTTGCGCTAAAGAGACAGCAAGAAAAAAACTTATCGAAATTGATTTAACTGTCATATCCCTTTCCCAAAAATCAAATTTCGCCCAAATTCCAATCAAAACTACATTTGCAAAACTCGCTCGTTCTCCGCCCAAGCCGGTTTCAATCCGTGATATAAAACATCCGGGTCAATGTCCGCGCCGTTTTCCCAAACAATCGTTCCCATTCGTTCGTCAACTTTAACCGCCCGAAAAGCGTCCGAATTTGTCCGTAAAGACTCGAACATTGCGCCGCGCAAAAAAGGTTCGAGATCAACTTCGCGGCTCGTGTCGTCAGTAAATTCCAAATGCACGACGAAATTTTCCAAAGGTTTGACCGAACGAATTCTTACTAATTTCATAATTCAATCCAGCGGTTTGATTTCGACGAGCGGTTCGCTGCGTCTTGCTCTTTCCCAATCGGTGAGCAACTCGGCGCGATGCAAATCCGCCCATTCCAAAACCAAATTGTGAACTCTTCGCGGAAGTCCGCCCGCATACACACGCAAAGTTTCAATTTCATACAACGCTTCGTTTCCGCCGTATTCCGCGTGAAAATGCGGCGGCGCGTGGTCGTTGTAATACATATAAATCAGTATCCCAAAAAATTCACTTATGCGCGGCATTTTCTTTCTCAAAAAATCAAGTCTTCGTCGTCATCTTCAATCTGAAAATCTTGCCTCGAAATTTCCGTCCAAGTTTCCAAAACCGCATTGCCGACATTTTTCGATTGCAAATTTTCCGAAACTTTTTTCTTCAATTCGGGAAACCTTAAAAGCAGCATTCCCAAATCTCTGTAATCCGTTCCCGCTTTCGGGTTGCCTTTGCGCGAATGATAAGAAATCACTTTGCTTGCCAGCAATTCAAGCGGCGACAAAACCAAAATATCTTCAATCGTTTCAGTCGCGGGAAATTCGGAAACCATTCGCAAATCAATTAAATGACGATTTCCTTCGCTTCTGATTTGATAAATTCGGAAACCTTTGCCGTCGGCGACTTCTCTGATTCGGATGGCGATATGAAATTTATCGCTCAAAAAATCTTTCAACTCATCGGCTAACTCGTCTGCGCGTGTCGAAAGCAAATCAACATCCTGCGTCATTCGCGGCTCGCTGACGTAAGCGTTGACGGCTTGCGCTCCGAACAAAACGACATCTTTACGCCCTTGCAGAAATTCGAGAATCGCCGCTTGAATTTTCGATAACGGCAAAGTTTCGCGCATCGCAAACTCCTGAAATGTCAGAACATCTGCATTTATCATTTCCGTTTATTCTAGCTTTTTTCAAACGCTCGCAGAAAATCTTCCGGCGAAATTCCTGATTGATTGCAAATTGTCTGCTTCAAAGGCTTCATCGCCGAAAGTTTCAATGTGAAAACGAATTGCTGATTTGACATCAGCTAAAGCCTCTTCATAAGAATTACCTTCGCCAACGACCACGCCTTTTAATTCGAGCGGATATGCGACAAATCCGTCTTCGTATTTTTCATTAATGATTTTGAAATCGTTCATCTTAATCCTTCAAAATACTCGCGTCGTCAACGTCAATCGAAAGACGGTTGCGGAAAAACGCGATGATAATTCCGAGTCCGACCGCCGCTTCCGCCGCTGCGACGCTCATTACCATAAACACGAAAAGTTGTCCGGTTACGTCGGCGTAATAACGCGAAAAAGCGACGAATGTTAAATTTACGGCGTTGAGCATCAACTCGATGCACATAAACATTCCGAGCGCGTTGCGTTTGAAAATTACGCCGACCGCGCCGATTGTAAAAAGTATGCCGGAAAGTGCCAGATAAGTTGCTAAACTCGGTTCCATAATTTCATTAACGATTATCGGTAAATCTTAAAAGTTTATTTTCCGACAATGATTTTTAAATCAGTTTTCTCAGTTCTTCCAGATTAATTTGCTCGTCGAAGACAGCGCGAATTTGAATTTTGAACTCGGGCAAAACTACGCTTTCAATCGTGCCGTCTTTCGCCTTTAACAGAAGTTCGTATTCTTCGTTTTGCAAAAAATACGGCTCAATTGTTTCGTGTTCCGCGTCAATTATCCAATATTCCCTGATGCCGTGCGCCGCGTAATCCGAAAACTTTGTTTCGCGGTCGTATTTTTCAGTTGATGGCGAAAGAACTTCGACTGCCAAATCCGGCGCGGGAAATTGCATCTGGTCGGGTTTGAAATGTCTTGATTTCGCTTCTTCAAAAAAACAAACGTCCGGTTCGTAATCGTTGCGCGTCAGGGAAATCAACATTTTTTCGCCGCCGACAAATCCGAGTTGGTGATTTATGACAAAACTGCTCAACAACGTGGTCAGAAGTTTTATCGCAATCGTGTGCCGCAATTTCGCCGGAGAGTGAAAAATAATTTCGCCGTTGATGAATTCCAGTTTTTTACTTTCCTCGATAATTTCGTAAAAATGGCGGCGTTTTTTCTGTTCTTCGTCGAGCGCGGATTTCAGACGTTCTGCTAAAATTGCGG
>JBPCMK010000052.1:0-24321 GCA_051002375.1 Pyrinomonadaceae bacterium | reverse complement strand
GCAAACGGATAATTCGCCGCAAGCGCGGCTTCCTGCGCTGTGAGCGCGTTAAATAAAGTAGATTTTCCGACGTTCGGCAATCCGACAATTCCGGCTTGTAACATATAAATTTCGGTTTTTTAGATTTCAAATTTCAAATTGATTATTCTACCTTTGAAACCGAATTTTGAGAAATGCGGAAATTGTGGCTTAATTTTGATGTAAGAAAATGGCTCTAGTTGAACTCGGGTAAATCTAAAATATGTTCGTCTCTCTCGTTTTAATTTTGCTTTTAACCGTCGGCGGTTTGAGTTTGACTTATCTTTTCGCCGAAGACGGGTCGTTTTTGTGGCGCGTCTGCGCGGGCAATGTTGCCGGTTCGACGATTTTCGGTCTTGTTTGTTTTCTGCTCGCGTGTATTTTCGGTTTTACGATTGCGACGATTTTGCTGTCGTTTTTAATAACTCTTTCACCGCTGCTTGTTTTTTCCCGAAAAACAAACCGCGCCGCATTGCAAAATGACTGGAAAAAGGCGCGAGGCAAATTTGAAAATACGACCTTTAAAAGAATTCTCAGATTTGCTTATTACGCTTTCTTTCTCGTTTTATTTTATTTCTTTTTCGACCGCGTTATGCTCGAAACCGCGCAGGGAATTTTCACGGGCGGCTCGCAGAATTTGGGCGATTTGCCGTTTCATCTGGGCGCGATTTACTCTTTTACAGACGGTGGTAATTTCCCGCCGGAAAATCCGTCTTACGCATTTGCGAAATTTTCTTACCCGTTTATAGCGGATTTGATAACGGCGAGTTTTGTCAAATTCGGCGCGTCGGCGCGGAACGCGATGCTTGTCCAAAATGTCGCGCTGGCTTTTTCTCTGCTTGTCGTTCTGGAACGCTTTTCGTTCAAATTAACCGGCAGCAAATTGGCGGGAAAAATCGCGCCCGTGCTTTTATTTTTTAGCGGCGGACTCGGATTTTTCTGGTTCGCCAAAGATTACTGGGTCGGGACGGAATCGTTTTTCAAATTCATCTGGAATCTGCCGCGCGATTACACAATCAGCGACAAATTTCGCTGGGGAAATTCGCTCGTTACGATTTTTATCACGCAGCGCAGTTTGCTTCTCGGAATGCCGCTGACGATTATCGTGCTGCAAAAACTCTGGGAAACCTTTTCCAATGTGGAATGCGGAGTGCGGAATGCGGAATTGAAAACCGTTGTTCAAACGAGCAATAAAAAGCGCATAACAATCAACAACCAATTAGACATTCCGCATTCCGCATTCCGCACTCCGCATTTCATCATCGGTTTGCTCGCCGGAACTTTGCCGCTCGTTCACGTTCACAGTCTCGCGGTTTTGTTTGTCGTCAGCGCGTTTTTATTTTTTCTTCGCCTCAATAAATGGCGCGAGTGGACGACGTTTGCAATCGGCGTTGCAATCGTCGCCATACCCGAACTCGTCTGGGTGATGACGGGAAGCGCGACGCGCTTGACGGAATTCGTCGGCTGGAATTTCGGCTGGGATAAAGGAAATGATAACTTCCTCTGGTTCTGGCTGAAAAACGCGGGCGCGTTTATTCCGATTTTATTATTTGGAATTTATTTTATTTACCAATCAAGGACATCGGAAAGACGTGAAGAAACAAAGGAAAAAAGAAAAAGGGAGAGCGATTTTGAAATCGAACAATCGCCAATCGCCAATCGCCAATCGCTAATCCTTTTGTTTTATCTGCCCTTAGCTTTATGTTTCGTCGTCTCGAACGTGATAAAACTCGCGCCGTGGCAGTGGGACAATATCAAAGTTTTGATTTACTGGTTTGTCGGTTCGCTGCCGATTGTCGCGCTCGTGCTGGCGCGGCTTTGGGCGAAAGACGCGCTTTACAAAATAATCGCCGTCGGCAGTTTGATTGTTCTGACTTTTTCCGGCGCGTTAGATGTTTGGCGCACCGCGTCGAAACAAATCAATTATAAAGTTTTCGACAAAGACGCGGTCGCCGTCGCCGAACAAATCAAAGGAAAAACCGCGCCGAATGCGTTATTCTTAAACGCGCCGACGTATAATTCGGCGGTGGTTTTGTCGGGCAGGCGTTCTTTGATGCGCTACAGCGGACATCTTTCTTCTTACGGAATTGATTACGGCGAGCGCGAAGCGGACGTGAAAAGAATTTACGCGGGCGACGCGACCGCCGATATTTTTCTGAAAAAATACGGCATCGAATACATCGTCGTCAGTCCTGAAGAGAGAGCAAATTTAACCGTCAACGAAGAATTTTTCCGGCGTTTCCCGGTCTTTGCCGAAGCCGGACAATATCGCGTTTATCAGATTAAGAAATGAAACGAAAATCAAATAAAAGTCCAAAGTCGAAAGTCGAAAATCGAGAGCCGGAAATTCCGCCCGTCGTCGAGAATCGAGAAACGGAAAATCAAATCGCCGATGAATCTCTCGAATCTCGATTTTCGATTCCCGATTCTGTTTGGCTCGTCGGCTGTTTCGTCATTACCGCCGTCGCCGCGTTTTTGCGCTTTTTCCGGCTCGAATTAGTGCCGCTACATCACGACGAAGGCGTGAACGGATTTTTTTTAATCAATCTTTTCCGCGACGGCGTTTATAAATATGATCCGAGCAATTATCACGGACCCGATTTGTATTACATCGCGCTGGCGTTCTCGAAGGCATTCGGATTGAATACTTACAGCATTCGCGGAAGCGTCGCCGTCTTCGGAATTTTGACAATCGTTCTCGCCTTTTTTTTGAAAAATTATATCGGAAAAATCGGAAGTCTCGCCGCCGGACTTTTTCTCGCGCTCTCGCCCGGAATGGTTTATATTTCGCGTTATTTTATCCACGAAATTTTGTTCGTTTTTTTCAGTTTCGGCATCGTCGTCGGAGTTTTGTATTTTATCGAAAAACGCAAAGCGGGCGCGTCGGCGATTGCGGCGATGACGCTTCTTCTGCTCGTCTGTTTTCTGCCGACCGCGCTTAATCTGGCGACGCTCGTCGGCAGAGACAACGCGACTTTAGTTTGGGCGGTGCGCGTCGGATTGTTCGCCGTCGAAGCCGTTCTGGTTTTTCTGATTATGCGAATGCTGCTCGCTTGGAACGATGGCAGACCGGTTTATTTATTGCTCGCGTCGGCTTCCGCAGTTTTGCTTTTCGCCACCAAGGAAACCGCTTTTATCACAATCGGAACGCTGGCGGCGGCGTGCGTCTGCGTTTGGCTGTGGCGCAAAATTTATCCGATGTTCATCGGCGAGATAAAGGAAAATGAACTCGAACCCGTCGCTTTAACTTGGACGACCTTCCGCGAAAAACTCGGCTCGTCGCCGGATTTGGTTTTGATAACAGTCGCGGTCGTATTCGTTTTCATATACGTTGGCATTTTATTTTTCTCGTCGTTTTTCACATATCCCGAAGGCATCGGAAAAGCGTTCGAGGCGTATGCCATCTGGACGAAAACCGGCAGCAAAGACCACACGCAAAACGGCATGTTCGCGTATGTCAAATGGCTCGGAAAAGTCGAATCGCCGATTGTGATTTTATCCGCCGTCGGCTGTTTGATTGCTTTATTAAAAGCGCGACACCGCTTCGCGCTGTTCACGACGTTTTGGGCGTTCGGACTTTTTCTCGCCTACACGATTATTCCATACAAAACGCCGTGGCTCGCGCTTTCGTTCACTTTGCCGATGTGCCTTATTGCCGGTTACGGCATCAACGAACTCATCGCTTCGCGCCACGCTTTGGTGAAAATTACGGGCGCGATTCTTTTGATTGCCGCCACAGCAGTTTTGGGTTATCAAACTTACGATTTGAATTTCGTGCGTTACGATGACGATGCGATGCCGTATGTCTACGCTCACACGCGGCGCGGTTTCCTTGATTTAATCAATAAAATCGAGTATTACGCCAACAAAAGCGGGAAAGGCAAAGACGCTTCGATTGAAATCGTGTCGCCCGATTATTGGTCAATGCCGTGGTATATGCGCGATTATCCGAAAGCACTTTTTCACGGCAAGTTAATTGACGCGAACACTTCGGAAATGATTGTCGCCTCCGACGCGCAAAAGGCGGAACTCGCCGAACGCTACGCCGCGCATTACAAATACGCCGGAACATATCCGCTGCGTCCGGGCGTTGATTTATATCTGCTCGTCCGGCGCGATTTGGCGGACGCGGACACGCAGGAAATTCCTACGAACAATTCAGAACAGTGAACAAAAAAATCACGCTCGCTAAATTAATTTAGCGAGCGCGTTTTTTTAATAATTGTTTTTACCTGTCCTGACAAACTAATACGAAGTTGCTCGAAAAAAATGAGAAAAGCTGAAACCACGAAAAACACCAAGCAACACAAAAATCAGTGTTTTGCGCGTGGTTAAATTTAATCATATTTTTCACGCAACTTGGTATTACTAAAGTTTTATGTAACCGGCAAGAAATTCAGCCGCGCAAAACGTGGACGGACACGAAAATTTATTAAATCTTTTTCGTGTCTGCTTGTGTTTGTGTGCGACTAGTAAAAATTTATTTTTGAATTGTTTCCATTTTTTCTTTTAGCAAATCAAGCCGTTTTTGCGCCTCGACCGCTTCGGCGGATTTCGGAAATTTTTGGACAATCTCGCGCCACGCCGCACCGTCATAATGCAGTAATTTCGCGTTTGGATTGAAAACAAAATCCATATCTAAACGACGGTATCGGTCGAGCGCGACGTAGTTCAAATAAAAACTGTGAAGCGGCGCACCCGAAGCTGCCATCTCGCGCCGGTCTAAACGGCGCGTCGCTTCGCCGGAGATTTTCAAAGCCGTTTCTTCCATCAAATCGCCGGTCAACAAAAGAATCGCCGGACGAAACGGCGAATCGGGAAAAGTGTCGAGAAAAATTTGTGCGCGTTCGATTCGTTCAAAGCCGTCGGAACTTTGCACGAGCTTTGCCAGACGCGCGTCGTCGCCGCGCCGAAATCTGCCGACGACGGCTTCCGCCTGCATCCAACCGGAATTATTCGGCGCGAAGTTGATGCGGTAAAATGTTACGCCGTCGGCTTCCTTCGAGCCGGAAATCGAAACTTGATGACCGCGCCGCATTCGTTGAATCGGTCTGGCGTAAAGGCTTGGTTCGCTTCGCAAAACGGCAAGCCTTTCGTCAACCACGACGGCGGCGTTGGAATTGGCGCGATTCGTTTGAAAAGCGGCGACGGGTTTTTTAATTTGCGGCTGAACGCGGCGTTTTTGCGCTTGTGCGTTGAAATTAAAGACGAGAAAAACGAGAAAAAGAATCGAAAAGAATGAGCATTTCATAAAATCCTCCTTTGGGATACACGGAGTTGGGTTTAAGGTTTAGAAGCGTTTGAAAAAACTGAGCGAGTTCAATTTTTCAATTTCGCCAGATTAATTCGGCTTTGCACGCCCGCGTGATGAAAATGACAGATGGCGATTGCCAGCGCGTCCGCCGCGTCGTGAGGCTGCGGAGCGGTTTTCATTTTCAAAAGAAGGCGCACCATTTCTTGAACTTGATGTTTTTCGGCGTTGCCATAGCCGACAACCGTTTGCTTTATCAGGCGCGGGCTGAATTCGGAAATCTCCAAACCGGATTTTTCGCCCAAAAGAAGAACCACGCCGCGCACTTGTCCGAGTTTCAGAGCGACCTTGACGTTCGTCGCGTAAAACGCTTCTTCGACCGAAAGAACGTCGGGCTGAAATTTATTTATGACCGCTTCGATGCCGTCGTAAATTTTCAAAAGACGCTTTGAAAATGGTTCTTTCGGAGAAGATTTAACCGTGCCGAAATCAACCAGAGCGTATTTCAAACCGCTTCCTTCGACCACGCCCCAGCCCAGCGTTTCGCTTCCCGGATCAATTCCTAAAACACGCATTCAATAAATAGTAAAACCGCTTTTTGTGTAATTTACGCCCTCAAGATAACTCAAGTGTTTTATATAATGCAAGCGTCAAAAAGTCTTTTCTGAAATGGACTATACCGATTTGCCTGATTATCATAGAATTAAAAACTTGATGAACGCCGCAACTCCCAAAAAATCCGTTCGCGCTTTACTCACCGAAATCGTTGATTACGCGGGACTCTTTCCGCCGTCGCAGCTTTCGATGGCAGAGTCGGTCGCTAATTACGCGGCTTACAAAAACAGCATCTATAAATGGATATTGGGACGCTTCGTCGTGCCAGTCGCGCGTCTTGACGAATTTGCCGAAAACGCGAAAAAGTTTTTTTCAAAACAAACGGACGTTTGGAAATTGAGCGTTTTGGCAGGCGAAGATATTCTTAAAACAATCGAAACAATCGAAAAATTTAATGCAGTGTTCGCGCAACGCGCCGTCGCCGACGCGCTCGAAATCAAAGCCGCAAATTCGCTCGAAATCGAAAACGCCGCCGCACACATTCCCGAAAATTTAACGACTTATTTCGAGCTGCCTCTGAACGAAAATACGGTTGAAATGATTACGATGCTGACGATAACAAAACATCGCGCCAAAATTCGGACGGGCGGCACGAGCGCGGAAATGTTTCCGGCGATTGGAACAATCGTGCGCTTTATGCGGCTTTGTTTGGCGACAAATTTGCCGTTCAAATGCACCGCCGGTCTGCATCATCCGCTGCGCTGTGTAAAGCGTCTGACCTACGAAAAAGACGCGCCCGAAGGCACGATGAACGGATTTTTAAACGTCTTTTTAGCGGCGGCGTTATTACAGCAAAATCAACCGGCGAGCGTTATCAGCGAATTATTAAAGGAACGACGGGCAGACAATTTCGCATTTGACGACGACGGCGTTTTGTGGCGGCAGGAATATTTTATCGGCACGACGCAGCTTAAAACATTGCGCGAAAGAAGTCTCATCTCGTTCGGCTCGTGTTCGTTCGTCGAGCCGGTTGAAGATTTAAAGGAGATCGGATTACTTTAAAGCGAAGAACTGCTAAAATTAACTCATAATAGATGCGAAATTATCCGTTCATCGAACCGACGTTCGCCTCCCGAACGCATCAGTTGGCGATTTGCCAATCCATCTACGATGCCAACGCTTTTAATATCCGAAATTGGCGCGACGGCTTTCCAATTGATTACGATATGCTGCCTGAATTAGTCATAAAATTTCTAAAGCTGCTCGAAGAAAAACAGGTTGATTTCTGCATCGTCGGCGGCATCGCCTATCTCGCATACATTCAAGACCGCAACACCAAAGACCTCGATATTTTGATTTCCGTCCGCGAGTTGGAAAAAATTATCAGCCGGATTGAAGTAATAAGCCAAGACGCTAATTTTATCAATGCCGAGTTTGAAGGAATGCGAATAGACTTTCTCAAAACTTCAAATTCTTTGTATGATTACGTCAAAAAAAATGAAACGGCTCTTTACGATTTTGTCGAGGGAAAATATCCGATTGCGACGGTTGCCGGACTCGTTCTGATGCGGTTCGAGGCAATCGTTGACCTTTATCAAAAAGGTAATTTTAATAAAATCGTTCGTTATGAAAGCGATTTGCAATTTCTGACGATGAATTATGAAATAGATTGGGAACACATCTGGCGAGTTTCGCAGAAATTTTTTACCGAAGGACAAATCAGCGAATTTCAAAAAATGATTGCCGAATGGCAAAAACCTCGCGTCAATCCTTTTTTGAAATAAAATTACTTTTAACGATTAGTCTTTTGACAACGCAATTAATTTTACTATGTTTGAAATCAACGAAACACACGACCCGAAACTTAAAAGCTGGATTGAATCAGCCAACGCGCCTGACACGGATTTTCCGATTCAAAATCTGCCGTTCTGCGTTTTTACACGCGCCTGCACTTACGAAAATATTCGCGTCGGCGTTGCCATCGGCGATTACGTTTTGGACGTTTATGGTTGTTACGAATGCTGTCTGTTCGACGATGATTCTTTTACCGTCGCCGTCAACGCTAATAATTATTGTCTCGATTATTCGGTGATGAAGAAAAATGTAAATTTACAGCAAGCCTTTCGCCGCCGTCTCGTCGAGATTTTGCGTGAAAACGCAGATGAAGAAACGCAAAAAAACGTCAAACGAAATTTAATTTCAATGGACGAAGTGCAGTTTTATTTGCCCGCGCACATCGGCGATTACACCGATTTTTACTGCTCGATTTTCCACGCCACAAACGTCGGCTCGATGTTTCGCCCGGACAATCCTTTGATGCCGAATTACAAATGGATTCCAATCGGTTATCACGGACGAGCGTCATCAATCGTCGTTTCCGGCACGGAAATCACGCGCCCGAAAGGTCAAAACCGGAGCGACGCTGAAAAGCCGCCGGAATACGCCGCGTGCAAAAATCTCGATTACGAAATGGAAGTCGGATTTTTCGTCGGCGCGGGAAACGAACCCGGCGAGACGATTTCGATTGACGAGGCGGAAGAACATATTTTCGGTTTGTGTCTCGTCAACGATTGGTCTGCCCGCGATATTCAAGCGTGGGAATATCAACCGCTCGGACCTTTTTTGGCGAAAAGTTTTGCGACGACCATTTCGCCGTTCGTCGTTACGATGGAAGCCCTCGCGCCGTTCCGCGTTCCGGCGTTTGAACGCGGCGAAGATGATCCGCAGCCGCTCGATTATTTATCTTCGGAAGCGAACAAAAAATCCGGCGGCGTTGATTTGAATTTGGAAGTTTATATTCAAACCGAAAAAATGCGCGACGCGAACGCCGAACCGTTTTTGCTTTCGCGCTCGAATATGAAAGATTTATACTGGACAATCGGGCAAATGCTCGCGCATCACGCCTCGAACGGCTGCAACCTGCAAACCGGCGATTTGATGGCGACCGGAACAATTTCCGGCGAAGCAAAAACGGCACGCGGCTGTTTATTGGAATTGACTTGGCGCGGCAAAGAACCGATTGAACTGCCAAACGGTGAGACGCGCCGATTTTTGGAAGACGGCGACGAAATCATTATGAAGGGCTTTTGCGAGCGCGAGGATTTTCGCAGAATCGGCTTCGGCGAATGTCGCGGCGTGATTCTTTCGGCTGAATAATTTTTGTTTTATAATCAAACTATGGAAACAACAATCGCCTATCGTTACATTACAAAAAAAGAAACCAGCGGCGAGCCGATTATCAAAGGAACGCGCACAGCCGTCCGCGTGATTGTGGAAACTTGGCGCAGAGGCATTCCGCCGGAAGAAATTTCGGTTGGTCTGCCGCATTTAACTTTGGCGGAAGTTTTCGAGGCACTCAGTTATTACAGCGACAATCAAGACGAAATTAATGAATATATTGAAAAAAATCGTGTGCCGAAAGAATTACTGCATCCTTTGGTAAGAAATTTGTGAACAAAATTTTTATCGAAATCTATCTGGACGAAAATGTTCAGGTTTAGATCGCTAAAATAGTCCAGTCGCACGGATTTAAAGCGGTAACTACGCAGGAAGCCGGGCGCAGAGGCGCGAGCGATTCGGAACAATTAAAATATGCGAGCGAAAAAGGCTTGGCAATTCTAACGCACGACCGGATTGATTTTGAAGAATTGGCGAATGAGTATTTCGCGTCGGGTAAAAATCATTGCGGCATTATTATTCTTGCCGATAATTCGCCTCAAGAAATTTCACGTCGAACAATCGCCGTCTTAAATGACTTCACGGCGGACGAAATGACAAATCAAATCATCTACATTTAAAATGGATTTTACGCTCGACAAATTCAGAGAAGAATGCGGCGTGTTCGGAATTTACGGACACGCCGAAGCCTCGACTTTAACGCAGCTCGGACTGTTTGCCTTGCAGCATCGCGGGCAGGAAGCGTGCGGCATCGTTTCTTCCGACGGAAAAAATCTTCATCAATTTCGCTCGCAAGGTCTTGTCGCAGACGTTTTGAACGAAGATGTTTTAAGGGATTTGAAAGGCAAAAGTGCAATCGGACATACGCGCTATTCGACCGCCGGCGCGAATACGATTCACGAAGTTCAGCCGTTTTCGGTAACTTGCCAGCACGGGCAAATCGCCGTCTGCCACAACGGAAACCTGCCGTTTGCCAAACAAAAACGCGCCGAACTCGAACAGGCGGGCGCGATTTTTTCTTCGACTTCGGATACGGAAACGATTCTGCATTCGATTGCCCGCAGCGATGCGAAAACGGTCGCCGAAGCTATCGCCAAAGTTTTGCGAAAAGTCGAAGGCGCGTTTTCGCTTTTGTTTCTCACGCCGAAGCGTTTGATCGCCGTCCGCGATTCGCGCGGGTTTCGTCCCTTAAATCTCGGCAAATTAAAAGATGCGTGGTGCGTCGCGTCGGAGACGTGCGCGTTCGATTTGATTGACGCGGAATATGTGCGCGAAATCAAGGCGGGCGAAATGCTCGTCATTGACGAACACGGACTTCACTCGTCGTTTCCGTTCGAGGAAAAACCGCACTCGGTTTGCGTCTTCGAGCATGTCTATTTTTCGCGTCCCGACTCGATAATTTTCGGGCGTTCGGTCAATCAATCGCGCCATAATATGGGAAAACAACTTGCCGTCGAACATCCGGCGGAAGCCGATTTGGTCGTTCCCGTTCCCGATTCGGGCGTGGCGGCGGCAATCGGTTATGCGCGTGAGTCGGGCATCAATTATCGTCAGGCGATTATTCGCAATCACTACATCGGGCGAACTTTTATCGAGCCGTCGCAGAGCATTCGCTCGTTCGGCGTGCGTCTGAAATTAAATCCGATAAAGGATTTGATAAACAACCGGCGCGTCGTTCTGGTTGACGATTCGATTGTGCGCGGCACGACTTCCAAAAAAATCGTGCAGATGGTTCGTGAAGCGGGCGCGTCGGAAGTTCACATCCGAATCAGTTGTCCGCCGACTGTTTCGCCTTGTTATTACGGCGTTGACACACCGCGCAAATCTGAATTGATTGCCGCGCAGATGACAACCGATGAGGTTTGCCGCTATATCGAAGCCGATTCTTTGGGTTATCTCTCGATGGACGGAATGCTGAAGGCAATCGGCTTTGAAAAAGATTCGGTTTGCGCGGCGTGTTGGGACGGGAAATATCCGACAACGGTTGCGAATGCCGCGCCGACGATTGATAATAGTTAAAACAATTTGTGAGGTGAAAAAAATGCAATTTATTTTTACAATTTTTATCGCGCTAACATTTGCGCTCTCAATGCTGCAATGCCAGCCGAAAATCGCGGCGGACGGAGACGTAAAAGCGATAAATACTAATCCGTCGGCGACCGTTACGCCCGCGCCGACTGTCGAAGAAGCCCCGCGCATTTCGCTGGCGGACGCGAAGGCTGATTACGATAAAGGCACGGCGATTTTTGTTGACGCACGCGCCGAAGCCGCCTACCAAAACGAACACATCAAAGGCTCGATAAATCTTTCGGCGGAAAACTTTGAAGCGAAATACAAGGAACTCCCGACCGACAAAAAAATCATCGCCTATTGTTCCTGACCGAGCGAACACACGAGCGCCAGTTTGGTGCAAAGATTAAAAGAAAAAGGTTACACGAA
Organism: Pyrinomonadaceae bacterium; assembly: GCA_051002375.1. Classification (GTDB taxonomy): domain Bacteria; phylum Acidobacteriota; class Blastocatellia; order Pyrinomonadales; family Pyrinomonadaceae. Next base: position 12,881 of record JBPCMK010000052.1, on the reverse strand, counting down.
TGCGTTTGCTTTATTGGGCGGAACAGCGGCTTGGAAAAACGCGGGTTATCCGATGGAATCGAGCGAGCAGAAATAATGTTTGACAATGAAGAAAGTCAAACTGCTCAAGAAATTGCTTTCGGGTTCAAAGAATATAAAATTCTCCGACGCAGCAGCTTGCGCCGAAGCCTTCGGTTTGCGACTGTCTCGAATCAACGACGGTCATCATATTTTCTTTCATTCCGGGATTGATGAATTGTTGAATTTGCAAGATGTAAAAGGAAGAGCAAAAAACTATCAAGTAAAACAATTTCTACAACTGATTGAAAAATACAATCTTCAAATAGAGACGAAAGAATGAGCGATTATCATATAAATTTATTTTACAGCGAAGCGGACGAAGGCTATATTGCCGATATTCCCGATTTGAAAAGTTGCTCGGCTTTCGGCGAAACACCGGAAGAAGCGTTACGCGAAGTTTTAAAAGCGAAAAAGGCTTGGCTCGAAGCCGCCGAAGCTAACGGAAAACCGATTCCCAAACCGGCTTTTCGTCCTTTGATTTATCAAGCTGCTTAAATTTTTTGCAGCAACACATCACAAATTCGTTCCGCCGCGTGTCCGTCCCAGAGCGGTGGAATTTTTGCGGTTTCGGAACTTTGTTTTGCGTCTAAAATTTCAAACGCCGCTTGTTTGATTTTACGCGGATTCGTGCCGACGAGCGTGTTTGTTCCGTGCGAAATCGTAATCGGTCGCTCGGTGTTTTCGCGCAAAGTCAGACACGGAATCGAAAGCGCGGTCGTTTCCTCTTGAAGCCCGCCCGAATCGGTTAAGACAATTTTTGCGCCGCTATAAAGGCGCAGAAAATCCAAATATCCGAGCGGTTCGATTAATTTAATTTGCGAATTTTCTATTTTACCGGCGAAATCGAATTCGGAAATTCGAGTGCGTGTGCGTGGATGAACGGGAAAAATAATCGGGATTTTTTTGCTGATTTCCAAAAGCGCGTCGAGCAGATTTCCGAAAACATTTTCATCGTCAACATTCGACGGGCGATGAAGCGTTAAGACGGCGTAATTTTTTTCGGTCAAATTCAAATCTTCACGGACGGATGATTTTTCAGCTAATTTCAAACTGTAAAAAAGCGAATCAATCATCACGTTGCCGACGAATTTTATTTTATCTTCGGCAACGCCTTCAGCCTTTAGATTTTCGTCCGCGTCCTGCGAAGTCGTAAGCAGCAAATCGGAAATCGCGTCGGTTAAAAGGCGGTTAATTTCTTCGGGCATCGTTCTGTCGCGCGAGCGCAGACCGGCTTCGACGTGCGCGACTTTGATTCCTAATTTCGAGCAAACCAGAGCGCAGGCGATTGTCGAATTAACGTCGCCGACGACAAGAACCCAATCCGGCTTTTCCTGCAAAACGACCGGCTCGAACGCCGTCATAATTTTTGCGGTTTGAACGGCGTGCGAGTGCGAGCCGACTTCGAGATGAAAATCCGGTTTCGGCATTCCCAAATCCGTAAAAAACGAATCGGACATCGCCGCGTCGTAATGCTGTCCGGTGTGAACGATGAGCGGCTGAAATTCGTTTTCACGCCGCCGCATCTCGCGGACAATCGGCGCGATTTTCATAAAATTCGGACGCGCCCCGACGATGTTCAGAACTTTAATCACAGTTTCAGGTTTCAGGTTTCAGGTTGCAAGTTTCAATATCTAAACTTGAAACTTGCAACTTATAATCGAATAATTTTCGCCTTGCTTTCTTCGCGCATTTCTTCCGAAAGCGCGTTGCGCGTATCAACGATGACTTTTGAAAGTTCGCAGACGTTTTTGTAATCAATATCGGAATGCTCGGTGCAGATAACGACGCAATCGGACGAGCCGATCAAATCGTCCGTCAGTTCCGAATTGAAAAGCGGCTCGCGCTCGCCGATTGTGTAGGCGTGGTCGAAATGAACTTCCGGCACGAATGGGTCGTGATAAACGACATCCGCGCCGCGCGAACGCAGCAAATCAATCACCGAAAGCGCGGGCGATTCGCGCATATCGTCAATATCTTTTTTATACGCCACGCCCAAAATTAAAATCTTCGCGCCCTTCACGGATTTTTCATTTTCATTCAGAGCGTCGCGCACGAGTCCGACGACATATTTCGGCATCGAAGAATTTATTTCCTCCGCCAAAGTAATAAAACGCGAATCGAATCCGTGCTGACGCGCTTTCCAAGATAAATAATGCGGATCAAGCGGGATGCAGTGACCACCGATTCCGGGTCCCGGATAAAACGGCATAAAGCCGAACGGTTTGGTCGCGGCGGCGCGGACGACTTCCCAAGTGTCTATGCCGAGCGCGTTGCAGACTTTCGCCATCTCGTTTGCCATTCCGATATTGATGGCGCGGAAAGTGTTTTCCCAGAGCTTTGCGGCTTCGGCGACTCTCGCGCTGGAGACGGCGTGGACGTTTTCGACGATTTGCGAATAAAGAAATGCGGCGACTTCGGTCGAATCTTTCGTTACGCCGCCGACGACTTTCGGAATGTTGTGCGTTTGAAATTGCGGATTGCCCGGATCAACCCGTTCGGGCGAAAAGGCGAGCAGAAAATCTTCGTCCAACTTCAAGCCTTTTTCTTCAAACATCGGCAGTAAAACTTCGTCGGTCGTTCCCGGATAAGTGGTTGATTCGAGAATTATCAACTGCCCGCGTCTGGCGTATTTTTGAATCTCCGCGCCCGCCGCCAAAATGTATGACATATCGGGGTCTTTGGTTTTCCGAAGCGGTGTCGGAACGCAAATTATAATCACGTCGCACTGCGCCAGCTTTGAAAAATCCATCGTCGCTTCAAATTTTCCAGCGTCGAGCGATTTTCTGACATTCGCCGACGGCACATCAACGATGTGCGAATTTCCATTGTTTAATTCGCTTACTTTTTTCTCGTCCACTTCGAAGCCGACGGTCGGAAAATTTTTCAAAGCAAACTCGACAATTAGCGGCAGCCCGACATAGCCAAGCCCGATAACGCCGACGCAGGCGCGAGTCGAAGCAATCAGATTTTTTATTTCGTCTTTAATCATTTGGTTATTTATGGTTATTAAAAAGTTTTTATAATGTGATTTTCATTGAAGGCGTGAGCGTGTCAGCCCGCAAATTTCAAGAGTATGCGAAGCCTCTGCGATAAGTCAAGAATCTGTTCCGCCCCCCGGAATTTATGTTACAATGCAAATGGCTTTCTCGTCAGGAGAGTCTTCAAAAAACGCCGCTCAAAATAAATTCTCAAACATCTTCGTTCTCCAATCCGATTTATGAATGTTGAAATAAATTCGACTAATCCGGTCGTCAAAGCCATCATTTCGGGAACTGCGCCGCGTCCGGCGCAGCTTGCCGCCGCCCGCGGCGTTTTGCCTCTACCGCAAACAGATTTGCTGGAAATTCTCGTCGCGCTCGCCGAACAAACCGACGCGGAACTTGCCGAAAACGCCCGCCAAACGCTCGCCGCGCAAGACCAAAACGAGCTTGAAAACATTTTCAAATCTGATGAATCCGCGCCGCAGGTTTTGGCTTATTTCGCCGGACAAGACAATCAGCCGAAATTGATTCACGAAGCGATTTTGGCAAACCCGAAAACGCCGACCGCTTCGATTATCAACTTCGCACGCCGCACGGCAAACGGCGAACTGCTCGAACTGATTTCGTTTAATCAGCAGCTTTTGATTGCCGCACCGCAGATAATTGACGCGATAATCGCCAATCCGTATCGCACGGCGGAAGCCGAACGACGCGCGACGGAAACGAAACGCGAGTTTTTCCAGAAGGAACGCGGAGCGCAGCAAATCGCCGACGAACTTCGCGCGAAAGGCAACGCCGCCGCCGCCGAATTTATCGAATCGGCGGATTTTGCCGGCGATTTGCAGGAAGTTTCTTCAAAAACGAACTTGAGTTTTGAAGACGCGATTCTGCTCGCCGAACACATCGAAGTTCCCGATTCGGAAACGGACGATTCGTGGCTTTCTCTGGAATACATCGAAGAATTTTACGAGGAAACCGAAGAACAGCGCGAGTTAATCGTCAACAAAATTCTGGGCGAACTCAGTTCGGAAGATGACGAAATTTCCGGCGACCGCGTAGCGATGATCAACCGCATTTTGCGGATGGGAATGAAAGACCGCGTAAAGCTCGCGGCGAAGGGCGACCGCGAAGCCCGCAATATTCTCATCCGCGACCCGAATCGCATCGTCGCGCAAGCCGTCGTTCAAAATGCCAGAATCACCGAACAGGAAATCGAAAAAATCGCCTCGATGCGTTCCGTGCCGGAAGACGTTTTGCGGCAAGTCGCCAACAATCGAAATTGGGCGCGAAATTATTCGATTATGCACAAATTGGCGCAGAATCCGCGCACGCCGCTCGCCAACGTGATGACGATTTTAAATCGTCTGCAGCTGCGCGATTTGCAATCTCTGACAAAAAGCCACAATGTTTCCGACGCGGTGAAAAAACAAGCGTTGCGGCTTTTTACTGCCAGAAAGGGAAGATGATTTTTTGATGAATTTTGATTTTTGATCTTTGTTTTCGTCCTCTAATAGAGCGAAAAAATCAAAAGTCAAAAATCAAAGTTCAAAGTTCAACAAACTAATTATAAAAATTCCGAGACGCGCCCGTGCTTGATAAACGAACCGGCAATATCGGTTAAGGTATGACTCGCCGCGCCGAGCCACAAACCGGCAAATACATACATAAAAAAATATCTGCCGAAATCGGCGCGAACATATTCGCCGATATGCTGCCACGCTTTGGCAAATTCCATTAAATTCGGCAGCGTTCCGCCCGAATAAAAGGCAATCAGATAAGCCGTCAAAAAAGAGAGCAGCGTCAGCACACCCGTAAAATAAACGACTCGAAAAAGCGTTCCGAAAACGAGTCCGTGCGACCAGCGCGAGCGGTGGGCGAAAAATTTTTGATACGGATACCAGAGATAACAGAAAACGCCCCAGCGCGTATATTGCTTCGAGTGCGTGTCGAGGTCGGGACCGAACATCAAACCGCCGAACGTGAACGCGCCGGTTACGACGGTGGCGAGCGGAAAACTGCCCGTCAATTTCCAGACAGCGACAAAGGTCGGCGGAACGAGAAAAAATGTAATCGCGTCGTGTGTTTTTCCTGAAGGCATCAGTTTCGATTTCGGATTCGGGATTTCAGATTGCGGATTGATTCGTTAATTTATTGCCGTTTGAGAAGATTCGGCTTCGCTCATTAAGCAGTATAAAACATTTTGCAATCGGAAAGCGAGAAATTTGCAGATTGCCAAGCAAACAAGACTTAAACAGGCGATTTTGCTACACTTTTCCTTTGGTATCGGGCTTGCTTTTTAGATAGATTGCCGGTTGAAATTCGATTTATCAACCGGCTGAAAATTATGGCTTTCGGGCGCAAATTAAAAACCACGCTGCAAATGATAAAGTTCGAGCATACTTTGTTCGCGTTGCCGTTCGCCTTTCTCGGCGCGGTTTTGGCGGCGAACGGTTTGCCGACGGCTTTGCAAATCGTTTGGATAACCGCCGCGATGGTCGGCGCGAGAAGTGCGGCGATGTCGTTTAATCGAATCATTGACCGCCGATTCGACGCGGAAAATCCGCGAACCGCGAACCGCGAGTTGCCGAGCGGAAAATTGAGCGTCAATTTCGCGTGGGCGTTTTTCATCACTTCGGTCGTGCTGTTTGAAGCCGCTTCCTTTGAATTGAATTGGCTGACATTCGAACTTTCGCCCGTCGCGCTGTTGAGCGTTCTCGGCTATTCCTACGCGAAAAGATTTACGGCGTTCGCGCATTTGATTCTCGGTTGGAGTTTAGCGATTTCGCCGACCGCCGCGTGGATTGCCGTGCGCGGCGCGATTGATTCGGAAGTTCCGATTTTACTTTCTTTGCTCGTGATGATGTGGACTGCCGGTTTTGACGTGATGTATGCGTGTCAGGATTACGAGTTCGATAAGAAAGCCGGTTTACGCTCGATTCCGGCGCGTTTCGGCATTGCAAATTCGCTCTGGATTGCCAGACTTTTTCACGCGCAGGCGTTCGTCGTTTTGCTGCTTTTATATCTTGTAACGGATTTAGGCTGGCTGGCTTTGATTGGAGTTTGCGCGGTTGGCGCGTTGATGATTTATCAACATACGCTCGTCAAACCGCACGATTTATCACGAATGAACGCCGCGTTTTTTACGACCAACGCTTTCGTCAGCGTAATTTTATTCGTTACATTCGGCGGCGCGGTTTTTCTTGGTAAAATGTTTTGAGCGAGGAAAAAATTATGAATTTAGTTTTGGTTTCAAACACCATGTTCGACTATATGCCCGTCTTTGAACTCGATTTCGGTAGAGCATTAAAAAAAATGGACGACGACGAATTTTTCGATTTTTGTCAGCGCAATAAAAGTATGCGAATCGAAATGGACAAACACGGGAGGATTACGATTATGCCGCCGACGGGAAGCGAAACGGGAAAGAAAAATTTTAAATTGACGGTAAAATTTGGAAATTGGGCGGAAAAAGACGGCAGCGGCGAAGGCTTTGATTCTTCAACCGGATTTCGCCTGCCGAACGGGGCAAAGCGTTCGCCTGATTTGTCCTGGATGATGCGGGAGAAATGGAGCGCGATTCCGAAAAACAAGCGCAAGAAATTCGCGCCCGTGTGTCCCGATTTCGTCGTCGAACTGCGTTCCGAATCAGACTCGCTCAGAAAGCTGCAAAATAAAATGCGCGAATATATCGAAAACGGCGCGTCTCTCGGCTGGCTGATTGATGCGGCGACGCGCAAAGTTCACGTTTATCGTCCGAATACTGAAACGGAAATTTTAATAAACCCGGAAATTGTTTCAGGCGAGCCGCTGCTCAAAGGCTTTGCGTTAAATTTGCGGGAGATTTGGGATTAAAAAAAATGGGTTCACGCAAAAGAAACATCGCTTGTCTGGAATCAATGTGGGACGACCGCACGGAAAACCGTCTGAATGTCGTGCCGATGCTCGAAGTTATCGCCCGCGGCTGGCAGGCGAAATTCTCGCATCTGACGTGCAACACGCGCGAGGAATTAAAATATAATCTCAACCTTTTGTGCAAGCGCAATTACGGAATTTTATACTTCGCCTTTCACGGCTCGCCCGGTTACGTAAAACTGCACGGCGACAAAGTGAGTTTGGCGGAACTTTCGGAAATGATGAACTGCCGTTTCTCGAATTGGATAATTCATTTCGGCACGTGCGGCACGATTCGCAAGCCGAAGGAAGTCGTCAAATTCGTCGAAAAAACAAATGTTTCGCTCGTTACGGGTTTTACGAAAAAAGTTGATTGGATAGAATCGTCGGCGTTTGAATTGCTGCTTTTCCAAGCATTTCATCTTTACAAAAGCCCGCGCGTCGTCTGCCGCAATTTGCTGCACAAATATCCCGATTTAGCGGAGTTGACGGGCTTTAAGGTGTTTCCAGAAATTAGTTGATTATATTTATGCTCAAGCGATAGAAATAAATGCGCCGTGCGAAAATTAGTTTTACGTGAAATTTAAAGAGGTGAAAATTATGCAAGCTACAGTTGAAAAAATAGAAAGCGAAGTGAAACAACTTTCGCCGCAAGATTTGCGAAAAGTGCGCGAATTGGTTGATTCGCTTTTGGAAATGAAGGAAGCGAAACCGCAGATGACTGAAGAAGAATTCGCGCAATATCTTTACGAAAAAGGAATTATCGGCAAACCGTCGCCGCCGATTACGGATTTTTCGCGCTACGAAAACTACGAACCTGTCAAAGTAGAAGCGAACCTGTTTCCGAAACAATCATCAAGGAGCGCAGGTAAATGGCGGCTTTCTTTTGCGATTCGAGCGCGATTGTCAAACGCTATATCGCCGAAACAGGCTCGACTTGGCTTTTAGCAATGACAAATCCGGCGAACGGAAATTTTGTTTTGTCGCACGAATAACTTTTGTCGAAGTAATTTCGGCAATCACGCGCCGTGAAAGAGGCAAACATATTTTGGCGACTGATGCCGACAATGCTCGGCTGACGTTTGAGCAGGATTATTTGAACGAGTTTTTCAAAGTGGAAATCAGCGAAAATTTGATAAAAGAAGCGGCAAATTTAGCAAAGAAACACGCTTTGCGTGGTTACGACGCGGTTCAACTTGCGGCGGCTTTGGAAACCGAAAAAGAAAGAATCGCTTTGGGTTTATCGCCTTTGATTTTACTTTCCGCTGACACGGATTTAAACGACGCGGCGATTGCCGAAGGTTTGACGGTTGATAATCCGAATAATCATTGAATGATTCGGGGATAAATGAAAAATAGAAACTTAAAATTTATTGACTTATTTTGCGGACTTGGCGGTTTTCGTATTGCTGTTGAAAAAAATCAAAGAAATAGCGAATGCGTTTTTTCGTGTGATTTCGATTCTGATTCGCAAAAATCTTATGGAGCAAATTTTAGCGAAAAACCTTTTGGCGATATTACAAAAATTCACGAGAGCGAAATTCCCGAACACGATATTTTACTTGCCGGTTTTCCGTGTCAGGCGTTTAGCATTTGCGGCGACGGGAAAGGTTTTGAAGACACACGCGGAACTTTGTTTTTCGATATTGCCAGAATTTTGAAGGCGAAACGTCCGCAGGCGTTTGTTCTCGAAAACGTCAAACAACTGATTTCGCATAATCAAGGCAAAACTTTTCAGAGAATTTTAGAAACGCTCGAAAATCTTGGTTATCAAACATATTACAAAGTATTAAACGCACTTGATTTCGGTTTGCCGCAAAAGCGTGAACGGGTTTTTATCGTCGGTTTTCGTGAGCCAAAGCATTTTGTCTGGCAATTAAATAAAACGCCGATGAAACCTTTGCGCGAGTTTTTGGAAACGGAAATCGCGCCGAACTATTTCGCATCCGAACAAATCAAACAAAACCGCCTAAAAAGCGTCGAAAGTAAAATTATCAAAGACGGTCTGACCATCTGGCACGAAAACAAAGGTGGCAATATCAGTCCCTTGCCGTATTCGTGCGCTCTGCGTTCGGGCGCGTCTTACAATTATTTGCTTGTCAACGGCGAACGACGGCTGACCGAACGGGAAATGCTGCGTCTGCAAGGCTTTTCCGAAGATTACAAAATCGTTGTCGGTTATCAGGCAATGCGAAAACTGGCGGGAAATACGGTGGCGATTCCGTGCGTCGAAGAGGTTTTACGTTCGGTTTTAAGGGCTTTGGAAAATCCGATTCAAACTCAAACAATTAAACCGAAAGCGGCAATACAGGAATCGCTTTTCACCCAAATTTAATAATGCCGACACTCGAACAAGCTAAAACAAGACTTGATTTAATCATTGGCAAAAGCCGCGTTGATTTATACAAACCGATTCACATCGCCGAAGTCTTGTATCGTTCGCGCACGGTTGGTGATTTTGATATTGCGAAACTCGAAACTTTTCAAAATCCGTCTTTGCGTTGGCGCAACAAAGTTACACAAAAATTGGCGGGGAAAGTTTCGACATCTTCGGCGCGTTATCAACACGATGTTTGGAGCGAAACGGCGATGCCGATTGAGTTTTTAGTCGTTCTCGGCTCGGAAAACAAAGCGACAAAAGGCGCGATTGAAAAATATATTTACGCGCGTTACGGCGAACGGCAAGGAACGGTTTCGAGCGTGATTTCCGCAATCAAAGAGGCTTATCCCGACACTTTCAAACTCGAAGAACTTTTAGAACTTTTCATCAAAGAAGCGGGCATCAGACGAAGCATTGATAAAGCGTATGAAATTGTGGTTTACAGTTTGTTTGAAACAATAATTTCGGCTCTCGAAGCGAAAGTAGAAATTAGTATTTCGGAAAATTCCAAACCGCTTTTGCAGGAATTTTCGGATTTGGCAAAAGTTTTGCTCGGCGTTGATGAAGATAACCTTTCGTGGGAACAAAACGCACACATTTTTCGCGTCGGCGTGACCAATGCGGCTGATCGCGGTTTGGATATGTGGGCGAATTTCGGCGTTGCCGTGCAGGTCAAACATCTGACTTTGAACGAAAAAATTGCCAGCAACATCGCCGTGCAAGTCGAAAGCGATTCAATCGTAATTGTGTGCAAAGATGCCGAAGCCAAAGTCATCGAAACAGTCTTGAAACAAATCGGCTACGGCGCGAAAGTGCGCGGTATTGTTAGAGAATCGGATTTAGTAAAATGGTATGAGAAATGTTTGCGCGGAAGTTTTAGCGAAAAACTTGCCAAACCTTTACTCGAAAAATTATTGAACGGATTTGAAGCGGAATTTCCGTTCTCGACAACTTTGGCAGAATTTTTAGAAGGTCGAGATTATAACAACTTGGAAGTTCCCGAATTTTGGGAAATTTAAGATATGCAATTTTCATTTGATACAAACTTAAACAAAATAGCCGCAAAGGTTGAAGCTAATGAGCGTTTGACGTTTGCGGAAGGCGTTGAATTATATAAAACCGGCGATTTGAATGCGCTTGGGAAATTGGCGGATTTTGTGCGGCGATCCTTGATAAAATAAAAGTTAAAGAATTGATAAAATTGATCGAAAAAGACGACTGGCATTTGGTCAGAACAAAAGGCAGTCATCGTCAATTTCATCACCCGACGAAAAGCGGAACGGTTACGGTTGCCGGAAAAGAAAGTGTTGATATTCCAATCGGGACTTTGAACAGCGTTTTGAAACAAGCGGGATTGAAAGATTAGCGAGGTAGAAATTTATGCGTTATATGGTTGTGATCGAAGAAAGCGAAACGAGTTTCGGCGCGTATGTTCCCGATTTGCCGGGTTGTATCGCGGCGGCGGAAACGGAAGAAGAAGTTAAAAAACTGATTCAGGAAGCGATTGAACTTCATCTTGAAGATTTGCAGGATTCGGGCGTATCAACTCCGAAACCTTTGTCGAAAAGCGAATATGTCGAAGTTTTAGGCGTTTGATTTTATTATAAGTTAGGTCAATTTCGAGTCTGGCACAAAATGATGTAAATTTTGAAATGATTAGATTTACAGATTTCTCGATAATTTTATCGAGAAATCTGTAAATCCTTTATTATGAATAATAACCATAGGCAGCAAAGTTTGTTTCCACCTGAAACGCCAATTCCGTTAATGACTGTTGATGATATTTACGATTCAGTTAACCAATCTTTAATTTCTGAATTAAAAGAAGACAGACGGATTGAAATTAAATCAGCAGGAATTCACGCTAAAGAACTAGGTGATTATTTTTCAATGTGGGCGAACACAAAACCTGATGGCGGGTTAATTGTTATCGGAATTGAAAATGATAAAAATTTAACGGGATGCCTAAAAGTATCGCAAGATCACATCAATCAGTTAGAAAAAGCCGGAATAAATTTTGCGCCTGATGCTAAGTATGAGCATAAAAGAGTGGCGGTTACATTGTCTAATAAGCAGATAGATTATGTTCTTTTAATTCGCGTTTATTACCGTGAATCCGGTGGCGTTGTAAAAACAACAAATGGACAGGCTTTTATTCGCGTTGGTGATTCAAAAACAAAACTGACTGATGCGGAAATTAGAGAAATTGAGATAGACAGAGGACATATTGATTTTGAGAAAGAACCTTGCGGACTTATTTATCCAGACGATTTTAATATTGAATTGATAAGCAAATACGTTAATAAATATGTTGCCAACAGACAATTATCGGGAAATCATTCAACTGAAGATATTTTACAAATTAGTCATTTGGGTAAAATAAATCAACACCGATTTATACCAAACAATGCTTGCGCCTTACTTTTTGCCAAAGACCCGAAAGAGAAATTTCCCGGCTGTAAAATCCGTTTTCTGCGATTCGATGGAGAAACAGAAGGAACAGGCGAAAAATGGAATGCGGTCAAAGATATTTGGGTTGATGGTGGCTCTGTCCCGTCACTTATCGTTGAAACCGAAAAAGTCTTGGATGCTCAAGTTAGAGAATTTAGCAGATTAGGTTCAGACGGCATTTTTTACACTCACCCCGAATATCCGAAAGCTGCTTGGTATGAAACGATTGTTAATGCTTCTGTTCACCGCTCTTATACTCAACGAAATATGCCGATTATGGTCAAGATGTTTGATAACAGATTGGTCATCGAAAGTCCGGGAGGTTTTCCTCCTTTGGTAACGCCGGAAAATATTTATGATATGCACAATCCCAGAAATCCTCATCTAATGACAGCAATGTATTATCTCGATTTTGTAAAGTGCGCTCACGAAGGAACAAGACGCATCAGAGATACAATGGAAGCAATAAATCTCCCAAAGCCGACCTTTGAACAAAAAGAAATAAGTGCCGGATTAGTGCGCGTTACACTTCAAAATGATATTAGACATCGCAAAGTTTGGGTAGATAAAGATGCCAGCGAAATTTTAGGTATTTCCATTTCCAGCAGCTTGAATGAAACAGAAAAAAGAATTATTAATTTTGTTGCCGAACACGAAAAAATAAGTGTCGGCCAAGCATCAAGATTAACGGGCAAAAGCTGGCATACTTGTAAGAAGATTTTAGCCGGATTAGAAGAAAGAAGTGTTTTGGAAGCAAAAAGAAGTTCAGCTTTGCCGAATCGTGATCCGGGAGCAAGATATTTTCTGAAAAACAGGAAAGATTAATAAGATTTTATGCAATTTTCATTTGATACAAACTTAAATAAAATCGCCGCAAAGGTTGAAGCGAACGAGCGTTTGACCATTGATGAAGGCGTTGAATTATATAAAACCGATGATTTGAATGCGCTTGGGAAACTGGCGGATTTTGTGCGTAGGAAAAAACACGGGCGGACGACTTATTATAACGTCAACCGGCATTTTAATCACACGAATATCTGTGTGGCGGACTGCAAATTTTGCGGTTTCTACAGACGTGCCAGACAAGATGATGCTTATACGCATTCGATTGACGAAGG
>JBPCMK010000051.1:0-4615 GCA_051002375.1 Pyrinomonadaceae bacterium | reverse complement strand
GGCGCGTTTGGGTGCCGCGCAATCCGAAGGACACGCGAAATCCGCAAGATATTCCGCAGGCGGAACGCAATTATTTTCTCGAAGAAAAATATCCGGCTTACGGCAATCTCGTGCCGCGCGATATTGCGACGCGCGAGATTTTCCAAGTCTGTATCGAAGGCGGCGGCGTGAACGGCGAGAATCAAGTTTATCTCGATTTGACGCATATTCCGGCGGACGTTTTGACGGAAAAACTCGGCGCGATTTTAGAGATTTACGAAATGTTCGTCGGCGACGATCCGCGTTATGTGCCGATGCGAATTTTCCCAGGCGTGCATTATTCGATGGGCGGACTTTGGGTTGATTTCGAGCAGCGCACGAATATTCCCGGACTTTTCGCGGCGGGCGAATGCGATTATTCGATACACGGTGCGAATCGTTTGGGCGCGAATTCGCTGGTCAGTTGCGTTTATGGCGGATTTACAGCCGCGCCGTCGGCGATTGATTACGCGAAAAATGTCGAGCGCGGAAATACGGAAACGAGCGGGATTTATTCGTCGGAATTAAAACGGCAGAAGGAAATTAACAACGCGCTTATCAAACAGACGGGAACGGAAAATCAATACAAACTGCACGAGGAAATGGGCAAAGTGATGACCGACAATGTAACCGTCGTGCGTTACAACGACCGCCTGAAAGCGACCGACGACAAACTGCTCGAACTACAAGATCGGTTGAAACATATTTCGATTAACGATTCAAATCTATGGGCGACGCAAGCCGTTCCGCACGCCAGACAATTAAAAAATATGCTGGAACTCGCCCGCGTCATTACGCTCGGCGCGTTGAACCGAGATGAATCGCGCGGAGCGCATTACAAACCGGAATTTCCAGACCGCAACGACGAAGAATGGCTGAAAACAACGATTGCCGAATGGACAGCCGAAGCACCGATTTTGAGTTATGAAGCGGTTGATATTTCAATGATTGAACCGCGAAAGCGCGATTACTCAAAGGGCAAAGCGAAAGCCGTCGGCACGAGCGAATTACCGCAAAAAGAAAACGGCGCGTCGCAATTCGTTCCCGAAGGCAACGAAGAAAAGCCAACTAGCGCGGAAGAAATTTGGGTCAAAGAAGGCGAGAAAATTACCGAAGGCGAGTCATTTGAAGAATAAAATTTATGAACGAAGCGAACGTCCATCAGGATAAAAAGAAACGATTGGAAAATCCGCCGCAAACGGTTGAATTCAAAATCTCGCGGCGCGAAAAAACCGGCGCGGCGCAATACACGGAAACTTTTACAGTTCCTTATCGGCGCAATTTAAACGTCATTTCCGCGCTGATGGAAATTCGCAAAAATCCCGTTACGAAAGACGGCAAACAAACTACGCCGCCGGTTTGGGATATGAACTGCTTGGAGCAGGTTTGCGGAATTTGCACGATGGTAATTAATGGGCGCGTGCGGCAGTCGTGTTCCGCGCTGGTTGACGAACTGCTCACCGCGTCGGGCGGAAATACGATTACTTTAGAACCGATGTCGAAATTTCCGAACGTGCGCGACCTTCGAGTTGACCGAACGCAGATGTTCAATCATTTAAAAAAAGTTCACGCCTGGGTCGAACTCGACGGCACTTATGATTTAGGTCCGGGACCGCGAATGTCGCAGGAAGCGGTTCACGAACGCTACGCATATTCGCGCTGTATGACGTGCGGCTGTTGTTTGGAGGCGTGTCCGCAATATTCGGACGACAATTACATCGGTCCGCAGGCGATTGCCCAAGTTCGACTTTTCAATATGCACCCGTCGGGCAAAATGAACCGCGACGAAAGATTGGAAGCATTGATGCAGGATGACGGAATCACAAATTGCGGCAACGCGCAAAACTGTGTGCAGGTTTGCCCGATGTCGCTTCCTTTGACGCGGGCGATTTACGAAACGAATCGGGAAGTTACGATTCACGGACTTTTCGGCTGGCTGCGGAAATAAGAAAGTAAAAAGTAAAAAGGCAAAAGTAAAAAGTGAAAAATCGAGTTTTTTAGCTTTTACTTTTGCCTTTTTACTTTTTCTGTTAATCTAACCGCGAGAGGTTAAAAATTATGCAAGTTTTGGAAACCACGACCGCCGCGCCGCCGACGTTTTCGC
The DNA here is from genome assembly GCA_051002375.1 of Pyrinomonadaceae bacterium. GTDB lineage: Bacteria > Acidobacteriota > Blastocatellia > Pyrinomonadales > Pyrinomonadaceae. The sequence goes on along the minus strand of JBPCMK010000051.1, from coordinate 2,493 downwards.
CGCTCCTGAAACGCTACACGCTCGAAGAATTTTGGGCGTTGCCCGCTCCTCAAGACCGCTCGCATTACGAACTTATCGAAGGAGTATTAAAAATTGTGCCGCCGCCGAAACCCGAACACGGAGAATTCGTTTCATTTGTAACTCGCTCGTTAATTTTACATTTAGCTAAAAATGACGACCCGGGCAAAGTTTATCATCCGAGAGATGCCATTTACATCGAAGACATCTGGGGAACGTATCTCGAACCGGATATGATGTATATTTCAAACGAACTGCGCGAGGTGATGGGTAAGCGGCGAACTTCCGCCGACATCATTTTCGAGTTTCTTTCGGAAAGCACGAGAACTTACGACCGAACCGAAAAAGCCGACACATATCTTGCTTTGGGCATAAAAGAACTCTGGCTGATTGATTCGGATAATGAAACGGTCGAGGTGAGAAATGCGGAAACACGGGAAGGGAATTTAATTTGGAGAAACAAACAGTATGTAAAAAATGAAATTGCCGAATCGGAAATCTTAAACGATTGGAAAATTTCCTTGTCCGAACTCTTCGCCGCCAGCCGCCCTTAACGATTCAAGAAATTACTGCACCGTCAAAACAACCGAAACATCTTCGTATTTATTTTTCGGAATCGCCGCCGCCGGGTCGCCGCCGAGAAAGATTTTAACTTCGTCGAAACTCATCGGTTTGGCTAAAAAATAACCTTGCGCCGCGCCGCAGTTGAGATTTTTTAATTGTTCGAGCTGCGCTTCGTTTTCCACGCCTTCGGCAATCACGGTCAAACCCAAACTGCGGGCGAGCGTTAAAATCGTCTGCACGATTTCCGTGTTGCGTCCTTCAAATTCGAGCGGGTTGATAAACGAGCGGTCAATCTTTAAAGTCGAAATCGGAAGCTGCATCAAATAACTCAGATTTGAATAGCCCGTTCCGAAATCGTCAATATTTATTCCGACTCCGATTTCACGAAGTTGATTCAGCATCGCAATCGCTTTTTCCCGATGCTCGATGAAAACCGATTCGGTAATTTCGATTTTCAGATTTTCGGGTGCGAAGCTAGTTTCGCGTAAAATGCGCTCGATTTTTTGCACTAAACCCGATTGGGCAAATTGCTTGCACGAAAGATTGACGCTAACCATAAACGGAGTTTCGGGCGGAAAATTTTCCTTCAACCGCGAGCCGTCAATACATGCTTTCCGCATAATCTGCTCGCCGAGCGCGTCAATTAAACCGATCTCTTCGGCGAGCGGAATAAATTCGGCAGGCGCGATAAAACCGTGAACTTCGTGTTCCCAACGCGCGAGAGCTTCAAAGCCTTGAATCTCGCCGGTCGCAAGCGAATAAATCGGCTGGTAGAAAACCGTCAATTCGTCGCGTTCGACCGCCCGCCGCAAATCATTCTCTAACTGCAGAGCGGCTTTGACGGCTTCGTGCATATCTTCGTTGAAAACTTCGTGGCGGGCTTTTCCGGCGCGTTTCGCTTGATACATTGCCGTATCCGCGTCGCGCATCATATCTTCGGGCGTAAGATGTTTTTCCGAAGCGTGCAGAATTCCGATGCTCGCCGAACTGTAAATTTCGTGTCCGCTCAAATCGAAAGGTTGTGAGAATTTTTCCTGCAATCTTTCGGCGATATGGACGACTTCGTGCGGGTCGTATTTTCCTTCGACGAGAATCGTAAATTCGTCGCCGCCCAAGCGAGCCACAATATCGTTCGGACGCAGACATTCGCGCAGGCGTTCGGCGATGCCGATCAGAAGCTGGTCGCCGATAAGATGTCCGAGACTGTCGTTGACAACTTTGAAACGGTCGAGGTCAATAAACAAAATGCTGATTTTATAAGTCGGATTTTCCTGCGCCTTCGACAAAGCCTTTTCAAGCCGCGACATAAAAAAGGCGCGGTTCGGCAAATCGGTCAGCGCGTCGTGCGTCGCTTCGTAGTGAAGTTTTTCTTCCGCCGATTTTTTGCCGGTGATGTCCTGAATTTGAAAAATCATATTCGGACGTTTCGAGTTTGCCTCCGAAGCGGTCGAAACGCTCCACGCCGCCCAAACCGTTTTGCCGGTTTTGTGAATGTATCTTTGTTCGAGTTGACAGGTCGGAGTTTTGCCGGACAGAAGCTCGTGAATTTTAATCAGCGTGTCGCCCAAATCTTCCGGGAAAAGCATTGATTGGAAATCGGCGGCGAGAAATTCTTCCGTCGTGTAACCGAGAATTTCGCAAAGAGCGTGATTGACTTTAAGCCAATTACCGTCGGGCGAGACGAGCGCGATTCCAATCGGCGCGTAATTGAACGCGCTCCGAAAACGCTCTTCTGATTCGCGCAGGGCGAGCGATTGTTCTTCTAAAATTTGCGCGTGCTGCTCGGCTTGTTCGGCTTGCGCCGTCGCCATCTCGACGTTTTTCATGTACATCCGATAAGTCAGATAGACGAAATAGGTAATCGGGAGCGTCGCTACGACCACGGCGCAAGCAACATAATTTGAAGTTTGC
>JBPCMK010000050.1:0-1899 GCA_051002375.1 Pyrinomonadaceae bacterium | reverse complement strand
CTTCGCTCGGTGTCGGGAGTTTGGTTGACACCTCGGCATTGCCGATGGGGCGTATCTTTTTGCGCTCGTTTTTCTTTAGCGTTCAGAAGTTTGCCACTATCGGTTACGGCACGATTCATCCGGTCGGCATCTTTCCGAATTTGCTTGTAACCATCGAATCTTATTACAGTCTGCTGTCGAACGCGCTGATTACGGGATTGGTTTTCGCGCGTTTTTCGCGTCCGACGGCGAAGATTCTTTTCAGCCGCGCGGCGGTCGTCGCGCCTTACCGCGACATCAGCGGTTTTATGTTTCGTCTGGTCAACAGCCGCAAAAATCAGCTTGTTCAAGTTTCGGCGCAGGTTATTTTCGCGCGGTTTGTCGAGAAAAACGGCGTAACGACGCGCCCGTTCGATTTGCTGAAACTCGAACGCGAAAATGTTACGTTTCTGCCGCTGGCGTGGACAATCGTGCATCCGATTGACGAAAATTCGCCGTTATACGGAATGACGCAGGCAGACCTTGAAAAATCCGACGCGGAGTTTTTGATTGTCGTTTCGGCGATGGACGAAACCTTCGCGCAGACGGTTCACGCGCGAAGTTCGTTTAAGGCAGCCGAGATAAGTTTCGGCTATAAATTTGCCAACATTTACAACGCCATTGATGCCGACGAACCGATTTCGATTGATATTCGCAAACTTTCGCAGATAGAGAAAATTTAGCCGCGCACAAAAAAATTATGTTCACCGGAATAATTGAAGAATCGGGAAAAATCATCGCGTTTGAAAAGCACGCGGGCGGCGCGAAGATAATAATCGCGGCGCGAATTGTTATCGAAGATGCGAGCGAAGGCGATTCGATTGCGGTCAACGGCGTTTGCCTGACGGCTTTGGAAATCGCCAAAGATTCGTTCGCCGCCGATGTTTCGCAGGAAACTCTGAATCGTTCGACGCTCGGAAATTTGAAAACGAATTCGGCGGTTAATCTCGAACGCGCCGCGACCGTTGCGGCTCGGCTCGGCGGACACATCGTGCAAGGTCACGTTGACGCGCGCGGAAAGTTTCTCGGCGCGAAACAGGACGGCGATTTCTGGACGGTAAAAATCGGTTATCCGAAAACAATCGGGCAATATCTCGTTTATAAAGGCTCGATTTCCGTCGAAGGAATTTCCCTCACGATTGCGAATTTGAGCGACGATTCTTTTGACATCGCCGTCATTCCGAAAACTTGGGAATTGACAAATCTTTCGACCTTAAAAAACGGCGACGCGGTAAATCTCGAAGCCGACGTAATTGCCAAATACGTCGAGCGAATTTTACTTTATCGAAACGAAGAAACGAACGAAAAAATCACGCGCGAAAAATTAACCGAACTCGGTTTCGTATGATTATCCAAGCTGAAACGTCCGAACAAATCGAACAAGCCAGAACGCTTTTCCGTGAATACGAAGCGTGGCTCGGCGTTGATTTGTGCTTTCAAAATTTTGAAAAAGAATTGGCGAATTTGCCCGGCAAATACGCCGCGCCCGACGGCAGATTATTTTTAATTTCGGTTGATGATAAAATCGCGGGCTGCATCGCTTTGAGAAAAATTGACGACGAAACCTGCGAGATGAAACGGCTTTTCGTCCGAGAGGATTTTCGCGGTTCGGGTTTGGGAAAAACGCTGATTGAACGGCTGCTTTCCGAAGCCAAAGAAATCGGTTATGAAAGAATGCTGCTCGATACCTTGCCCGACAAAATGCCGAAAGCCGTAAAGCTCTATGAATCTCACGGCTTTCACAAAATAGAATCTTAAGTAGTCGGACACAAAGATGGTATATTATTTCCCGAAATGGGAAAAATCAAAAAACTTGAACTGAGTGTAGCAGAAAGCGAAGCCTTAGAAAAAGGTTATCGCAGCGGAGAAAAACATACTTTT
>JBPCMK010000049.1:0-22312 GCA_051002375.1 Pyrinomonadaceae bacterium | reverse complement strand
GCGACATCGGCACGTCTTTATATTTTTTCATTAACGCTTTGATTTGCAAAACTTCATCAGCCAGAGAAAATTTGATTTGCAAAACTTCGTCGGCGAGCATTCTCAAAACATCATCTTTGCCGTCGGGTTTGCTCTGCATCAAAAAACACGCTTCGGTGATAACGGCTTCGCAAGTCAGAAAAGGCGTTGGCAAATTTCTCAACTGCAAGAGCGTCCATTCGTGCCATTGGTCTTTTTTGTTCAAGTAAGCGGCGACGATGCCCGCGTCAGCAATTATCAATCGGTTATTCATTTCGGCGAGTTTTTACGGCGATTTCCTAAAGCCTGTTTTTCCGCGCTCTTGCTGCCCAAACCTTTCAAGTAATCTTTATTCGTAGATAAATCAGAAGGCAAGTCGTTATATTTTCCGGCTAGTTCGGGCATTATATCGAAAATCGTTTTGAACGGCTTTTCATTTTTAGCATTTCGAATGCTGTTGCCGCTTTCGCTTTCCTTCGCCGGTCTTCCGGCTTTGCCGTATGTCTTGACCGAATCGAGCGAGCTTTCTTCGATAACGTAATCACGCCCGACTTGCTTTGCTTGAATCTTTCCTTCACGAATCATTTGCCGAACTCGAATCGGTGTTACACGCAATCTTTTCGCCGCTTCACTTGTTGTTAATAATTCCATAGCAAAAGAATTATGCCCGAAAAATAAATCTATCGCAAGTGATAGTCAGAGGTTGTATTAAACTATCGTATGCGATAAAAAATCATTAGTTGGAAACAACAAATACTAGATTTTAGAGAGGCAAAAAGATGATTGGATTAATCACAGAAAACACGCAAAAAGCCATCGAAAAATGTAAGCAGCTAAAACCGAAAGTGAAATTTATCAAAGATAGATTATTCGCCATGCATTCATCGAATAACGCAAACGTCTATCACGTCAGCTTCGACGTAAAAGACGGCGAGAAGTTCGGCAAATGCGAATGCCGGGCAAGTGAGCGCGGGCTTATCTGCTATCACTTAATCGCCGGAGCGACCGCAAACATCTATCGGCAGAGCTTGAAACTTGCCAAGTAAAAGGCGAAAGGCTTTCCAAAACGACGAATTTCGGAAAGCCTTTCATTTTATCTAATCACGAATGAGTTAGATTAACCATAAAAGAGAATAAATCAATGATAGACGAAAAACAAGAAAATTGAAAATTTTTGGTGTGAATTTAGGTGTGAATGATAAAAGAGGCATTATCAAAATACCTCTAAACTATTGAAAAGATTGAATGCCGACTAGAAGATTTGAACTTCTGACCTCTCGCGTGTGAAGCGAATGCTCTACCACTGAGCTAAGTCGGCTTGAAAGCGCAGACGAAATTTTTAGCGATCTTCGCCGCGCCAATTAAATTTTACATCGAAGGGTCGTCGGCTTTTGCCGGACGATTTTCGCTGGTGGTTTTGACCGCGCCGAGCGTCGAATCGTAAAAGAAATGCTGATTGCCGGTCGCCTGAATGCCTTCGCCGACTTGCGGGTCAACATTGATTGCGAAAAACGCCGGTTTTGTTCCCGAAGGCTCGTCAACCTTCATCGTGAATATGTAACCGTTGATGACCGGCGGATCGTCTTTGAATTTGTCCGCGTCAATACAGCCGGTTTTGACGAGTTCGGCGAAAGTCGGAGCAAATTTTCCTTGATGTTTGCCCGAATAACTGGTTTGACAAGTGCGAACCGTGCCGACCGTTTGCGCGGCGGTTACTTCGTTTCCGCTTCTGACCATCGCTTGCCACGCGGGAATGCCGACACCGATTAAAAGCGCGATGATGGCGATGACAATCATCAATTCGATTAAGTTAAAACCCGCTTGGTTTCTGTAATTGCGGCGTGTGTTTCTCATAAAATTATTTGTGTCTGCCTCCGAGATTCTATCACGAAGAATACGTTTAGAAGTTTCAAAATTTTAATTATTTATAACACGAAATTGCAAGCTGCCGGAAATCTTTACGAAACTTTCCGAGGCTTGTCGCATCTATCATAAAAGAAACTTCTAGATTTATGATGCGAAAAGTCGGCGTAATTTTGTAAAATAGATTTGGCATTTCTTTTTGTCAATAAAAAAATGAGAGATTGGATAATCAAAGAAACCGAAACGATAGCCGAATCTGCAATTCTCGATTTCAACCCGACCGAGAAAATAAGTTTTCTCCAAGCCGAAATCGAGCGCGTCATCAAAGGCAAATCCGAAACGGTCAAATTCGCGCTCGTCGCGCTTCTCGCCAAAGGTCATCTGTTAATCGAAGACGTGCCGGGCGTCGGCAAAACGACGCTCGCCAACGCTCTGGCGCGTGCGCTCGATTTGTCGTTTCAGCGCATTCAATTCACTTCAGACCTTTTGCCTTCGGACGTTATCGGGATTTCGATTTTCAATCAGCGAAGCGGACATTTTGAATGGAACGCCGGACCGATTTTTTCAAACATCGTTTTAGCGGACGAGATAAATCGCGCCACGCCGAAAACGCAGTCCGCGCTTTTAGAAGCGATGTCGGAAGAACAAATCACCGTCGAGGGCGTTTCGCGCCCTCTGCCTTTGCCGTTTATGGTTGTCGCCACGCAAAACCCGACCGAGCATCACGGAACTTATCCGCTTCCCGAATCGCAATTAGACAGATTTATGCTGCGCCTGCACGTCGGCTATCCGAACATCAAAGACGAGCGCGAAATTTTGCGCGACCGCGAGCGCGAAAATCCTCTGCGCTACGTCAAAGCGGTTTTAAGCGAAGCGGACGTTACGGAATTGCAGCGCAAGGTTTCCGAAGTTCGTGTTGATGAAAGTCTAGTTGATTACTTGTTAAATATCGTCGCGCAGACACGCGAAACGGACGCGCTCGAACTCGGCATCAGCCCGCGCGGAACGCTCGCGCTGTTTCGCTCGGCGCAGGCAATCGCTCTCATCGAAGGACGCGATTTCTGCATCGCCGACGACATCAAACGACTCGTCCTGCCTGTTTTCGCGCACCGCGTCATCGTCAATTCGCGCCAGACGACGAGCGGAAAACGCCGCAGCTTTGAAGCCGAACAAATTTTGCGAGAGATTTTACAGAAAACAAATGTTCCTGTTTAAAGTTATATTTGAAAAATATTATTCTTCCGTCAAATCAAAGACTCGCGTGAGCCGACGCAATCCCGCCTGAAGGCATTACTCTGAACCGTAATCGCTCTCAAAGCATGAACTCGAAACATTAGAAAATTTATTTTACAGAATATTTATTTCCGCATCTCGGCAATCATCGTTTCAATCGTTTTTTGCAGATGTTCGGTAACTGCTTCGTATCGCGCTTCGTCGTCCATTTCCGGCGTGATAATTTCTCGCGGGTAAAACGGCTTGCCGAATCGCACTTTTACTTTCGAGAAATTTATCTTTGAAGAACTTCGCGCCCAGACTTTGTAAAAGCCGTCTAAAGCAACGGGAATAATCGGCAAGTCTAATTCGGTGGCGAGAATCGCCGCGCCTTTTTTGAACTCGTGCGTTTCACCGTCAAAAGCGCGCGCGCCTTCGGGAAAAATATTCAGAATTTTGCCGTGTTTTAAACCGACCGCGCCAGCCTTCATCGCTTTTAATAATTGCGTGTCGGGGTCAATCGGAATGGTGTGCAGAAGTTCGGCGAGCGAGAGCATAAATTTGTTCGGGAAAAATTGACTCGCGCCGACGGCGAACGAGTTTTTGAATTCTTTGTAATTAAATTCCGAGGCGACGACGAACGGGTCGAGATAGCTTTGATGATTCGGGCAGACGAGAAACGGGCGTTTGAGGTTTTTGAGATTTTCCTTGCCGGAGATTTCCATTCGCAAAAAGACGCGGCACAAAAGATTCAGAAAACGGAAAAGCGCGTAGACAATCGGCAACGTAACGGGACGTTCGCGGAAAACATTTTCGACTTCCGGCATCGCGTCGTCGCTTTCGCGGACGATTTTGCCCCAACTAAAATCCGTCTCGACGATTTCGGCATTCGCGCCGCCCGCGAGTTTTTTCGTCAGTTCGATGACTTCTTTGACCATCAGAGCGTTGGCGGCTTCGTCCGAATCGAATTCGATGTTAAAGGCTTGTTCGAGTCCGGCGAAGACTTCGGCGCGCGAGAGCGAATCGAGTCCTAAATCTATTTCGAGATTCATTTCAGGATGAACGATTTCCGCTCGCTCGGAATTTTGCTTGATGAGTTTCGTCAATTGTTTGCCGATTGTCGAATCCATCAACGCTTTTTCTTCGTCGCTAAACGTCCATTCTTTCGCGGTTTTCAATTCCTTCGAGTCAAAACCGTTTTCTTCGAGTTGTTTCGCCACTTCAAAACGGCGGACTTTTCTGGTCGCCGTGCGCGGCAAAGGTTCGGCGCGGACGACGTAATCTCTGACGCGCTGATATTCTGGAAGCTCGCGTCCTAAATCGTCGAATTCGTGGCGAATCGCCTCGCGCGAATTGGCGATGTTGTGCTTTTTCAAATATTCAAAATCCGGCACGACGACGGCAACCAATCTTTCCGCGCCCGCCATACTCGACGTTTCATCTTTGACGCCGATGACGCACATCTCGCCGACCATCGGCGTTTTTGAATAATGAACTTCCAAATCTTCCGGGTGAATATTTTTGCCCGACGGCAAAACGATCACGTCTTTCGAGCGACCGACGATAAATAAATGTCCGTCTTTGTCTAAAGTTCCCAAATCGCCTGACTTAAACCAGCCGTCTTCGGTGAAAGCGTTTTTCGTCGCTTCGTCGTTTTTGTAATAGCCGTTAAAGACCATTTTGCCCTTGATTAAAACTTCGCCGACTTTCTCATCGTTTAATTCGCCGAGTTTTATTTCGGCGTATTTAACCGCCGTTCCGACCGAGCCGACGACGTTATCTTCAAAGCGCGTCGCCGTTACCGCGCCGCTCGTTTCGGTCAAACCGTAAACTTGAATCATCGTGAAACCGAGCGCGTGAAAATCCTTGGCGATTTTCTCGTCAAAGCGCGAACCGGCGGAAATCGTGATGTCGAGTTTGCCGCCGAAACCGTCGTGAACTTTTGCAAAAAACTTTTTGCCGAGATTGAGATTAAACTTGTCGCGCGTAAAAGCGTTCGTCTTCAGCATCGCGTTAAAAAGCCATTGCACGAATCTCGACTGCGCGGCAACGCCGTCGAAAATCTTTTTGTGAAACAAATACCAAAGGCGCGGAACGCCGGTCAGCATCGTAATTTCTTTTGTCTTGAAAGCCTTTTCCAATTCGGCGGGCGCGAGTTCTTTAACGTAATAAATCGTGCCGCCGATAATGGCAATCACCCACAAATTGACGACCTGCGCGAAGACGTGAAAAAGCGGCAGAACGCTCAGCACGACTTCGTGTTCGGAGATGTGCATAACTTCCTGACAGCCGTTTGCTTCGTAATAAATATTGCCGTGCGTTAATGGAACGCCTTTCGGCGTGCCGGTCGTTCCCGAAGTGTAAATCAAAACCGCCATATCTTCGGGCGCGGCGGGCGTTGGTTTTGAATCGTAATCGGCAGGGCGCGGCGTGCTTGCCCAATCGGAAAAACTTTGAAAACCGTTTTTCGAGTGCGGAGTGCTGAGTGCGGATTGCGAATTTGCGTCTTGGTTTTCGGTTTGCTGTTTTTGATTTTTAGCTTTTTCTTCCTCTGTGTCTTGGTGTCCTTGTGGTGAAAATTCTTCTATGTCTTGCAAAACAACCGTCGGGATTTTCGCGCCCAATCGTTCTTCAATCTCGCCGAAATGTTTAATAAAATCTTCGCCGATAAAAGCCATTTTCGCTTCGGAATTTTCGATAAAATTGGTGATGGTTTCAATTTCGCCGTGCGGATCAACAGGAACGCAGACCGCGCCGCGAAAAAGTATGCCGAAATACGCAATCGCCCAACGCGGATGATTTTCGCCGATGAGCGCGACGCGGTCGCCAAACGCAATTCCTTCTCGTTCGAGCCGAAAAGCGATGCTCCGAATCGCGTCGAGCGTCTCGCCGAAAGTATATTCCGTGCCTTCCACGCCGATGGTTCGCATCGCCAATTTGTCGCGGTGCGCTTCGGCGGCATCTATAATTTGCTGGCAGAAAGAGTTTTCCATATCATAATTTTTACCACAGAAACGCCGGAAAAGTTAGCCGCAAAAAGTCGCAAACAGCTCAAAAGATTTTTTGCGCCTCTTGCGCCTTTTTGCGGCGATAATTTAAAGGTTCTTGCGGCTGTCGCTTTTCGGAACGCGAACTTTTAATGCCAGCGGCAAAATCTCGAAAGTCGCGGGCAATCGTCCGGGCAATTCGCCGTCGGTTTCGATGTAAATTTTTTGATTCTTTTCGGGTGGCGAAACTTCGATGCGTTTTGCTCTGATAGATTTTACTTCGGCTAAATCGAGATGCGTTCCGTTATAAAGTTTGTAAGCGTTGAATAAAATTTTCGCGGTTGTAATGTCGCCGATATTGACGACATCGAAAAAGCCGTCGTTAATTTGCGCGTCGTGCGCGATTTTCATTCCGCCGCCGAAATAGCGCGAATTCGCCACGCAGAAATTGATCGTGTTCAGAAGTTTTTCTTCATTGTCATCAATTTTCACACGCACGGTTACGAACTCCGATTCGAGAACTTCTTGCAAAGTCGAGAGCGCAAAGCTCGCTTTGCCGCGCACGGTCGCGCCCGGCAGCCAAGATAATGAATTTTGCTTTTTAACGCGCTCGTTGATTGACGCGCTCAAACCGAACGATGAGACATTCAAAAAATAGCGACTCGTTTTTTCGCCTTCGTGATTGACAAAACTTACGCGCCCGACATCAATCGTTTTTGTAATTCCGTCGCGCAAATCTCGCGCCGCGTCGCGCGTCTCGGCGTTAATTCCCAAAGTGCGGCGAAAATCGCCGCCCGTTCCCGACGGCAAAACTCCGAGTTCCGTCGCCGCGCCGCTTTCCAAAATTCCGTTAGCGACTTCGTTGAGTGTGCCGTCGCCGCCGCAGGCGATGATAAATTTTCTGCCCGCGTTGGCGGCTTCTTTTGCTATTTCGATTGCATCGCCTTGTTTGCGCGTAAATTTCACATTGAACGCGCCGAAATGCGCCCGCAAATCCGAAGCGGTTCGCGCCCAACGCGATTTGGTCGAGCCGCCCGCCGATTTCGGGTTGACGATAACGAGCGGCAGCGATTCGCTTCCGTTTTGTGAATTGAATGTTTTTGTTTTCTCAGTCAAATCGAGCGCGTCCTTTTGTTAAAAGTTTTCAAAAGTTTTGAGTTCTGCCTTTAGGCGGAACTCAAAACTTTGATGGAATAGCTTTAACCTTCTTTCAATCGTTCTGTCAATGAATCGCTTCCTTCGATGCCCGCGTCATAAACGCTTCGAGGTCTTCCAATCGGCGCGGCAGATTTTTCGTCAGCCATTCCACGCCCGTCGGCGTAACGAGCATATCGTCTTCGATTCGCACGCCGATGTTTTTGTATCGCTCGAACGCGGGACGAATTTTCTCCAGAAATTTTTTATTTTCCGGCGTGTCGGCAATATTGTTAAGCGCGTCGGCGCGGACGTAAATTCCCGGCTCGTTCGTCATAATCATTCCGGGCTGAAATTTGGCATCGTAATCGCCGACATCGTGGACGTTCATTCCCAAAAAATGTCCCCAACCGTGCATAAACCATAATTGATATTGCGGAAAATCGAGCGTTTTGCCTTGCGAGACGACTTGATAAGTCGCGTCCGGCGCGGTTATCAAACCTAATTTAGTCAAACTTTTTTTAAGGCTTTCGGTCGCGGCGTTTTCAGGCGCGTTAAAAATCGCGCCCGGTTTGATTGTTTGCGCCGCCGCTTCCTGCGCGTCATAAACCGCTCGATAAATTTCCGCTTGTTCTTTTGAAAATTTTCCGCTGACGGGAAAAGTGCGCGTAACGTCCGCCGTGTAATGTTCATATTCCGCGCCGACATCCATCAAAATCAAATCGCCGGATTTGACCGCGCTCTGCGCTTCTTCATAAGGCAGAGTGGTCGCGTCCGCGCCGCTGCCGACGATTGACGGATAACCCCAATAATCCGCGTTGCGCCGCCGAAAAGTATATTCGACTTCCGCTTGAACTTCGTATTCCCATTTTGCTTGTCCGGCAATCGCCATCGCGCGTTCCTGCGCTTCGGTCGTGATGTCAATCGCGTGCTGTAAAAACTTGATTTCCAACGGCGATTTAATCAGGCGAAGTTTATCGAAAATCGGACGGGCGTTTTCGATTTTATAACCTTCGAGATTTTGTGAAAATTCCGCTTCTTTGCGATATTCGGCTTTGCCGTCGCTGTCGTTTCCGTCATTCGGCAGCAAGAGATAAAGAATTTCCGCCGCATTCAAAACATTCGCGCCGTCTTTCGAGGTGAACGCTTTTTTATCTTTTACCGCTTGCAAAAAGTTTTTTAATTCCGTCGCATCAACAAGAGTTTTCAAGCCGGAAACCGTCATCGCTTCTTCGTTGGAATACATTCTGCCGTTCCAAATTTCAGCAGCCGGATTGCGTTTCGGTAAAAATAAAACTTCCTTGTTTCCCGTGCCGTTTTTTACCAAAACCAAAGTCGCGCCTTTTTGTTTGAGATTCGTCAGATAATAAAGATTATTTTCCTGCCGGTAAAGAAAATCCACATCGCCCGTATAGTTTTTCGGTTCGGGACTAAAAAGAATCAACATCGAATTTTCCACCATCGAATCTAAAACTTTGGCGCGGCGTTTCGATAATTCCGCCTGCCGTTCCGCGTCGGAAAATTGCGGCGCGGGCGGCGCGACGCTAATCGCGCTCGGTGCGGTTTTATCGTTCGTTTCGGCTTTTAACGATACTGCCGAAAAAGAGAAAATCAGAAGGGAAAACAACAATAGAAATTTTTTCATTTTTACCTCGCAATATTCATATCTTCAGATGCCATATTACCAAAATAATCCGCCGCGAAAACGCGCAAAATATAATTTCCGTTTCCCAATTTGCCCGCGTCGAAAAAATCTTCCCTGAATTCGTCGCCGTTCACCCGATTTGATGCGATGTAATTGAAAATCGTTTCGCCCGTCGCGCCCGATTTGCTGCCCGGCGCGTAGACGAATTTAACGGCTTCCGCATCCGGCAGACGCTTAAAAGAAATCGTCCAATCAACATCGGAAAGCGGCGTTTTATCTTCGCGCAAAATTTGATAACCAACGCGATACACGCCGAGTTTTCTTCTTTCGGCGTTGCCGTCCATCCGGTCGAAAGCGCGAACGATGATGCGCGTTTTGCCGTCGAGTTTGATGCGCGATTTAAGATTTCCGGTTTCGCCGAGCGCATTCCAATTTTCATCGTAGAGCGAAACCCGTTCGATTTTCGGCGCGATTGAATCAGAAATATTCGGAAGAATCAAAGCGTCGAGCGCGTTCATTTCCGCGCCGCTTCTGCCCGCGATTAAATGAACGTGATTCATCGGATTAAGCGTTCCAATCGCTTCTCCGGCTTGAAATTTCGCGCCGCGCGGAACGCGCACATTTTTTAATTTTCCGCCTTCGTCAACCGCAAACTCGAAACGCGAATCGTTGAAAACTTTATCGTTTGAATCGCGCCCAAGACGTATGTGAATATAACCGAGCGTCGGCATTCTGATTAACTCGCGCAAGGTGGCGAAATTTTCAACGGCGACGGGACGCAAAACTTTTTCCGTGCGGACAAACCGCGCCGTTTCGCCGTAACCGCCGACAATATCCAGTCCGTTGTGAAACCAAACTGCGGGATTTTCGCCCGTCATCTCGCCGCGAATCTCGCCCAGAGTTCCGGCGATTTCCCGCTTGTTTTCAGGTGGATTATATGTCCAGCGCGGCTCTGCAAGTCGTCGGAAATCTTCCGCCGATCTGCGCCGTTTTTCTATCTCCGATTGAGAAAGCTCCTTGCCGATGTCCGCGCCCGTCAAAATTCTGACGGCTTGATTTTCCGCGTCGGCGACGAATAAATTTCCGTTTTCATCCGTTGCCAAACCGCTCGGACGATTGAAACGCGACTGTTGCAAATCGCCGTCAGCATAACCGCGCTTCGTGCCGGTAATTGTTTCGACTGTCGGATAAAATCTTTGACCGACGGCGCGAATCGAATTGCCGTCCGCGATATAAATCACGCCGCGCCGTGAATCAACGGTTACAGCCGTCGGCGCGACGAAATTCGCTTCGTATAAAAATCCGTCGCGCGTATTTTCCGCGCCGTCGCTGCCGGCGAGCGTCCGCGTTTTTCCGTTTGTTTCGACGACGCGCAAACGCCGATTACCCAAATCGGCGACGAGCAATTTATCGTTCCAAATTGCCAACCCGCAAGGCGTGTCGAATTTTGCCTCTAAACCGTTTTCCGCATCGGCAAATCCTTGCTCGCTTCCGGCAACGGTCGAGACGCGCCCGTTTTCGATTTTTCTGATTTTATCGTTATATGTGTCGGCGACGAAAATCGCGTCGCCCGCCACGGCAACGCCAATCGGCGCGTTAAAAAGCGCGGCTCGCGCATCACCGTCGGCAAAGCCCTTTTGATTTTCAACGCCCGCAATTGTTTCGGTTTCGCCGTTTGAAATTTTCACACGCTTAATCGTATTAGTTCCCGAATCGGCGACGATTAAATCGCCGTTTTTATCAAACGCGATTTGCGAAGGCGTGTCGAGTTTGTCGGTCAAAACCGCAAAGTTTTGTGCGTTTGAAATGCGCCAAATTTTCCCCGCGTCGCCGTCCGAAACATAAACGGAATTATCTTTAATCGCTATGCCGAACGGCTCGCCGAATTTTGCGTTATCGCTTAAAATTGTCCGAACTTTTGAAACGGGAACAATCGCGGGTTTTTCGATTCGGGAACACGAAACAAAAGTAAAAAGGCAAAAGTAAAAAGGCAAAAGTAGAAAGTAAAAATTGGTTCGGCTCGAAGTCGTCGGCTTTTTCATCATTTTCAAATTACAACGAAGAAACGGGAAACGACAAATCGAAACGTATCTGTTATGATTAACGGAAAAGTTGGAAAAATTTAAGGAGAGACAAAAATATGTTTTCATTAGAAGATTTGTTGGGACAGGAACAGGGAAATCAGGCAGTCAGTCAAATCAGCCAATCGCTCGGCGCGAATCCGACGGTTACATCAAGCGCGATTCAGATGGCTCTGCCGATGATTCTGAGCGCGTTGGCAAATAATACGCAGCAGCCAAGCGGCGCGGAAAGTTTGAATAACGCTCTGGAAAAAGACCACAACGGCGGAATTTTAAGCAGCCTGAGCAGTTATCTCAGCGGCGGCAATGCGGACACGAACAACGGCATCGGAATTCTCGGTCATATTTTCGGAAACAATCAAGGCGCGGTCGCCCAGCAAGTCAGCCAGAAAAGCGGTCTCGACATCGGACAAGTCGCGCAGCTTTTAATCACGCTCGCGCCGATTGTAATGGGATTTCTGGGCAAGAAAAAACAAGAACAAAATCTCGACGCGGGTGGATTGTCGTCGCTTCTGCAAAATCAGCAGCAGCAAATGCAGTCTTCCGGCAATCCGATGATGGATATGGTTTCCGGTTTTTTCGACAAAAATCACGACGGCAGCGCGATGGACGATTTGGCTTCGATGGCGGCAAACTATTTTCAGAAAGGCTGAATGAAACAAAAATTGAAAGAAAAAAGAGCATCTCTTGTTGATGCTCTTTTTTAGTTTATAGAAAATGGTACACCCGGCAGGATTCGAACCTGCGACCCTCTGGTTCGAAGCCAGATACTCTATCCATCTGAGCTACAGGTGCATAATCATTTACGAATTATGAATTTCAAATCACAATTCATTTCGCAAAATTAAAATATCACAAATCATTCGTAATTCGTAAATTGAAATTTGTAATTACTCTACTTTCCCTGAAAATCCTTGTGAAACATTTTAACCAGACTTTTAATTTCTTCGTCGGTCAGCTTGCCTTTGAAGGCGGGCATTCCGTCTTCCTTCGCGCCGTTGTTAATGGTGTCAATCCAATCTTCGTCTTTGTCGTTTTTCTTCCGGTCGCTCGTCATATTCGGTGCTTTTATTCTTTTGCCGTTAATTTCCGATACGCCGCCCGTGCCGTCTTCCTTATGACATTTGACGCAATTTTCAGCGTAAATTTTTCTGGCTGACGCGAGTTCGTCAATCGTCGCTGACGGCTGCGCGTTTGTATTGGCGACGATGATATTGGAAGTATTCGCCGTATTCGTATTTGTCGTGTTCGTCTGACTGCAAGCGAAAATAAAAAGCGCAATCGCCGAAAAAATTAAGCCGAGTTTGATAAATTTCATTTTCTTTTACACCTCGTAAAATTTGCTTCAAAATCTCTGAAAGTTTAACTTAAATTTACGGGAAAGGAAAACGATTTATGCAAACAAGGAAAATTTTAATCGGCGGCGAATGGCGCGAGGCAAGCGAAATTTTCGCGGTCAACAATCCATACAACGGCGAAACGCTCTGTGAGATTTTTTCGGCGAACGAAACAGAAACGCAAGAAGCGATTGCGCTCGCCGAAGAAGCGTCAAAAAAGATGCGGCGGCTCGCGCGTTTTGAAATTGCCAAAGGCTTGCGACGAATCGCCGACGGAATCGAACGGCGAAAAAAAGAATTTGCCGAAATTATCGCCGAAGAATCAGCCAAACCGATAACGCTGGCACGCGGTGAAGTCGAGCGCGGCATCGCCACTTTTGCTTGGGCGGCTGGGGAGGCGGAAAGGTTCGCGGGCGAAGTCGTCCCCGTTGACACGCAGGCAAGCGGAAAAAATAAAACCGCGCACACGCAGAAAATTCCGCGCGGCGTTATCTACGGCATCACGCCGTTTAATTTTCCGCTTAATCTCGTCGGGCATAAAGTCGCGCCCGCGCTCGCTTCGGGCAACGCGATTATCATCAAGCCGAGCCAGCGAACGCCATTAACATCTCTGCTTTTGGGCGAAGTTTTTCTCGAAAGCGGTTTGCCGAAAAGCGCATTGCAAATCGTGCCGATGGACGTGAAATATATTGACGCGGTTTATGCGGACGAGCGCGTTAAAATGATTTCATTTACGGGCAGCGCGGAAGTCGGCTGGAATATAAAAGCGCAGGCAAATAAAAAAATGGTAACGCTCGAACTCGGCGGCAACGCGCCGGTGATAATTGACGAATCAGCCGACATCGAAAAATCTCTCGACCGCACGACGATGGGCGCGTTCGCTTATTCGGGACAAGTCTGCATTTCCGTTCAGCGCGTTTATATTCACGAGAAAATCTTTGACGAATGGACTGAAAAATTTATTAAAAAAGCGAACGATTTAAAAAAGGGAAATCCGCTTGATGAGACAGTTCAACTTTCCGCGATGATTACCGAAGAGGCGGCGCAAAAAGCGCAGAGTCGGATTAAAGAAGCGAAAGAAAACGGCGCGAAAATTCTCTGCGGCGGCGAGCGTAACGGCGCGATGCTTGACGCAACAATCGTTACAAACACAAGCGCGGAAATGCGCGTTGTCTCCGACGAGATTTTCGCGCCGGTCGCCGTCGTCGAGAAATTTTCTAATTTTGAAGAAGCCGTCGAACAATCGAATCAAACCGAATACGGTTTGCAAGCCGGAGTTTTCACGCAAGATTTACAACGCGCGAATTACGCCGCAGACAATCTCGAATACGGCGGCGTTTTGATAAACGACGTGCCGACTTTCCGCGTGGACAATATGCCTTACGGCGGCGTAAAAGCGTCCGGTTTCGGACGCGAAGGCGTGCATTACGCGATGGAAGAAATGAGTGAAACGCGGCTGATTGTGATAAATTCTTAATTTTTTTGCGCTGCCGGAAGATGGTCCTTCAAATATCCGGTTAAAAGCTCGAACAAATGGCGCGTCGTATTTTCGCCTTCAAAAATTCCGTGCGTTCGGTTCGGATAAGCCATCATCGTGAAATTTTTGTTATCTTTAATCAATTCGTTTAGCAGACGTTCCGTTCCCTGATAATGAACATTGTCGTCGCCTGTCCCGTGAACTATTAACAAATCGCCTTTCAATCCGTCCGCAAATGTAATCGGCGAGCCTTGCTTATAATCTTCCGCGTCGTCCTGCGGCAAACCCATATAGCGTTCCTGATAAATCGTATCGTAAAGCCGCATATCCGGCACGGGCGCGACCGCCATTCCCATTCGATAAACGTCCGGGTAACGAAACATCGCGTTCAGAGTCGAAGAACCGCCGCCGCTCCAGCCCCAAATGCCGATGCGTGAAGCGTCAACGAACGGCATTTTGGCTTCGATGGCGCGGACGGCATTGGCTTGATCTTGCGAAGAAATCACGCCGATTTTGCGATAGACGCTTTTGCGCCACGCGCGACCTTTCGGCGCGGGCGTTCCGCGATTGTCAACGCTGGCGACGATGTAGCCTTGCTGCGTCAACATTGTAAACCACAGATAATTTCTTCTGCTCCAAGAATCAACGACGGTTTGCCCCGCCGGTTCGCCGTAGACGTAAAACAAAACCGGATATTTTTTGGTCGAATCAAAATCCGGCGGCTTCATCATCCAGCCGTCGAGCGTAACATTATCACCGATGTCAATTTTGAAAAAGTTCTGCTGTCCTTTTTTCAAATTATCAATTTTCGCCTGCAATTCCGCGTTGTCTTCCATCGTGCGGGCGACCGTGTTATTCATTAAATTGACGATTTCATATCTCGGCACTTTGCTGAACGCCGAATATGTGTGAACCGCCCAATGATTGTTTGGTGAAATGTCGTAAGCGTTCCAGCTTTTCTGCGCGTCGGGCGTGATTTGTTCCGCCGCGCCGCTTCCGTCAAGGCGCGAGCGATACAGATAACGCTGCGCCGCATTTTCGGGCGAAGCGATGTAATAAAGCCAACCGTTCGCCGCGTCAACCGCTTCGACGCTTTCGATGTCGAACGCGCCCGGCGTGATTAATTTTACATTCGAGCCGTCGCGCGAAATCGTATAAATGTGCCGCCAGCCGTCGCGCTCGCTCGTCCACAAAAAACGCTTTCCATTATCGAGCCAATTCATTTCCGGCATCGTAACGTCAACCCAAGCGTCGTCTTTTTCCGTCAAAATCGCGCGGACGTTTCCCGTTTTCGCGTCGGCAAGCATCACCTGGTCGTTGTTCTGCAAACGATTAAGATATTGCAAAACTATTTCGTCGGAATTGTTCGCCCAATCCATCATTGCGATGTAGTTATTGCGAGCGTCGCCCGGCGTTTTTATCCACGTCGTCGCGCCGCCGTCCGCGCTGACGACTCCGACGCGCACCGCCGAGTTCGTCGTTCCGGCTTTCGGATACGGAATAAAAGTGAGCTTCGGATAAAGGTCTTCGGTATCGTTTATCAAAATAAAATCCTTGATGCCGCTCGCATCAAACTGCCAGTAAGCGATTGATTTATTGTCTGGACTCCAACGCCAGCAATCGCGCAAATTTAATTCTTCTTCGTTGACCCAATCCGAAGTTCCGTTTATCAAAGTCCGCGAGCCGTCGTTTGTGAGCGGCGTGATTTTTCCGTCCGCCAGATTTTCGACATACAAATTATTTTCCCTGACATAACCGACGCGCCGACCGTCGAGAGAGAATTTCGCAAACATCAAAGTCGAAGGTTTCGCGTCGCCGCCGAGTTTTTGTAATTTGCCGCTCGCAATATCCAAAACCCAATAATCGCCGCGCGTGTTATAACGCCAAACTTTTTTCGAGTTGGTGAAAATCAAAACCTGCCGGTCGTCCGCCGACCAAACATAACCGTCAATCGGCAAAGGCTCGCTCGCGCCTTTCGGAATCAATTTTTCGGCGGCAATCAACACCGTGCGCCGATTCGTCGCCGCGTCATAGCTGACTAAATCCGTTCCACCTTCGACGGTCGGCGACGGCTCGATTTTCGTATAAGCGTCGCCCGATTCGAGCCAGCGAATCTGTCCGATGCCTTTCGCGGCAAACTCGTCCGAATTAAAAATCCGGTCAATCGAAAGCAGCGAAGCGTCGGTCTTCTGACCGAACGCCAAACCTTGAACGCAAAACATCAACGCCCAAACTAAAATAATTTTGTAACGATTCATAAACGTCTCCGAAAGCATTTGATTTTTTATAAGCGTAAGTTTAACAAGACTTTTACGTTGATTTTCAAACAAAGGTTTAGGAGAAGCCTTTTATCAAAAAAATTGTTTTTATAAAAACCGAAACCCTCTGTTCAAACGATAATTTATCGCCGAACGCGCTCGCGCCGCTTGCCGGAAAAGTTGTATAATTCCAAACATCAAAAACCGCAAAAACGGCGCATTCGTCTAGTGGTCAGGACATGAGGTTCTCAACCTTAAAACAGGGGTTCAATTCCCCTATGCGCTACCAATTTTAACTTACGCCGAACTTAATTTTTATGAAGAAAGATTTGGAAAAATGTTTCGAGTTTATTCTCGAACTTGAAAAACTAAAAGCCGTCGAGCGAAAAATAAAACCGCTCGGACTCGACCGTTATGAAAATTCCGCCGAACACAGTTGGCAGTTGGCAATGGCGGCGATGATTTTCGCCAAGTTCTCAAACGAACCGGTCAATGTCGAAAAAGTCGTCAAAATGCTGCTCGTCCACGACATCGGCGAAATTGACGCAAGTGATGTATTTTTCTTTGACGAAGCGGGCAGAGCCGTCGCGCACGAAAAAGAACTGCTGGCGATGCGAAGAATTTTCGGCATTTTGCCCGACGAGCAGGCGAAAGAATTGTTCGCGCTCTGGGACGAATTTGAAAACGGACAAACGCCCGAAGCCAAATTCGCCCGCGCCATTGACCGCGTAATGTCCGTTTTGCAAAACCTCTACAACAACAAACAAAGCTGGATTGAAAACAACATCACGAAAGAACAAATTTTAAGCAAAACCGCCTACATCGGCGAAGGCAGCGAAATCGTCTGGGAATCAATCGCCGAGAAAATAAATCGCGCTTTTGAATAAATTTTTATGAATATGAAGAGGAGAATAATTTCGATGAAAAATCTATCCATACTTTTTATAATTTGCGTCGCTGCCGTTTTTTGCGTTTCCGGTCAAACGCGGAAACGCGGCGTAAAACAATCCAATAAACCGATGACAAACGCTAATTGGAGTAAAGTGACAGTCGGAAAAGGAGGAATCGAAAGCCTGAGTTTACCTGCCAAACTTGTCGAAGATAAAGATAATACGGATTACGACAAAATATGGAAAAATACTTCGGCAAATTCAAATGTAGATGTTAGTGAAGTTACTTTTTCCATAACAATTTGGGACGAAGGTTTTAAAGTGCCTGATTTAGACCCGAAACTGGCAACTCCCGAAAATTTGTTAGCGATTGATTTAATGGCTGATTTGAAAAACATGGACGGGAATGGAAAAGCCGAATACTACAAAGTAGATGGAATAAATGGCGATCTTGTCCAAAGAAAATGGAAAACGGCTAAAGGCAATCAAACAATGTTTATTTGGGGAACTTACCGTTACTATATGAAAACAAAAGCCGAAAGAGTAATGATAACCGTTATCGTCCCGCCGACTAAACCGCAAAACGCGATGAAGATTATTGATTCTTTGAAGTTTGAGAAAAGTAACGATTGAATGCGCGTTTTTGCATAAACACGCCCGAAGTAAATGTGTTTTCAACTGTAAAAATTCAAGATTTATTTATTGACATACTTTAAAATCAGAATTATTCTAAATCTAAATAGATATTGTAAAGTACGAAATGAAAGATTTTGAAATGAAAGATTCTGAAAGTTTAGGATTGACGAAACAGCGTCAAGCCGTCCTCCGGGCGATCCGCGAATCGGACAAACATCTGACCGCCAACGAGGTCTTTGATGATGCCCGCCGGTTTCTGCCGGGCATCTCGTTCGCAACCGTCTACAATTCTCTGAATTATCTAAAGAGAAAGGGCTTGATCGGCGAGATTCGGTTCGGTACGGATGCCAACCTTTATGACCGCAAATTGACGCAGCACGACCACGCGATCTGCAACAACTGCGGAAAGATGGTTGATCTGGAACTGACCGTGCCGAACGCACTGCTTGAAGAAGCCGCCGACCGCTCGAATTTCAAAGCTGAATCTATCGAACTAACTCTGCGTGGTTTATGTCCTGAGTGCAGTTAATGAAAAATTGACGGCATATCGGGATTGAGATAGGCAATTAACCAAAGAACAATCTAATAAAAAATAAAAACAAAAAAAATGGCAAATAATACAGAAAATCATAAAGTTTGGGAAACTAACGAATCAAGCCGTGAGGCTGTCAATACTGACGACGCAAGACGTGAAGTTTCCGATACCAATAAACCAAATCCCGATAATCATAAAGTTTGGGAAACCAACGAATCAGCCCGATGTCCGTTCACGGGTGGGGCAATGAAGTTCACAACTAGTACCCGCAGATCGAACGAGGATTGGTGGCCTAAGATGTTGGACTTGAAAATACTTCGTCAACATTCTTCGCTGTCGAATCCGATGGGCGAGGAATTTAACTATGCGGAAGAATTCAAATCTCTTGATTTGGAAGCCGTGAAAAAAGACATCTTCGAGTTAATGACCGATTCGCAAGAGTGGTGGCCGGCTGATTTCGGTCATTACGGTCCGCTGTTTATTCGGATGGCGTGGCATAGTGCCGGCACTTACCGCATCGCGGACGGTCGCGGCGGCGGTCTGACCGGCTCACAGCGTTTTGCGCCGCTCAATAGCTGGCCTGATAATGCTAACCTTGACAAAGCGCGAATGCTGCTCTGGCCTATCAAAAAGAAATATGGGTGGAAACTCTCGTGGGCTGATTTGATGATTCTCACGGGTAACTGCGCTCTCGAATCAATGGGCTTTAAGACGTTTGGCTTCGGCGGCGGACGTGAAGACATTTGGGAGCCTGAAGAAGATATTTACTGGGGACCCGAAGGTGAATGGATGGGCGATGATCGTCATTTTGGCGATATGGACCTCGAAAATCCGCTTGCTGCCGATCATATGGGGCTGATTTACGTCAACCCGGAAGGTCCGAACGGAAACCCCGATCCGGTCGGTTCAGCGCATCTCATTCGTCAAACCTTCGGACGGATGGCAATGAATGATGAAGAAACCGTCGCGCTGATTGCCGGTGGACACACTTTCGGTAAAACTCACGGTGCCGCCGACCCGAAAAAATATATCGGTATGGAACCAGCAGGCGCAGGCTTTGATGAGCAGAGCTTAGGCTGGAAAAATTCGTTTGGCAGCGGACATTCAAACGATACGATCACCAGCGGCATCGAAGGAACTTGGACTAAAGCACCGACCGAATGGAGCAATTATTATTTCGAGAATTTATTTGAATACGAATGGGAATTAACCAAGAGTCCGGCTGGCGCGTATCAATGGAAACCGAAGGATAACGGCGGTGCTGGAACGATTCCCGACGCGCACGATTCTTCAAAAACTCACGCGCCGTTTATGCTGACCACCGACCTCTCTCTGCGTGAAGACCCTGCTTACGAGAAAATTTCCAGACGTTTCTACGAAAATCCGGACGAATTCGCCGACGCATTTGCCCGCGCATGGTATAAACTGACGCACCGCGATATGGGACCGAAAGTTCGCTATCTCGGACCGGAAGTGCCGGAAGAAGAATTGATCTGGCAAGACCCGATTCCCGAAGTATCGCACGAACTCGTAGTCGGCGAAGACATCCAATCATTGAAGGGGAAAATACTCGATTCAGGCTTGTCGGTGTCGCAATTAGTTTCGACCGGATGGGCATCGGCATCAACCTTTCGCGGCTCGGATATGCGCGGCGGCGCAAATGGCGGACGAATTCGCTTATCGCCGCAAAAGTATTGGGCGGTCAACAATCCCGAACAACTAACAAATGTTTTGAATACTCTCGAAGTCATCCAAAAGGAGTTTAACGATTCGCAATCTGGCGATAAAAAAGTTTCACTCGCCGATCTGATTGTTCTCGGCGGATGCGCGGGCATCGAAAAAGCGGCGAAAGATGCCGGTCAAGACATCACCGTTCCATTTACTCCGGGACGCGCCGATTCGTCGCAGGAGCAAACCGATGTCGAATCATTTCACTATCTCGAACCGCAGGCGGACGGATTCCGCAACTACCGGAAAAATCATCACGTTACATCAGCCGAGGAAATGCTGGTTGACAAAGCCCAATTATTGACTTTGACCGCGCCTGAGATGACGGTGCTGGTCGGCGGTCTGCGTGTTCTCGGCACCAACTACGACGGCTCGCAACACGGCGTTTTCACCGATAATCCGGGAATGCTGACCAACGATTACTTCGTCAACCTGCTTGATTTGGGGACAAAATGGAAAGCGGTTTCCGATGACCAAAATGAGTTTGAAGGACGTGATCGCGCCACCGACGAAGTGAAATGGACAGGCACTCGCGCCGATCTGATGTTCGGCTCACACTCGGAACTTCGCGCAATCGCCGAAGTCTACGGTGCTGACGACGCTCAAGAGAAGTTCGCACAGGACTTTGTGGCGGCGTGGAACAAAGTAATGAACCTTGACCGCTTCGACCTGAAATAATTTCATCGTTATCTGTCAGGCGCAAAGTCAAATATGTTAGCAGCATTGCTGAAGGAGCGGAGGCATATTTATTGAGAGTAGAGAGGTAATCCGTCGTTGGATCATCTCTCTACTCAACTTTTTTTGACTATCATATTTCGCCTTTCACGTTTTAAACTGCTTCATCCAAAGATTGTTTTAAATCGGTAAATAATTTTTTGTTCATTTTACGCTTCTCCGTAAATATCCTTGGCAGCCTTTATTGTCGCAAGTTTATTTATCCTTTTGCTAAAAATCACCGCACCACATAATAAATTTTAGTATAGACACTTAAGATAAAAAGAATATCTTTTCGCTTTATAAATTCCGGCAAATTGTATAAATTCAATTTGATGAAAAATAAACTAAATCGAATTTGGCTTTTGACGCTTGTCATATTCGCTTCAACCGCTTGCTGGGCGCAAATGCCAACGCAGACTTTGAGCGTTTCGGGATTAAAAGAAAGCGTAACCGTGCGGCGCGACGCGCGGGGCATTCCATATATCGAAGCGAAATCGGATGCGGATTTGGCTTTCGCGCAAGGTTATGTAACGGCGCAAGACCGTCTCTGGCAGATGGATTTATACCGGCGCGTGGCTCGCGGCGAGACAGCGGAGATTTTCGGCAAAGCGACTTTTGAAGAAGACAAACGCTGGCGTAAATTCGGGTTTGCTCGCATTGCCGAAGATACTTTGCAGATTCTCGCGCCGGAAGTTCGCGCTTCACTGGAAGATTACGCTCGCGGCGTGAACGCTTATATCGCCGCGCTCGATGCGAAATCTTTACCAGCCGAATTTCAGATTTTGCAATACAAACCGCGCCAGTGGCAGGCGGCTGATTCGATTGTTATCGGCAAAATTTTCGCCGACGCGCTTTCGACGACTTGGCAAAACGATTTGCTTCGCGCCGCGCTCAAGCAAAATTTGTCGAAGGAGAAATACGCGGATTTGACGAATCTCGTAACGCCGTTCGATGTCGTGTTGTTCGGAAAAGATTCAGCCACAGAGCGCACAGAGAACACAGAGAAAAGCGATTTGAGAAAACTCTCTGTGGACTCTGTGGCTAAAATCGCGGACAGGGAAATCGCCGTCAGAAAATCGTCGCTCGAACGAATCGGGTTTTACGCCGAAGATTTGGCGGCAAGCAATAATTTTGTCGTTTCCGGCAAGCGAACTCTTGACGGCAAACCGCTTTTGGAAAATGACCCGCATCTTTCGCCGAACGCGCCGGGCATCTGGTATATGGTGAATCTTTCGTCGCCGAATCTGCACACGGCGGGCGTAACGGCAGCGGGAATTCCGGGAATTATTCTCGGTCATAACGATTCGATTGCGTGGGGCGCGACCAACGTCGGACCCGACGTGCAGGATTTATACATCGAGACTTTTGACGCGAACGGGAAATACAAAACGCCGAACGGAATGGAGTCGCCGACGATTCGCAAAGAGGAAATTAAAGTCCGTAAAAATCCTTTGTCGCCGGAAACCGAAACGCAAACGCTCGACGTAACCGAAACGCGCGACGGCGTGATTATCGCCGAAGAAGGCGGAAAAAAATACGCTCTGAAATGGACGGCACGCGACCCGAAAAATAACGAAGTCGAGGCGTTTTATTATATGAACCGCGCTAAAGATTGGGACGACTTCAAAGCGGCGTTGAAGCGTTACGGCGGCGCGACGCAGAATTTTGTTTATGCCGACGCGAAGGGAAATATCGGCTGGCAGCCGGCGGGCAAAATTCCGATTCGGCAAACCGGCGACGGCGCGTTGCCATACGACGGCGCGACGAACGGCGGCGATTGGACGGGCTTTATTC
>JBPCMK010000048.1:0-12417 GCA_051002375.1 Pyrinomonadaceae bacterium | reverse complement strand
GATAAATACGGATAAGAATGATTAAAATAATCTGTGCTAATCTGTGAACATCTGTGGCTAAAAATGATTTTAATCGTGAAAATTTATGAGTATTACTTTTAATTGTGATTTGTCGGGAACGACGACCGCGCTCGAACATTTTTGGGAACACACGGTCGGCAGCGGTCATGCTTCGCTTGCGCTTCGCGCCGACTGGCAGACGCAGTTGAAAAAAGCCCATAACGAACTCGGTTTTCGGCACGTTCGGTTTCACGCGATTCTTTCGCATCCGATGGACACGCTGCTCTGCGAAAACGAAAAACTGTTGTATTCGTTTTTTAACAGCGACCAAATTTTCGATTTTCTGCTGTCAATCGGAATGAAACCGATGGTCGAACTGAGTTTTATGCCGCTGACTTTATCGTCGGGCGGCACGTCGGTTTTTCATTATGCGGCAAATGTTACGCCGCCGAAAGATTACGATCAATGGGCGAAATTCATCACGAAAATCGTCGCGCATTGGGTCGAGCGTTACGGCATCGAAGAAGTTCGCCAATGGTTTTTCGAGGTTTGGAACGAACCGAATCAGCCGCAGTTTTGGACGGGCAAGCAGTCGGATTATTTCAAACTTTTCAAATACACTTTCGAGGCGATTAAAAAAGTTGATAAAAAAATAAAAGTCGGCGGTCCGGTTACTTCCAAAAATGCGTGGATTGAAGATTTCGTCGAGTTTTGCGACAAAAACGATTTGTCGCCCGACTTTATTTCGACGCATCAATATCCGACCGACGCTTTCGGGAAAACCGGCGACGACACGATTAAACAACTCGCCGCGAGCCGCCGCAGCATTATGCGCGAACGCGAACAGGACGTTTTCCGGCAGGCGAAAGGCAAACCCGTTTTTTATACCGAATGGAATTCGTCGTCTAATCCGCGCGATCCGATGCACGACGAACCTTACGCCGCCGCGTTCGTCGCCAAGAAGACTTTGGAAGCGAACGGTCGGGTTGAATGTCTCAGTTTTTGGGCTTTTTCGGATATTTTCGAGGAAAATTATTTTCCGTCGTGTCCGTTCCAAGGCGGTTTCGGTCTGCTGAATATTCACGGAATTCCGAAGCCGACGTATCGCGCTTTCGAGCTTTTGCACGAACTCGGAACGGAAAAAATAGAGGTTGACGGTTTGCATTACACGGTTGATGCGTGGGTTATCAAAAAGGAAAATTCGGCGAATGTTTTATTGACCAATCACGCTTTGCCGAAGCATCCGATAAAAACGGAAACGGTGAAATTCGTGTTGGAAAATGCGCCGAAATATTCATCCGCCTTTGTCAAAAGAGTTGACGAAAATCACGCCAACCCGAAAAAACTTTGGACGCAAATGGGCGAGCCTGAATATTTGAGCGCGGCGCAAGTCGAGCAATTAAATGAAGCGTCGCGCTTAATAAAAGAGCCGATAAAGTGCGATTATAAGGATTCGACGGTTAGTTTTGAAATTGAAATGCCGCCGCATTCGGTGGCGGCTGTTACGGTTGAATTTTCTTAAAATGAGTAAAAAAATCTTAGAAGAAAAAAAATTAATAAAACTTCAAAAAGACACATTCGGATATTTTTTGAAGGAAACAAATCTCGAAAACGGACTCGTTCCCGACAGCACAAAAGAAACTTCCCCGTGTTCGATCACCGCCGTCGGGCTTGCGCTTTCGAGTTATCCGGTGGCGGTTGAAAACGGCTTGATTAAACGCGATGAAGCCGTCAAGAGAACCTTAACGACGTTAAAATTTTTCTGGGAAAGTCCGCAGGGAACGGGAATTGACGACATCGGTTACAAAGGTCTTTTCTATCATTTTCTCAATATGAAAACGGGAAAACGCGCGTGGAAATCCGAAGTTTCGACGATTGACACGACGTTTTTTCTCGCCGGTGCGCTCGCCGCCGGACAGTATTTCGACAGAGATACGAAAAAAGAAAAAGAGATTCGCACACTCGCCGACGCGCTTTACGCCCGCGCCGATTGGAATTGGATGTTAAACGGCGGCGACCTTATTTCAATGGGCTGGAAACCGGAGTCGGGATTTCTCAAATATCGCTGGGAAGGTTACAGCGAAGCCCTGCTTTTATACGTTCTCGCGCTCGCGTCGCCGACTTTTCCCGTTTCCGAAAAAAGCTATGCGGCGTGGACGAAAACTTATCAGTGGAAAAAACTCTACGACATCGAATTTCTCTACGCCGGACCGCTTTTTATTCATCAGCTTTCGCACGTTTGGATAGATTTTCGCGGCATTCAAGACGAATATATGGCAAAAAAGGGAATTGATTATTTTGAAAACAGCCGCCGCGCAACCTATATTCAGCGTAAATACGCGATTCGCAACCCGAAAAAATTAAAAGGCTATAATGAAAACTGTTGGGGAATTACGGCAAGCGACGGTCCGGGTCCGAAAACGCTGAAAATTAAAGGCAAACAGATGAATTTTTTCGATTATAAAGCCAGAAAAATTCCATACGGTCCCGACGACGGCACGATTGCGCCGTGGGCAGTCGTCGCATCTTTGCCGTTTGCGCCGGAAATCGTCTTGTCGGCAATCAAATATATTAACGACGAATATCCCGAAATGACGCATAAATATGGTTTGAAATGCAGTTTTAATCCGACTTTTACAGGCGGCAATCAAGGTTCAAACGGCTGGGTTTCGCAAGGTTATTACGGACTCGATCAAGGTCCGATTGTATTGATGATTGACAATTACCGGACGGGATTTTTCTGGCGTTTGATGCGAAAATGTTCATATATTTCGGCGGGTTTGCGCCGCGCCGGTTTTTCCGGCGGCTGGCTGAATTAGAATGAATAATTTACTTGAATCAAGGTTCACGAAATCTCAAAACGCATTTATTAACAGCAAAAGTGAAGAGCCGATTCGCGCCGAATTGTTCAGCGTCGAGCGGCTCGAACAGTTTGCCGTCTGGCTTGCCGGTGAACAAAAAGAAGTTTTTCAGCCGAAAATTTTTCCGAAACTTCTGCCGCGTCTGGAAGACAACGGGAAGATTTTGATTGCCGCTTATCGTTCGCTTGCCGAAGCGATTCGTCAGGAACGCGCGATTTCGCCCGCCGCCGAATGGCTGGTTGATAATTTTCATATTATCGAAGAACAGTTGCGCGAAATCCGCGAAGATTTGCCGAAAAGTTTTTACCGCGAACTGCCAAAACTCAGAACCGGAGATTTCGAGCGTTATCCGCGCATTTACGCCGTCGCCGTAACGATTATCGCGCACACCGACAGTCGGCTCGAAGTCGAAATTCTGAACAGATTTTTTCAGGCATATCAAACGATTACGCCGCTGACCATCGGCGAATTGTGGGCATCGGCGATTAGTTTGCGGCTCGCTCTGGTGGAGAATCTGCGCCGCCTTGCTGCCCGCATCGTCGTCGCCCGCGAAGAACGCGAAGAAGCCGACACGCTCGCCGACGAAATTCTCGAATTCGCCGCCAAACAGCCCGACGAATTAATGCCTTTGTTCGATAAACGGCTGGGCAAACAAAAAATTTTCGGACACGCTTTTGTCGCGCAAATCGCCCGCCGCCTGCGCGAACAAGATTCGTCAATCAATCCGTTTTTCGACCGACTCGAAAAAATGGTGCAAAAACAGGGCGAAAATATCGAGCAAATCGTCCAGTCGGAACATCAACGCCAAGCCGCTACTCAAGTAACCGTCGGCAATATTATTACGAGTATGCGTTTGCTTTCGACGCTCGACTGGCGGAAATTCTTTGAAAATGTCAGCCTGGTTGATCCGATTTTGCGCCGCGACCCGCCGAATATTTACGCGAAAATGGATTTTAAAACCAGAGACCGTTATCGCGGCGTAATCGAAAAAATTGCCAAACGAACGAAAGCCGACGAGTTGGAAGTTGCCGAACACGCCGTCAAACTCGCCCAAAAAGCCGATGCGAATGATGATAGAAAAAATCACGTCGGGTTTTATTTGATTGATGACGGACTCGCCGAACTCGAAAACAAATTCAATTATCGTCCCGTTTTTTCCGAACGCCATCAACGGTTGATTTATAAATATCCGACTTTTTTCTATCTCGGCGCGATTTGTTTTTTGCCGCTGGTGATTGTCGGTCTGCTAGCTTTTATCGTTACTGCTTTTTACGGCGGAACAATTTTACTCGCTGCGTTTATCTTACTGTCGCTGATTCCGGCGAGCGATTTGGCGGTTTCGCTGGTCAATCTCGACGTAACTTATTTTCATCCGCCAAGACTTTTGCCCAGAATGGACGCGCGGCTTGAAAATTCGCCGGACGCGCAAACTTTCGTCGTTATTCCGACGCTTTTTCCGAGCGTTAAAGCCGTCGAAGAACTGCTCGAAAAAATCGAAGTGGAGTATCTGGCAAATCAGCGCGAAAATATTTATTTCGCGCTGTTGAGCGATTTTGCCGATGCGCCGAACGAGGAAATGCCGGACGACGAAGCGATTTTGACGGCGGCGATTGCCGGAATCGAAGAGTTGAACAAGCGGCATCAAGCGCGTGAAAATTCGCCGTTTTATTTTTTCCACCGCCGCCGTCTGTGGAACGAATCGGAAGGGAAATGGATCGGCTGGGAACGCAAACGCGGCAAACTTCACGAATTTAATCAACTTTTGCGCGGGGCGGAAAAGACGAGTTTTATTGTAAATTCGGCTGATAAAAAACTGCTCGAAAAAACGAAATATGTCATCACGCTCGATTCGGATACGCAGATGCCGCGCGATGTCGCTGCCGAACTCGTCGGCGTGATCGAACATCCGCTCAATCACCCGCGATTCGATAAAAATTTACAGCGCGTTGTCAAAGGTTACGGCGTTTTGCAGCCGCGCGTCGGCATCACTCTGACGAGTTCGGCGCGTTCCCGGTTCGCGCGGATTTTTTCCAATAACGCGGGCATTGATCCATACACGACCGCCGCGTCCGACGTTTATCAAGATTTGTTTGGCGAAGGCAGTTTTACGGGTAAAGGATTGTATGTCGTGGACGCTTTTGAAAAATCTTTGGCGGGACGAGTTCCCGAAAATTCGATTTTGAGCCACGACCTTTACGAAGGACTTTACGCGCGCTGCGGTCTGGTTTCGGACATCGAAATTTTCGACGATTTTCCGACGTTTTACGACAGTTTCGCGCGGCGGGCGCATCGCTGGGTGCGCGGCGATTGGCAGATCGCGCGTTGGATTTTTCCGTTCGTTCGCAACGCCGACGGGCAAATCGTCAGAAATCGTCTGCCGGTTATTTCGCGCTGGAAAATCCTCGACAATCTGCGCCGCAGTCTGGTCGCGCCGACGATTTTTCTGTGGCTGCTCGCCGTCTGGACGTTTGTTCCGGGGATTCCATTTTTGTGGATGGTTTTTATTTTTCTGGTGCTTGGATTTCCCATCTATGCACATTTGCAGACGAATCTGTTGTCGCATCCGAAGGGCATTTCGTGGGCGAGTCATTTTCGCAGCGTTTGGGAAGATTTTCTCATCAACACGGCGCAGGTCGCGCTGTCAATCGTCTGCATCGCGCATCAGGCTTTTTTAAAGACCGACGCGATAATTCGGACGATTTATCGCAAATTAATTTCGCGCCGAAAATTGCTCGAATGGACGACCGCCGCGCAAGCGGAATCGGGAAGCGAACACGATTTGCCCGCGTTTTTACGACAGATGTGGACGGCGGTGTTTTTGGCAATGGCAAGTTTTTTGCTCGTTTTGTGGTTTCGTCCGTCATCTTTAGACGATGCCGCCGGGTTTCTCGTTTTGTGGTTTTTGTCGCCGTTTATCACTTACCGAATTAGCCGCGTAACGCAGAAAAAGCGCGAAATTTTATCAGCCGCCGAAACAAAATCGGCGCATTTGATCGCGCGTCGGACGTGGCGGTTTTTTGAAACTTTTGTCGGCGACGCGGATAATTGGCTGCCGCCGGATAATTTTCAGGAAACGCCCGCGCCGGTGATCGCGCACCGCACTTCGCCAACCAACATCGGCTTGCTTTTGCTGGCGACCGCTGCGGCGCGTGATTTCGGTTATGTCGGCACGATTGAATTAGCCGAAAGGCTCGGTTTGACTTTCAAATCGCTCGAAAAAATGGAACGCTTTCGCGGGCATTTTTTGAATTGGTATGACACCCAAACGCTCGCGCCGCTCGCGCCGCGCTACGTTTCGACGGTGGACAGCGGCAATCTCGCCGGACATCTGCTCGCCGTCAAACAGTCAATTATCGAAATCGAAAATCGCCCGCTTTTCGATTATCAAATTTTGGCGGGAATCGCGGATACCGTCGAATTGATGAATGAAGAAGCGAAATCGTTGAGCGAAACCCCACGCCGCACCGACGCTTTTACCAACAAACAACTGCGCGGCGAAACCGAAAAATGCCGCGAGATTTTGGAAAAAAATCGGACGATTGAAACGCCCGCCGAATGGTTCGATTTATTGACGAATCTGCAGAAACGCGCCGAAATTATCAACGACACGACCGGCGCGATGGCGCAGGAACTCGGCGACGAATATTTTGACGAACTCCGATTTTGGTCAAGCAGTCTGCTTCATCAAACGAAGCATCTGCGCCGCGATTTGGAAACATTTCTGCCGTGGGCGGCGAATGATTTTTTGCGGGGTTCTAAAGGCTCGGAACACGAAAAATTGTTCAACTTTTTCCCGTCGCTCGCTCAACTTCCCGAATTA
The DNA here is from genome assembly GCA_051002375.1 of Pyrinomonadaceae bacterium. Classification (GTDB taxonomy): domain Bacteria; phylum Acidobacteriota; class Blastocatellia; order Pyrinomonadales; family Pyrinomonadaceae. Next base: position 5,736 of record JBPCMK010000048.1, on the reverse strand, counting down.
TACGAAGCAATGTCAGAGCCATCTGCTATCGCAGGCGGTTCTGATATTGAGAATGCGGCAAAAACGGCGAACCAAATTTTAACCGAATTTTCCGCTTTGAAATATTTCTGCGAAACTTTTTTCGAGGAAATGGATTTCGGCTTTTTGCTCGACAAAGAGCGCAAAGTTTTCGTCATCGGCTACAATGTCGAAGCGGAAAAACCCGACAATTCTTTTTACGATCTGCTCGCGTCCGAATCACGTCTGGCAAGTTTTGTCGCCATTGCCAAAGGCGAAATTCCGCAGGAACATTGGTTTCGGCTCGGTCGTCCGCTGACACCGCTTCAGGGCAGCCGCGCGTTGATTTCGTGGACGGCGACGATGTTTGAATATCTGATGCCGATTCTCGTGATGCGCGATTATGACGAAACTTTGCTCGACCAAACTTATAAATCGGTCGTCGCGCGTCAAATCGAATACGCGGGGAAAAACGGTGTGCCGTGGGGAATTTCCGAAGCCGCGTATAACGCCCGCGATTTGCATCTGAATTATCAATACGCGCCGTTCGGCATTCCCGGACTCGGTTTAAAACGCGGTTTGAGCGAAGATTTGGTCATCTCGCCGTATTCGACCGCGCTCGCCGCGCAAATTTCGCCGATTGCCGCGCTGAAAAATTTCGCGGCTCTCTCCAAAGTCGGTGCGCTCGCGCGTTTCGGGTTTTACGAATCAATTGATTACACGCCGGAACGTCTGCCGCCGAATCAAAATCAGGCGATTATCCGCGCGTTTATGGCGCATCATCAAGGAATGATTTTCGTCGCGCTCGACAATGTTTTGCGCGACAATATTATGCAAAAGCGGTTTCATTCCGAACCGCTGATTCAGGCGACCGAACTGCTTCTTCAGGAACGAATTCCGCGCGGCGTTCCGGCACAGCATCCACGCGCCGAAGAAGTTTTGTCGGGAAGAATCGTCCGCTCGATTTCCGGTCGCGTAACCAGAATTTTCGACACGCCGACTTTGCCGACTCCGCGCACGCAGATTTTATCGAACGGCAAATATTCAGTGATGATGACGAATTCCGGCGCAGGATATTCGATGTGCGGCGAAATGGCGGTAACGCGCTGGCGCGAAGATGCGACGTGCGACGATTGTGGCGCGTTTATTTATCTGCGCGACGTAACGACGAATGCGGTTTGGTCAAGCGGTTTTCAACCGACGCGGACGATGCCGAAAAAATACGAAGCGGCGTTTTCCGAAGATAAAATCGCCATTTCGCGTAGCGAATTAGGCATCAAAACGCGCACGGAAATTATCGTTTCGCCCGAAGACAACGCCGAAATTCGCCGCGTTTCGATTACCAATCATTCTTCGACGACGCGCGAAATCGAAGTTACGAGTTACGCCGAAATCGTTTTGACGACTCCGGCGGCGGACGCGGCGCATCCGGCATTCAGCAATCTTTCAATCACTACCGAATTTTTCGCGGCGGAACATTCTCTAATCGCAACGCGCCGTCCGCGAGCCGAAAAAGATGAATTCGTCTGTGCGGTTCACACGGTGGCGACGAGCGGCGAAACCGTCGGCGCGGTGCAGTATGAAACCGACCGCGCGAGATTTACGGGACGTGGACACGACACTTCAAATCCGATTGCGATTATTGAAGACCGTCCGCTTTCCAACACCGTCGGCGCGGTTTTAGACCCGATTTTCTCGCTTCGCCGCCGTGTGAAAATTGAGCCGCGACAAACCGTTTCAGTTTCCTTTTCAACTGCCGTCGCCGAATCTTACGAAGAAGCGCGGCGGCTTGCCGACAAATATCACGAGCCAAGCACGTTTGAACGTGAAGCGTCGCTGGCGTGGACGCGCTCGCAAATCGAACTGCGCCATCTGAATCTCGACGCGGAAGACGCGCATCTTTATCAAAGACTCGCTGCCCGTATTTTATATTCCGATCCGTCGCTGCGTCCGGGTTCGAGCGTTCTCGAATTGAACGCCAGAGCGCAGACGAGCCTATGGGCTTACGGCATCAGCGGCGATATTCCGATTGTGCTGACGCGCATCAGCCGCGCCGAAGATTTGCCGACGGTTCGCGGTCTGCTTCACGCGCACGAATATCTGCGTCTGAAAAATCTGAAATTCGATCTCGTAATCTTGAACGATCATCCGACGAGTTATATTCAATCTTTGCAGGATGAACTCGTCAAACTCGCGCAGACGAGCGGCGAATCGAATTTTTTGGATAAAAACGGTGGAGTTTTCCTGCGCCGTTCCGACCAGATTCCCGATGCCGACCGTATTTTGCTGCACACGGCGGCGCGGGCGGTGATTGTTACCGAACGCGGCACATTTGACGAGCAGATTTTGCAGAGACCTTTTGAAGCGAAAATGCCGAAAGAATTTGTCGCCGAAGATTATGCGAAGTCTTATCCAGAACCGACGGCGGCTCTGCCGGAACTGACTTTTTTCAACGGACTCGGCGGATTCGCCGAAAACGGAAAGGAATACATCACGCTTCTGAGCGAAAATCAGTGGACACCCGCGCCTTGGATCAATGTTATCGCCAACGAACACGATTTCGGTTTTCAGGTTTCCGAAGCCGGTTCGGGATTTACTTGGGCGGTCAACAGCCGTGAAAATCGCCTTACGCCGTGGTCGAACGATCCGGTCAGCGATCCGGCGGGCGAGGCGATTTATTTGCGCGACGAAGACACGGGAACAGTTTGGACACCGACACCGCTGCCGATTCGTGAAACCGAACCTTACGCGATCAAACACGGGCAAGGCTACTCGGTTTTTGAACATTTGAGCCACGGCATCGCGCAGGAATTATTGATGTTTGTGCCGCTCGACGCGCCCGTCAAAATTTCTCTGCTTCGTCTGCACAATCGCACGAATCGCAAACGGCGGATTTCGATCACGAGTTACAACGAACTCGTTTTGGGTTTTCGGCGCGGGCAAACTGTTCCCTTTATTATCACCGAAACCGATGGCGAAAATATCTACGCAAAAAATCCGTATAACAACGAATTCGCCGAAAAAATCGCCTTTGCCGCGATGAGCGAAAAGCCGGATTCGCTGACGTGCGACCGCAAGGAATTTATCGGCAGAAACCGAAGTTTAAAAAATCCCGAATCTCTGCACCGCGAAAAACTGTCGTGCAGAAGCGGCGCGAAACTCGATCCGTGCGCGGCTCTGCAAATCGTCATCGAACTCGAACCCGATGAAACACGCGAAATCGCCGTTTTGCTCGGCGAAACTGATTCCAAAGAAGTGGCGCGGGAAATTATCAATCGTTTTCGCCGAATCGCCGATATTAAAGCGGCATTTGAAAAAGTTATAAATTATTGGAACGAAATTTTAACGACCATCGAAGTTAAAACGCCCGATGCTGCGCTCGACACGATTGTCAATCACTGGCTTTTATACCAATCTTTGGTGTGCCGAATCTGGGCGCGTTCGGCGTTTTATCAATCGGGCGGCGCGTTCGGTTTCCGCGATCAGCTTCAAGATGTGATGTCTTTGATTTACGCCAAACCCGAACTGACACGCGCTCAAATTCTGCTTCACGCACGGCATCAATTCAAAGAAGGCGACGTGCAGCATTGGTGGCATCCGCCGACTGGACGCGGCGTTCGGACGCATTTTTCCGATGATCTTTTATGGCTGCCGTTCGTTACCGCTTTTTATGTGAAAATTACCGGCGACGAGTCAATTCTCGATGAAGTCGTGCCGTTTATCGAAGCACCTTTGCTCGAAGAAGGCGCGGATGATTCTTATACACAACCGATAATTTCCGAAGAATCAGCGACGATTTTTGAGCATTGCGCCCGCGCGATTGATAAGAGTTTAAAGGTCGGCAAACACGATTTGCCACTGATGGGCGTTGGCGATTGGAACGACGGAATGAGCAGCGTCGGCGACGAAGGCAAAGGCGAAAGCATTTGGGTTGGCTGGTTTTTACTCAAAACAATTGAAGATTTTCTGCCGCTTATGAAAGAGCGAAAAGAGAAACGACGCGAGAAAAAATATCTGCAAAAAATCGAAAAATTAAAAATCGCGCTCGACGAAAACGGTTGGGACGGCGATTGGTTTCGCCGCGCTTATTTCGACGACGGAACGCCGCTCGGCTCGACGCAGAACGCCGAATGTCGGATTGATTCAATCGCGCAGTCGTGGAGCGTCATTTCCGACGGCGCGAATCCACAAAAAGCCGCCAGAGCGATGGCTTCGGTTGACGAATATTTAATCAGACGCGGCGACGGAATCGTTTTACTTTTCACGCCGCCGTTCGATAAAAGCGATCTCGAACCCGGCTATATCAAAGGCTACGTTCCCGGCGTGCGCGAAAACGGCGGGCAATACACACACGCCGCGCTCTGGACGCTGATCGCCTATACAATGCTCGGCGACGGCGACAAAGCGGGCGAACTTTTCGCGCTTTTGAATCCGATAAATCATTCTTCGACACGCGCCGGACTTCACAAATACAAGGTCGAACCGTATGTCGCGGCGGGCGACGTTTATGCCGAATCCGCGCACGTCGGACGCGGCGGCTGGACTTGGTACACCGGCTCGGCAGGCTGGATGTATCGCGCCGCCGTCGAATCAATTCTCGGTTTTCATCTTTCAGGCAATGTGTTAAAAATCGAACCGTGCATTCCGCGTTTCTGGCGCGAATACGAAATAAAATACCGGCACGGCAAAACACTTTACAACATAAAAGTCGAAAACCCGTTGAGCGTCTGTCGCGGCGTTGTTGAAGTTTGGCTTGATAACGAGCGTCTGCCGGAAAACATAATTCCGCTCGCCGATGACGAAGCGGAACATCAAATTAGAATTGTTTTGGGTGCGGCGGAAATGATTTAAGAAATATTGCCCACGAAATACACGAAATACACGAAAATTAAAACAAAATTCTTGGTTTTTCTTTCGTTTCTTTCGTGGGCAATTCTTCCATTGCCGAATTTTCAAGCGTCCAAATCAATCAACGCAAGTCCGAATTTTTCGTTATATTTTCGACGCATTTTCGCGGGCGATTCCGTTAAAATAACTTCCAATGTCGGACGCACAATCGCATCAATCAAATGTCCGCCGTGCGCCGTGCCGTCGCGCTTTGCCACGACAACGTGCGCGTGAACTTTTGGTTTTTCGTCTTTCAGCGCGACATCGCCGATGATCGAAACTACTTCGACTTGCTCATCAATTTTATTTTTGTGATAATCCTGTTTTTCCAAATCGAAAAACCCGCCCGTAACGCGCTCGAACGCGCCGATTGCCTTGAAACTGTCCGCGCTCAGATTGTTTTGTTCGGCAAAATCAAGCAAGCCTTTCATCATTTCATCGCCCGCGTCGAAAATCAGCGCGTAGGTTTTTACTTTTTCGCCCGCAATCAATTTACTTTTCATTTTTTACTCTTTCAGACTTTCCACTTGATTTTTCGCCAGCCAAAACCCCAGACTTGCTTCCGCCGCGTAAATCAATCTCATCAATTCCGGGTTTTTAGCCGCTTTCTCCATCGCGTCCCGCAACGGTTCAGGTCCGATTTTCCACAAAAGCGAATATCTTTTCGGAAACAAAAGACCAATAATTCCTTCGCCGAGCATCGCCAGCCCGACGATTTCTTTAATTAGACAACTTTCCTAAATAAATGCTTATTCTGCTAATCTTAGAAGAATGAGCGTGTTTGAAAAATATAAATCGAAACGTCCGGCTGAATTCACTCGACTGATTGGAGTTAATTACGGGACTTTTCAA
>JBPCMK010000047.1:0-21353 GCA_051002375.1 Pyrinomonadaceae bacterium | reverse complement strand
GATATTTCGGATCGTTGCTGAGAAATACCGCAATCGCCGCCGCCGCTTTGGACTGCGGTTCAATCTGATTGCCGGATTGTATAACTTCGAATTGAATCATTAACTACTTATGAAAGAGGTCTATTATAAAGAGAGCTGTTTCGCCCTCACGTCCAATGATTCAAAGAATCAAATCACTGCCTCTGGCAGTGGTTCTACCAGGCAGTGAGGCGAAACAGCAAACCAACTAAATTGAAGCCGATCTTTGTTTGTTGTAAAGAAAAAAATCCCCAATATTTTTGTAGCTAATAATTGTCTGAGGATTTAAAGTTGAATTCAACAACTCATCAATACTTCCTCCGTTGAAAGTTCAAACACTTCTTCGTCCGAAACAATTCGACAAATTTCAGATAGTTGTGCAACTAATTTTTTACCTTTTGTAACATTCGACTGCTTTTTCATAATGAGCTTGAAATACTTTTTTAGCTTTTAGCTACAAATTTTAACACGAAGATTATTGTGATAAAATTCTATCCTTACACCATTGATAAATAATGAAAAATCTCGATTCAAAATCGCACGTTCGCGGCGAATCAATTTATCTCGACGATATTCCTTTGATTCAAGGAACGCTTTACGCCTGCGTTTTCGATTCGCCCGTCGCGCACGGGAAATTGAAAAGCGTTGACACGAGCGAAGCCGAAAAATCGGCGGGCGTGGTCAGAGTTATTACAGCAAAAGATTTAATCGGCGAAAATCAAATCGGCGGAATTTTGCCGGACGAGCCGCTTTTTGCCGATACGGAAGTTCATTTTTGCGGAATGCCGGTTGCGCTCGTTTTGGCTGAATCGGAAGAACAGGCGAGAAGCGCGGCGAAAAAAATAAAAGTCGAAATCGAGCCGCTTGAAATCGTAACCGATCCGCGCGTGGCGTTTGCGAAGGGCGATTTAATCGTGCCGCCGAAACATTTTAAATTGGGCGACGCGGAAACGGCGTTTAAAAATTGCGAATACGTCTACGAAAACCGTGTCGAGTTAAACGGGCAAGAGCATTTGTATATCGAAACGCAGGGCGCGTATTCGATTCCGACCGAGCAGGGCGGAATGAAAATTTATTCTTCGACGCAAGGTCCGACCGCCGTGCAGCGTGCGGTTTCTCGCGTAACCGCGCTGCCGATGCACGCGGTCGAAGTTGACGTAACTCGTCTCGGCGGCGGTTTCGGCGGCAAGGAAGATCAGGCAAATGCTTGGGCGGCGTTGTGCGCGGTCGGCACGCAGTTAACAAAACATCCCGTGAAATATGCGCTTCACAGAATGGAAGATATGCGAATGACGGGCAAGCGCAATCCGTATTCGGCGGATTATAAAATCGGCTTGAATAAAGATTTGAAAATCGTCGCATATTCAGCCGTGTTTTATCAAAACGCGGGCGCGTCGGCTGATTTGTCGCCGCCGGTTTTGGAGCGCACTTTATTTCACTGCACAAACGCTTATTTCGTTCCGAACGTCACGGCGACGGCTTATTCGTGCCGCACGAATTTGCCGCCGAATACGGCGTTTCGCGGCTTTGGCGGACCGCAGGGAATGTTCGTCATCGAATCGGCAATCGCGCACGCGGCGGAAAAATTAAACATTTCGGCTTCGGAAATTCAAAGGAAAAACTTGATAACGGACGGCGACGAATTTCCTTACGGACAAATCGCCGAAAGCGAAGCGATGACGAGTTGGACGCAAGCCGATGCGAAATTTGATTTTGCAAAATTGCAGAAAGAAGCGGATGAATTTAACCGCGAAAATAAATTTGTCAAAAAAGGCGTGGCGTTGATGCCGGTTTGTTTCGGCATTTCGTTCACGAAAACGGCGATGAATCAGGCGCGATCCTTAGTTCACGTTTATACTGACGGCTCGGTTGCCGTTTCGACCGGCGCGGTGGAAATGGGGCAAGGCGTGAACACGAAAATCGCGCAAGTCGCGGCGCAAATTTTTTCGCTGCCGATTGAAAGAGTAAAAATTCACACAACGAATACTTTGCGAATCGCCAACACTTCGCCGACCGCCGCTTCAGCCGCCGCCGATTTGAATGGACGCGCGACGCAAATCGCCTGCGAAACTATTTTGCAAAGATTAAAAGAAGTCGCTGCGCCGCTCGTCGAAGCGCAGACTGCGGACGACGTTTCATTTGAAAACGGTTTCGTTTTCCGCAACGGCGAACGCACCGATTTCGATTGGATTACAATCGTCAACGAAGCTCATCTGACGCGCGTCAACTTGAGCGAACACGCGCATTACGCCACGCCCGGACTCGATTTCGATTGGTCAATCGCCAAAGGTCATCCGTTTGCGTATCACGTCTACGGCACGGCAATCGTCGGCGCGACGGTTGATTGCCTGCGCGGAATTTACACGATTGATTTCGTCAAAGCGTGCCACGATTTCGGCAGTTCAATGAATACTTCGGTTGATTACGGACAGATCGAAGGCGGTATCGTGCAAGGCATTGGCTGGATGACAATGGAAGAAGTTTTTTACGACGAATCGGGGAAACTTCGCTCGAACGCGCTTTCGACTTACAAAATCCCGGACATTTATTCCGTGCCGAAAACGATAGAATTTATGCCGCTTGAAACCGCGCGTGAAAATCTTGCCATCTTCAATTCAAAAGCCGTCGGCGAGCCGCCTTTGATGTATGGTATCGGCGCGTATTTTGCGATTCGCAACGCCGTTCGCGCGTTCAATTCGAAAAATTCGCCCGCGTTTGACGCGCCTTTTACGCCGGAAAAAGTTTTGATGAATTTATATTCGGAAACTGTCGAAAAGTTGAAAGCAAAAGTTTGACTTCATTTTATTAACAATCAAATTTTATGAAATTTCAAGTAGAACAAGCTGTCGAAATTCTTGCTCAAACGCCTTTGACCGTAAAATCTTCGCTCGGAAATCTGTCGGACGATTGGATAGAAAATTCCGCGAATTCTGAAAGTTGGAGTCCGTTTGATATTGTCGGGCATTTGATTCACGGCGAGGAAACCGATTGGATTCCGCGAGCCGAAATTATTCTGGCGCAAGGCGATAATCTGACGTTTAAGGCGTTTGACCGTTTTGCTCAATTTAAAAAATCGAAAGGCAAAACCTTAAATGAACTGATTGAAACTTTCACCGTGTTGAGAGTGAAAAATCTCGCTGCGCTTCGTGAAATGGATTTGACCGAAGAGAAATTAAATTTAAAAGGAATTCATCCCGAACTTGGCGAAGTAACGCTCGAACAATTACTGGCGACTTGGGCGGTTCACGATTTGACGCACATCAAACAAATTGTAACTATTTTGGCTCGCAAATACGCCGAAAATGTCGGAGCTTGGAAAGAATTTTTGTCAATTCTGCAATAAAAAACTTTCGTAATTCGGAGGAATGAATAAAGAACTTGAAATCTGGCAATTCGCCGCCGAGCGATTGAAGCAGGGCGAATCGGTAATGCTGCTCGTCGTTGCGGAAAGTTCGGGGAGTTCGCCCGGCAGACAAGGTTTTAAAATGGTTGTCGCTCAGGATGAAATGCGCGGCAGCATTGGCGGCGGCGCGATGGAAGTTCGGCTCGTGGAACTCGCCAAAGTAAAAAGTAAAAAGGCAAAAGGTAAAAGCGAATTTGCAATCGTTGAGCAAGTTCACCGGAAAAACTCGCCGGACGCGAGCGGAATGATTTGTTCGGGAAGGCAGACAATTGTTTTTTTTAAGCTGGATTCATCGCATTTGAAAACCGTTCGTCAAATTATTCGCGTCATCGAAAATCAGCAATCGGCAATTCTGCAAATTTCAAATTCCGATATTAAAATTTCAAAAAATCAATCGAATGAATTTGATTTCAGGTTTGCGCGAAAAAATGAAAACGAGTTTTTGTTTGAAGAAAAACTCGGCTATAAAAACAAATTATTTATCGTCGGCGGCGGGCATTGCGCTCTTGCCTTATCGGAGCTTTTTTCAAAAATGGATTTTCATATTTCACTTTTTGACGACCGACCGAAATTAAATACGCTTGCCAAAAACGAATTTGCTCATACGAAAAAAACAATCGAGTCTTACGAAAATATCGGAGAATTTATTCCGTCGGGCGCAAACATTTATGTTGTCGTGATGACGCTCGGTTACAAATCCGATGAAATTGTAATCAGAAAATTACTCGACAAAAATTTCAGATATTTCGGCGTTCTCGGCAGCGGCGCGAAGATGAAAATTCTGTTGGGAAATTTGGAACAAGAAGGTTTCGACGCGGAAAAATTAAATCAAATCCACACGCCAATCGGTCTTCAAATCAACAGCCGAACGCCCGAAGAAATCGCCGTTTCAATCGCGGCGGAAGTTATTGCGGTAAAAAATTCGCCGGACAAATAAATTGATAAGCGGCGGGTTTCAAATTACAATGAAATATCTTAACTCAAGGAGAACCAAAATTATGATTAAAAATTTGATTTTGACGATTCTGTTTTTGTCGGCAATCGCGGCGGCGCAGAGCAAACAATTTTCCGAAGATTTAATGCAGAAAAACTGCGCGTATTAAACGAGCGGGCGCAATCAGTTTTTTATTCTCGAACCCGGTTATCGACTGACGCTGGAAAATAAAAAAGGCGGAAAATTGGTCGTTACGGTTTTGAATGAAACGAGAAAAATCGGCGACGTGGAAACGCGCGTCGTCGAAGAAAACGAATCACAAAATGGAAAGCCGGTCGAGATTTCGAGAAACTTTTTTGCCTTCTGCCGCGAGACGGCAAGCGTTTATTATTTCGGCGAAGAAGTTGATATTTTCAAAAACGGAAAAATGATAAAAGGCGAAGACGCTTGGATGGCGGAAGGCGTTAATCGCGCGGGCGTGGCGATGCCGGGACTCGCTCTGCTCGGCGCGAGATATTATCAGGAACTCGCGCCGAATCGGGCGATGGACAGAGCGGAAATCATCAGCCTGAGCGAAACGAAAACGACTCCGGCGGGCGCATTTACAAATTGTTTGAAAACCGAAGAAACGACTCCGCTCGAACCGCGAGAAAAAGAATATAAACTTTACGCGCCCGGTGTCGGTTTGATTCAAGACGAAGATTTACTGCTGACGAAATACGGTTTTGTAAAATAAAATTTTAGAGGCTTTCTTAAAAATCGAAAAAGTAACGCCGCCATCTGTGGCGGCTGTCGCGGTGGCTTCCAGCCGCCGCTTTTCTTTTGGATCAATTCAATATTGAAATGTTTTAAGCGGCGGACAAAATCAGCGCACTCCTCCTAGAGCAATAAAGTTTGGATACACGGTCAGAACCATATATTCATTTCGCAATCGTTCTAAATTTTCCTCCCGAAATCTTGTGGGAACAAAATATAAATTTCGGTGTCTAACAAATGGAATGAAAGATAATTCCATAATTTCAATTTAAGCTATTCGTCCGCCGCAGACCTCGATTGGCATCGGAAACAGAAGGAGAAAATTTACAAAATGTTAGACCATTTAATCGAATCGAAAAGTAATGGAAAGGAAAATAAAAGTCGCGGCGGTTTTTTGCTGACGACGTTCGTGCTGGTCGCCGGTTTATTATTCAGCGCGGTTTTATGGAGTTTGTTCGCCAAAGATTTGGGAACGGGAAATGATTCTCTGGAATTATCAACGCTCGTCGCGCCGCTTCAAACTCTTGAAAATAAGCCGCCTGAGCCGATGCCGAAACAGGAAAAAAGCAAGCCGGCGAAAAGCGATGTTCCGTTTCGCCCGTCAAATATTCAGCGGATTGAAGAATCGCCGATTGCGCCAAAAGAAGTTTCCGTCGCGCCGTCTGCACAAAAGTCGCGTCCCGTCAATTTTTCTTTAACGGCGGATAAATTAGACAATGGAGAACCGCAAGGCTCGCCGTTAGGTAATCGAGACGGCAAATCGGACGTAAGCGGCATCGGAATCCAAGATACAGTTTCGTCGCCGACTGAAATTTCCAAAAAAATCGAACCGCCGCCGTCTTTGAAAAAATCGCCTGTCGAACCGAGGAAGAAAACGGTTATTAAATCAACCGGCGTAATTAACGGGCAGGCAAAATATCTTCCGAAACCCGTTTATTCAGTTGCCGCCAAAGCCGTCAGAGCAAATGGCGCGGTTAATGTTCAGGTGTTGGTTGACGAAGCGGGAAACGTCATTTCGGCAAACGCGGTTGACGGGCATCCGCTTTTGAAAGTCGAAGCGGAACGCGCGGCGCGAAATGCGAAATTCAACCCGACGCTTCTAAACGGAAGTCCGGTCAAAGTTTCCGGCATTATCGTTTATAAATTTTCGATGCAGTAAAGCAAAAAAGAGTTCGGAGTTATGCTTTTAAGCATAACTCCGAACTCTTTTTATTTTGAACCCAGTCTATCTTCGATAATCGCCATTCAAAATACGACTGATAAAATCCTGCAAATCCATTGCGTAAATCGGCACGTCGAATTTAGCTTTAAGTTCATCAAAATTCATTCCGTCCAGCAAAATCGGTTCGTCCGATTTAATCGTGTTTTTCGGAATGATGACGAAATTGCCTCCGATTTTATTTTTGACTTTAAGAAAATCCTGACCTGTCAGAAGTCCCGCAACGGCAACGTCGCCGCCGAAATAGGTGTTCGGAACGGCGAGAACTTTTAGCCGTGAATTGATTGATGAATTTAATTTTTCGATTTGCCAGCGCAAAATCGGCGCGAACATTTCGCCGGTTAGAATTGTTCCGTTCAGAGAGTTTGGTTTTTGGTTTTTGATTTTTGATTTTTGATTTTTTGGAACAATCGCAAGTTTATGAGTTCTGACGTTTTCAGAAACGAAATTTCGTGTTTCCGTTTTGCTGTCGTTCGATAATTTTCTCAGTAATTTTTCAAACGAATTCGTGAAGGAACGAATCATTCCCACGCCGTCTTCGATTTGCGGATAATTGCCGTAGTGTCGTTTTGAAGGAATCGGCAAATCCGCTTTGATGTAAATTTCGTCGCCCAGAAATGCGAAGGTTACGCCGAGTTTCGCGCGAAATTCTTTTTGCAGTTTTTCGATCTCCTCGATTGTCCGGCGGCAAAATTCGGGCGTAACGCGAGTTAATCTTTCGTCGGTGTTATAGCGCGTCAAAGCGACCGGAACGACCGCCGTCGAAATAATGCGCGGATAATGAGCCGCCAAATCGCGCAAGGTTTTTTCCAATTGTTTCCCGTCGTTAATTCCGGGACAAAGAACGACCTGCGCGTGAAGTTCGATGTCATTATCAAGCAGCGTTTTTAATTTGCCGGAAATGTCGGCGCGTTTTTCGTCAACGCCTAAAAGATAAGCGCGAGTTTTCAAGTCGGTCGCGTGAATCGAAACGTATTGCGGCGACAATCTTTGCTCGATGATGCGCTTCATTTCGTCGTCGGTAATTGAAGAAAGCGTCGTGTAATTGCCGTAAAGAAACGACAATCGAATATCTTCGTCGCGGACGAAAAGCGAAGGTCGCGCATCCGACGGATTGCCTTTGCAAAAACAAAAAATACATTCGTTGGCACATTGGCGCGGCGCGATTTGCTCGAACATCAAACCGAAATCTTCGCTTTCGTCGCGTTCGATTTCGATTTGCCAAACGTCGCCGTTCGATTTTTTGACGGTTAATTCGAGTTCGGTTTCGCCCGCCGTCTGAAAACGAAAATCGAGATAATCGCGGACGACGCGCCCGTTGACGCGCACGATTCTATCGTCGGGAGCGAGTTTTAATTCGTCCGCCAAAGATTCGGGCGCGACTTCCGTAATCAAAACGCCGGGTCGTCTTAACTGCGTAATCGCCGGTGTAACTGCAAATTCATACATCGTAAAAACCTTTATGCCGTAAATAATTTAGTTGTAAGGAAATTGACAATCCGCGACTTTATTTCATAATCTTGAATCGAATCCCCTTTCGACTGCACGAAAACGATTTTAACAGATTGACAAGGAAAATGTCAGACGGTGAAAATTCTCAGATGAACGACAAAAATCTTTCAAAAATAAAAGTCTTGCTGGCGGAAGACGATGCTTCGATGCGGCGTTTTTTGGAAATCACTTTGCAGCGTGCCGGTTATGAAGTTGTTTCGGCGGAAGACGGAGTGGCGGCGATGAAAATCGCGCTCGAACAAAATTTCGATGCCGTCGTCGCCGATGCCATTATGCCGAATCTGACCGGACACGATTTGTGCCGCATACTAAGGCAAAATGAAAATTACAAAAACACCGCGCTAATTATTTTAAGCGGACTCGAACAGGAAATTTCGGCAAACGTCGAACAGGATTGCGCCGACGATTATATGGTTAAGGGCGCGAATTTGAAGGAAGATTTGACAAAAAACCTCGCCAGAATTATAAGCGAAAAGACAAACAAAAGTCACCCCGCAGATTGAAAGAAATAGTCGCAAAAAGGCGCAAAAATCACAAAAAGAAAATCTGAAAAATCTTTATTTGTGATTTTTGCGCCTTTTGCGGCTGTCATTTCTTATCCTGAACTCACATCGTTTAATTCGCCGCTTTCGCCGCAATGCCGTCAATCAGCGAATCGAGCGGCGTGTATTCCAATTTTTGTGAAGTCGCAACGGCTTCGTAAGTCAATTTGCCGCCGAATGTGTTCACGCCTTCGAGCAAACCTTTGTCATCTTTTATCGCCTGCTCCAACCCTTTCTTCGCCAAATTGAGCGCGTAAGGCAGAGTCGCATTGGTCAGCGCAAAGGTCGAAGTGCGCGGAACTGCGCCCGGCATATTCGCCACGCAGTAATGCAGAACGCCTTCTTCGTAATAAGTCGGATTCGAGTGCGTCGTGGCGTGCGTCGTTTCAAAACAGCCGCCTTGATCAACCGCCACGTCAACCAGAACCGCGCCGTTCGGAATTGATTTCAGCATATCGCGCGTAACTAATTTCGGAGCCGCCGCGCCGACGACCAGCACCGCGCCGATAACCAAATCAGCCTCCGAAATCGCTTCTTCAATCGCGTAACGCGACGAGGCAAGCGTCTGCACTTGCGACAAAAAGATGTCGTCGAGTTGTCGCAGACGATCAAGATTTCTATCAATAATCGTAACGTGCGCTCCGAGTCCGATTGCCATTTTCGCCGCTTCCGTGCCGACTACGCCGCCGCCGATAATCACGACTCGTCCGGCGGTAACGCCCGGAACGCCGCCGAGCAGAATGCCGCGTCCGCCGTTCATTTTTTCCAAAAACGTCGCGCCGACCTGCACGCTCATTCTACCTGCGACTTCCGACATCGGCGTTAAAAGCGGCAAGCGTCCCTGCTCGTCCGTGATGGTTTCATACGCCACGCCGGAAACTTTTCGCTCCATCAATTGTTTGGTCAATTCCGGTTCGGGCGCGAGATGAAGATACGTAAAAAGCAGTTGATTTTCGCGCATTCGCGGATATTCCGGCGCAATCGGCTCTTTGACTTTGACAATCATATCGCCTTCGCTCCAAACCTCGTCCGCCGTCTCCAACATCTTCGCGCCCGCGCTTTTATATTGCTCGTCAGCAAAACCCGAACCTTCGCCCGCCGTTTTCTGCACGAACAAATTGTGTCCCGCGTCAGACAAAGCCTGCACGCCCGCCGGAGTCAACCCGACGCGGTATTCGTTATCTTTAATTTCTTTCGGTAATCCGATTTTCATTTTTCAATTTTCTCCAAAGTTATTTTAATAAATCTTTTTGATAGGCATAATTTTACGCCGTTTCCGCTCAATTCAAAAATGGCGCAACCAAAATTTCAATCGCAACACTCAAAACTAAATTTCAAACTCGTCAATCTGCGCCTTTTGCAGTTTGCCCGAATAATCAACGTAGAGCGATTTCCATTCGGAGAAAATATCCAAAACCTGCGTTCCGGCTTCGCGGTGTCCGTTGCCTGTTCCCTTTGTGCCGCCGAACGGGAGATGAACTTCCGCGCCGATAGTCGCCGAATTGACGTAGCAAATTCCCGTGTAAAGTTCCTGCATCGCGTAAAACGCTTGATTGACATCTCGCGTGTAAATCGCCGACGACAAACCGTATTTCACGTCGTTCACAATTTCGATTGCTTCGTCCAAATTTGAAAACGGAATCACGCTCGTAACGGGTCCGAAAATTTCTTCCTGCCCGACGCGCATTTTCGGCGCAACGTCTGTGAAAACGGTCGGCTCGATAAAATATCCGTTTTTATATTCGCCTTTGGTCAGACGTTTGCCGCCGCAGGCGAGTTTCGCTTTGTCTTCTTTTTGTCCGATTTCGATGTAGCCTAAAATCTTTTCCAGCGCGGTTTGATTGATGACCGGACCGACTTCGGTTTTCTTATCCAAGCCGTTTCCGACTCGTAATTTTTTGACGCGCTCGACTAATTTTTCGCAGAATTTTTTATAAACTTTTTTGTGAACGACAAGGCGAGATGAAGCTGTGCAACGTTGTCCTGAAGTTCCGAACGCGCCCCAGAGTGAACCTTCGACGGCGTTGTCAACATCCGCATCGTCCATTATGATAATCGCGTTTTTGCCGCCCATTTCAAGCGATACGATTTTGTTTTGACGAGCGCATTCTTCGGCTATAATTCGTCCCGTATCGGTCGAACCCGTAAAGGAAATTAAGCGCACGTCGCGGTGATTAACTAACGCCGCGCCCGGCTCGTGAAAGCCGTTGACGACGTTGACCACGCCTTTCGGAATTCCGGCTTCCTCGCAGGATTTCACGAGATTGATTGTCGAAAGCGGCACGTCTTCGCCGGATTTGAGAACGACCGTGTTGCCGCAGACGAGCGCGGGAATCAATTTCCATGACGGAATCGCCATCGGAAAATTAAACGGCGTAATCAATCCGCAGATGCCGACCGGCTGACGAACGCACATCGCAAATTTATTCGGCATTTCCGCCGGAGTCGTAAATCCGTGCAGACGGCGACCTTCGCCCGCCGTGAAATACGTGCAGTCAATCGCTTCCTGCACGTCGCCGCCGGTTTCCTTTAAAACCTTGCCCATTTCGCGCGTCATCTGCCGGGCGAATTCGTCTTTGTTTCGTTCTAAAATTCGCGCCAGACGAAACAGAATTTCGGCGCGTTTCGGGGCGGGCGTTCGCCGCCAGCGCGTTGCCGCATTTCGCGCCGCTTCGACCGCCGCATTCACGTCTTCTTCATTCGACAAGGGAAAACGCCCGACGACATCGGTTGTATCAGCCGGATTCAAATTTTCAAACCATTCGTTTGAAATTGATTTCTTCCACTCGCCGCCGATGTAATTGTGATAAGTTTTCGATGCTGTTTTTGATTTTGCTTCTTTTGCTTTTGCCATAAAAATAGTTTCAGGTTTCAGGTTTCAAGTTTCAAGTTCGCCAAGCCGATTAACTTGAAACTTGAAACCTGAAACCTGAAACCTACATTTTACTGAACCGTAAATTGTATGATGCGAAGTTGAAGATGCTGCGTTTCGAGGTCGTAGCTTTGAACCTGCAAAACTACCGCGTCGCCTTTTTTCAGACGGCTCACGATTTCGTTAAAACTTTTAATGTCGGTAATCTTTACGCGGTTGATGCGCTGAATCAAATCGCCTTCGTTGAGCGCGTCCAAACCTCTCGCGTTTTTCACGTCGGCGATAAAGCTCGCCGGATTGATGCTTCTGATTATCAAACCTTTTTCGCCTTCGAGTTTATAAACGGCGGAAAGCTGCGGAGTTACTTCGATAAGCGTCAAGCCGAACGGCTCAATCGGTTTTTTGACATCGCTAACGGTCAATTTTCTCGCCGTTCCTTCTTCGCCGACCGCCGCGGTATTCGGCGACGGACGCTCGGCAATTTTGACGAGCGAGGTTTTGCGTTCCATCGTATCGCCGACTTCGCGCAGATAAGTTATATTGACTTCTTTTTCGGGCGCGGTCGCGGCGATTTTCGCGGCGAAATCGGCGGCATTTAAAATCTTCGCGTCGCCGAATTCCAAAACCACGTCGCCTGTCTGCAAACCTCCATTTGCCGCCGCGCCTTGCCGGTCGCGGATGCCGGTGATGATTGCTCCCTTTGCTTCCGAAAGATTGTAAATTTTCGCGTATTCCGTTTTGACCGAATCCAAAAACACTCCGAGATAACCGCGCCGAACTTTGCCCGACTCCCGAATTTGCCGGTAGACGTTTGCCGTGTCGTTCGACGGTAGCGCGAAACCGATGCCGTTGTAATCGCCGGTCGAAGTAGCGATTTGCGAATTGACTCCGATAACTTCGCCGTTCAGATTAACGAGCGTTCCGCCGGAATTTCCGCGATTGATTGCCGCGTCGGTTTGAATAAATTTTTGAAATTGCGAAGAGTATGGCGTTTCGCGGTTGGTCTGCGAAACGATGCCCGCCGTAACCGTCTGCGCCAAACCGAACGGCGAGCCGATTGCCAAAACCCAATCGCCGATTTGCGCCGCGTCCGAATCGCCGAGTTTGAGAAACGGCAAATCGTGTCCCGCGTCAATCTTTAAAACCGCCAAATCGGTTTGCTCGTCCGCGCCGACGACCGTGGCGATGTATTCTTCGCCCGATTGCAGTTTGACGGTGATGCGCGAAGCGTCGTCAATCACGTGATTGTTCGTCAAAATATAGCCTGCCTTGTCCACGATAAAACCGCTTCCGATGGCGTAGCTCGGACGGCGCGGCGCGAGACGACGATAAAATTCCGCGATGTCGTCAGCAGACGGCTTTTCGCCGTCGCCGCTTTTAAGCGTGATGTCGGCGGGCATCTTTCCCTTCGTGTCAATATTGACGACCGCCGGTTCGACGCGCTTTGAAACTTCCGCGAACGAAGCCGAAAGCATTTCGGGCGTAATGGCGGCGGCTTTTATTTTATCAGTTTCGGTTTGAGCGCGAGAAAAACTCGCCGCCGCGCCGAAAATCAAACAAGCGAAAATTAAATGTGTCAAACCGCGTCGGATTTTCCGCGCATAACTTTTTTTACATACGGACATAAAACTTTTTCTCCTCGAAAATCGCCGCCATCGGCAAGTAAAGTATAGCAAAAGTAAAAAGTAAAAAGTAAAAAGGCAAAAGTAAAAACACCGATTATCAATTATTCATTATTTTGCAGATGTTTGAATCTTCCAACCGCGCCGACTTTTATTAAACAGCCATTGATAAAACTATTTTCATCACGCCGCGTCGTCCGGCAACTTTTATCGCCTTCACGCCGTCGGTTAAATTTAATTCTTCGCTGACGAGACTTTCGACATCAATCGAATCGTTTTTCAAAAGCTCCAGCGCGGGCGCGAAACGTCCGCAGCGCGAGCCGACAATCGTGATTTCATCTACGACCACGCGCCACGCCTGCCACGTCGCCGCGCCGTGAAAGGTAGATTTCAAAACTAATTTCCCGCGCGGTTTCAGCAAATCCAAAGCCAGATTAAAACCGCTTTCCGAACCGCTCGCTTCGATGACGACATCGAAATTTTTATTCAGCTTTGAAGCGTTTTCCAACATTACGGTTTCGACGTTGCGCTTTTTCAAAAGTAAAAGTTTTTCACGGTGCTTGCCGATTAAAAAAACATTTTCGCTTTTCAGAGCGAGCGATTGAGCGCACAAATTTCCGAGTTTGCCGTCGCCGACGATGGCGACTTTCGTTTCGGGAAAAATCTCGACCTGCTCGGTGATTCCGAATGCTGCGGCGAGCGGTTCGACGAAAACCGCTTGCTCGTTTGAAATTTCGTCGGGAACTTCAAAAAGGTTGCGCGTCGGCAAATTCAAAAATTCGGCGTGCGCTCCGTCGCGCCCGACGATTCCCAAAACCGTCCGCGCCGGACAATGCCGCGAATCGCCTTGCAAACAATTTTCGCATTTGCCGCAGCCCGCGTTTATCTCGCCGACCACGCGCTTGCCGACGAGATGCGGCGCGTCAAACGCTTCTTCGACCACGCCGACGAATTCATGTCCGATTGTGCCTTGAAAATTCGCGTAGCCTTTGACGATTTCCAAATCCGTGTTGCAGATTCCCGATTTTATGATGCGCACAAGTGCCTCGTTTTTCGCATTCGGTTTGGCGATTTCGGCAAGATGCAAATCGTTATTTTCAAATCTTAAAGCCTTCATTATTTAGGAAGCTCGAAATCTTTTTATCCACGAAATAACACGAAGCGACACGAAGGTTTTTAAAGCGGCGATACGTTGCTCCGCCAATTTATTTTTCAACGTAATAAACCTTCAAATCCTTCTCGCCCGTAATCAGCCATTGACCGTTGACTCTTTCAAGCTGTAATTGCTGCTGAACCTTGCCGGACGAGTATTTTTCATCGCCTTTAAATTTCCATTTTTTGTCAAAAATCGCCGTCGCTTTTTTGCCCGAACCGTCGGGCGTAACTTTTAAATTGTCTATGTTTATGTCTATCGAATCGTATTGATCGTAGGCACGTTGCTTGTCGGCGCGAACTTTATCAACCGAAACTCGCCCGCCTTTGTAATAATCAACCGTCGGCGCGTAATGACTGAGATGCTCATCCATATCGAAATTTTCCGAAGCGTCCTTCCAATCGTCAATTACATTTTTTATGTCTTCGGCGACGGCTTTCGCTTCCTTCGGCGGCAATGTCGCTTCGGGCGTGGGCGACGCGCCCGGCGTAGGCGTGGCGAGATTGGCATTCGTATTTTGATTTGCATTTGCCGCGTTGGAATTCGTCGGGCGATTTTGCGGCGCGGCGTTGATATTGACCGCGATTTCCCTTTGCGAATTTCTCATGTAAAGCCACGCGCCGGTGCCGCCGATGCCGAGCAGCAAAATCGTTCCCAAAATCGTCAGCGCGACAATCATCGCCGTGTTCGATTTTTTCGGCTCGCGCTGCTGCTCGACGATAACCGGCTGGCTCGACTGCCAGCCGGTTTGATTCGTTTGATACGAAGACGGCGGCTCAAAGCGAATCGGCTCGACCTGTTTCGGCGAAACGAGCGTTTCGGCTTCGCGCTCGAAATCAGAGCTTTGATTTGCGGAAGCGACGAGCGGCGTTCCGTCTTGCAGGCAAAACTGAAGCGTGTCGTCGGCGTATTCGGTTTGGCAGTTTGGACAGTATTTCATAAGTTTTTCAGCTTCAATAATAAATGCAAGCGGCTTTAATAGTAAATATACGAAAAGGCAAAGTCGCGCCGGAATCAAATTTAACAAATCAAATCAACAAACATCTAACAACCGTTAATCAGCCGAGCAAAATTTTGCAATCGAATCGCACGCCATTTTGCCCGACAGCAAAACGAGCGGCATTCCGCCGCCCGGATGCGTTGCGCCGCCAACGAAATATAGATTCTGGATTTTTCTCGCGCGGTTTGGAACGCGCAGAAAGGCGGAGAAAATTCCGTTCGAGGAGATGCCGTAAATCGAGCCGCGATTCGTTCGATATTTGCTCTGGAAATCTTCGGGCGTGATGATTTGTTCAAACTCGATTGATTTATCCAAATCCTTTAAACCGAATTTTTCCAATTTTTTAATTATCAAATCTCGATACGATTTTGCTTCCGCCTTCCAATCAATTCGGTCGCTCGTGTAAGGCGCGGTGACGAGGACGAAAAGATTTTCGCCGCCTTCCGGTGCTTGCGTCGCGTCGGTGCGCGAGGCGGCGCAGACGTAAATTGTCGGATTTGCCGCCGGACGCAAATCTGAAAAAAGCGCGTTGAATTCGGCTTTGTAATCGTCGGAAAAAAAGATGTTGTGATGCGCGAGCATTTCGTATTTTTTCTTCGCGCCCAAAAGCAAAACGAAACCGCTCGACGAAGGCTCGCGCTTATCCAATTTTTTATTGAAAAACTTTGCGTCAATCAAGTTTCGATAAGTTTCAACCGCGTCGGAATTCGCCACGACAAAATCGCTTAGCAAAATTTCGCCGTCTTCGAGTCGAACGCCGACGGCTTTTTTGTTTTCGATAATAATTTTTTCAACCGCGCTGTTCGTCCGAATTTGCACGTTTAGTTCTCTCGCAAGACGTTCCAAAGCTCTTGGGATTTCGTAAATTCCGCCGCGCACATACCACGCGCCCGTGCCGAATTCGACAAACGGAACGAGCGCGAAAGTCGCCGGAGTTTGATACGGCGACGAGCCGTTGTAAGTCGCGTAGCGATTGAAAATCTGCCGCATTTTTTCCGATTCGAAATATCTTTCGTTGTGCGCCGCGAGAGTTTTCAAACCGGATATGGCGAGCAAATCTCGCAAGTATTTCGGGCGCAAAAGTTTCGGCAAATCGTTGAGACTGTGAGCGAGAAAAGTTTTTTCCGCTATCTCGTATTTGCGGCGCGCGTCGGTTAAATATTTTTGGAAATTTCGAGCGTCGCGCGGCGCGATTTTTTCAATTTCGTTTTCCGTTTTACGCCAATCGCTTGAAGCATCGAGCCGTGTGTCGTCCGACCAGAAATATCTGCAAATCGGGTCGAGCGGAACGATGTCGAGATAATCTTTGATGCGTCTGCCGCAAAAGTTAAACAAATCTTCAAAAACGCCGCGCATCGTCAAAAGAGACGCGCCCGTATCGAATTTGTAACCGTTCGCTTCGACCAGATTGACCTTGCCGCCGACCATTTCGTTTTTCTCTAAAACGCTCACGTCAAAACCTTCTTTGGCAAGCCGAATCGCGGCGGCAAGTCCGCCGAGTCCCGCGCCGATAACGATTATTTTACGCATAGAAAAAATCATAAGAAGCTGTTTTAAAACGTCGAAAAGATAAATTACAGAAGAGAGATAATTATTCATTGTCAAATGTTGATTGTTCATTTTTTCTTGATTAAAGAAAGCATTTTGCTGTTTAGCAATGAACAATTACCAATGAATAATGAACAAGTAACTTTCAAATATTTGTCTTTTCCGGGTTTTCAAACAGCTTGTAATTTAGAACCGGAAGCGTCGGCGACCGGATGATCTCGCGCTTAAAAAGCAAATCGCCGCCGCTCTCCTTTCTGACAATAAAGTCCGTAATTTTTCTCGATTTAAAATCGTGATAGAATACGTAAGCAGTTGTTGTCATAAAAATTAAAAAACGTCTGTTGATAAATTTATGAAATTTTGTCCGATATGCAAAACTCGGTATGACGAAGAAATTTTGCGCTTCTGCACTAAAGACGGCACGCCGCTCGTTGACGAGGAACAACCGAATTTTACCGCTCTGCCGAGCGAGAGCGATTTGGATGAAGAAACCGTCATTCGCCGCAAAACTCCGCCGCCGATTCCGCCGACCGCCGAGCCTTTGCCGGATTTTGAAAACGAACATATTTCGTCGCCGCGCATAGTTATCCCGACCGGCGAAGAACCTTTGAGAGAGCCGGTGCGGACGAAAACAACTCCCTCGATTCGCCGCCAGCCGCTGCCTGCAAAATCGAACGCGGCGTTGATTGTTTTTCTGACCGTGCTGGGAACGATTGTGATTTTAGCGGGCGCGGGCGGAGTGATTTATTTATTAAGCAATCGAAATTCAAACGCTGCAAATCAAAACGTAAATATCAATACTAATGTCAGTCCGCTTGACGTGAACTTAAACACCAATCTCGATGTCGGAAATTCGCCCGCCAATTTCAATTACAATCTCAACGCCAACGCCAACGTCAATACGAATCTCAACGCCAATTTGAAAACGCCAACTCCGACCAAAACGCCGACTCCGACACCGACACCGAACGAAAATGAAAATGCTAATATCAACGTCAACGGTTTGACCAACACGAACACGATGTCACCGCCGCCGATTAACGCCCGACCGACAATTTCGCCGCGTCCTTCGCCGAGCGTAACGCCGAAGCCTTCGCAAACGCCTGATCCGGGAAATCGTCCGGTCAGCGTCGGAATCTTAAACGGTCGCGCCGTCAATTTGCCGAAACCGGCATATCCGCCGCAGGCAAAATTTATGCGTGCATCGGGACAAGTCGCCGTGCAGGTTTTGGTTGACGAAGCGGGAAATGTTTTGTCGGCGAAAGCGACGAGCGGGAATATGCTGCTTCGCGCGTCCGCCGAAGCCGCCGCGCGACAGTCGAGGTTTAATCCGGTGCTTGTTAACAGTCAGCCGGTAAAGGCGACCGGCGTTGTGATTTACAATTTTGTCAATCAGTAATTCTACGGCTATCCAAACTTTAAACGCTCTAATCAAAATATTCTAAGTTTTCGCTGTTAATACCGCTTCAACTGCGCGGCGCGGGTCAACCACGCCCCAGCCTTGCCGGTCAACGGCGTAACCGGGAAGGCGTTCGGCAGTTCCAATTAAAATTCGTTTGATTTGCTGCGGCGTTAAATCGGGATTTGCTTCGAGCATCTGCGCGATGATTGACGAGACAATCGGCGCGGCGAACGATGTTCCGTCAACGTATTTGTAATTTTTGGTAATCACGTTTTCATCGCGTCGTTTCAAAGCGATAATTTGGCGAAGAACGTGAACGGGACGGTCGAGCGCGGCATCGAGTTCCGGTTCGAGATGCAGATTTGCTTCGATTATCGAATGCAAATCTTCGTCTTTCGCTTTGTCCAAACGGTCAAGCAGCGCGGCTTGCTGCGCCGTCGGCGTGTCGGGCAAAATCGGCGCGGGGACCCAAATCGAAGGTGCGATGATTTCCGGTTTCTGCAAGCCGTCGAAGGTTGGACCATACGACGAGCGATACATTCCGCGATGCGCCCGATTGATCGAATTATGGTCGTCAAGCCCGCCGACCGAAATCGCCGAAGGCGCGGACGCGGGCGGAAAAACCGGATGCGTCGGCAGATGTCCGGCGTTTCCGACGGCGCAGACAATCATCAAACCTTGCGCGACACATTCTTCGACCGTCTGGGACAACGAATCGTGCAGATAGCTCTGCTCGAAATCGCCGCCCGCCGAGATGTTCACGATTTTGATTTTAAACTTTTCGCGGTGCGCTAAAATCCATTCCAAACCGTCTTGAATGTTTTGTTCCGTAATGCGACCGGTGCGGGCTAATTTAACCAGAACGACATTCGCTTCCGGCGCGATGCCGCGATAAAAACCGTTCGACAAGCCGCCGTTGCCCGCCGCGACAACCGATGTCATCATTCCGTGCCAGCTTGCCACGTCCGGCTGAAACAATGACGCGACTTCGCCGTCGGTCGCATTCATATTTTGATATGCGAGAATGCGGTTTGCCGGTTCGGTCAAATCCGGGTGCGGATAAAACCCCGAATCGAGAAAGGCAATCGTTACGTCTTTGCCGGTAAATCGCTCGTCAGCATCGAGCCGCAGCGGTGTCGAGAGAACAAACGAGCCGTCTTTGTTCATCGCCGCGTCGCCGAGAATATGGTCTTTGGCGCGTTCAAAAAGTCCGGCGCAGCGGACGCACACGGCTTCGACTGCCTGCGAACCGGGCGCGTTGGCGCGAATCAATAACTGCAAATCTTCGGGCATCGCGGCGAGCGGCACGAATTGATACTGCACTTCGCGCGAGCAAACCGGACAAACTCGCTCGCCTGCTGCCAGATCGGATTGAGTCGCCAGATGTTCAAAGGATAAATTTTCGGTTGGAGTCATATTTGATGTTAAGATGAAGTTAAGTTTTCCATAATGGAAAATTAAAATCAATTTGTAGATAAGAAATGAGAAATGAGAACTCTCATTCTTTTGCATTTCTCATCTCTCATTTCTCATTTAATTTATGGCTCGAAAAAAAATCGGCATCGCGCTCTCCGGCGGCGCGGCTCGTGGCTTCGCTCATTTGGGCGTGTTGAAGGTTTTTGCCGAACACGAAATTCCGATTGATTTCATCGCCGGAACTTCCGCCGGTTCGTTTGCGGGCGCGGCGTTGGCTTCCGGTTTGAGCGTCGAAAAAATTATCGAGGTGGCGCGAAAAATCGGTTGGTTTCGGATGACGAGGTTTTCATTTTCGCCGAAAGGCTTGTTGTCGAATGCGACGATGGGCGCATTTATCAACGAACATTTTCCCCACAAAAATTTTGAAGATTTAAAAATCCCGTTCGCGGCGGTCGCCGCCGATTTGGAAACGGGCGAAGAAGTAATTTTAAAGGACGGCGATTTATCGCTGGCAATCCGCGCAAGCTGCGCGATTCCGGGCGTTTTCGCGCCCGTCGAAATCGGCGGCAAACATCTGATAGACGGCGGCGTAGTTTCGCTCGTGCCGACGAAAGCGGTGAAAAAACTCGGCGCAGAAATCGTCATCGCCGTTGACGTGAACGCTTGCGGTGCGAGCTATTGGTCGTCGCCGACAACTTTTCTCGGCGTGTTTTTCCAAGCCGCGATGATGCTTCTCCGCACGGCTGGCAAAAGCCAACACTACCGCGCTGATGTCGTCATCATTCCAAACATCGCGCATCTAAGACCCGACGAAATCGGCAAGATGGACGAATTTATAAAGGCGGGCGAAGCGGCTGCGCTCGAGAAGATTGACGAGATTAAAAATTTGATTTTAGATATTGGAAACCCCGAAAATTAAAATCTTATTGCGTTTTCCGCGAACTTCGTTTTCCTTTAGCTTTGAGTGAAATATGAACGAATCGAAAAATAATGCTTGGCTTTCACCGCTCGCCATTGGCGCGTATTTCGCCGTTTTCACGCTTCTTCTGCATTTTATTTTTAATTCAAATTACGGCTATTTCCGCGACGAGCTTTATTTTATCGCGTGCAGCGAACATCTCGCGTTCGGTTATCCCGACCACGCGCCGATGGTTGCGCTAATGGCGAAAACAAGTCGTGTTTTATTTGGCGATTCTCTATTCGCCATCAGATTTTTTCCGGCGGTTGCGGGCGCGTTAAAAGTTTTTCTGACTGCGCTTTTAGTCAAAGAATTCGGCGGAAAAAGATTTGCGACGTTTCTTGCGTGTCTGTGCGTTTTGTGCGCTCCGGTTTATCTGGCGATTGACAATCTGCTTTCGATGAACTCGCTCGAACCCGTCTTCTGGATGCTCTGCGTTTATTTTGCGGTTCGCGCGATTAAAAGCGAAAGTGTAAATGAGAACAAAAATATTCATCCTTCATCCTTCATCCTTCATCCTTCCGCAAACTGGCTTTTGTTCGGTTTGTTCGCCGGACTCGGTTTGATGAATAAACATTCGATGCTCTTTTTCGGCTTTTCTTTAGTCGTCGGTTTGCTTTTGACTAAACAGCGAAAAGTATTTCTCGACAAATATTTTTGGCTTGCGGGAGCGATTGCCTTTTTAATTTTTCTGCCGAATATTATCTGGCAATTCCAAAACAATTTTGCGACTTTGGAACTTCTGCGAAACGTCCAAACATCCGGCAAAAACGTCGTAATGTCGCCGCCCGCGTTTTTCCTCTCGCAGATTTTGGCGATGATGCCGACGGCGTTTCCCGTCTGGCTCGCCGGATTATGGTTTTTGCTTGCTGACAAAAACGGCAGACGTTTTCGTTTTCTCGGCATCGCTTACATTGTTCTGCTCGCGTTGATGATTTATCTCAAAGCGAAAGATTATTATCTCGTTCCCGTTTATCCGATGCTGCTCGCGGCGGGCG
>JBPCMK010000046.1:0-29094 GCA_051002375.1 Pyrinomonadaceae bacterium | reverse complement strand
GCCGACGCTTTCGCTGCCGAAAACGTAAATGCCTTCGCTCGTCGCCGCATCTTTATCCGTGTCCGCGTCGGGCGTTTGAATGTAAAATCCGCTTTTCAAAATCGCCGTAACGATGCCGCTCGTCCTGATTTGCTTTCCGACCAGCGGCGAAGTATTTCCGCTTCCCTGTATCTGATCAATCGGCGTGATTGATTGCGCCGAAACATTAAAGGCAAAAGGAAAAACGAATAAAATAGCAAACAAAAAAATCTTTTTCATAAAACCTTTTATAAATATGGCGGCGATTTTTTCCTTCGCAGCCAGCCCGATTAATTATTGACGGTCTTTGCGTCTTTCGATTAGCTCCTGCGTGTTCTTCGGCACGTTCGAGAAAAAGTTGTAACCCGTCAACGCTTCGACCGCATCAACCGAAACTCGATAATTACGCCAGGGCGTGCCGTTAAGCGGCGGCTGATTCGGAACGATAATGGCGATTGTCCGCGTCGCTTTGGTTACTCTCTGCAAATCGTTCGTGCCGTTCGGCAAAACCACGACGACTTTCCACGTAACCTGCGGCACGACGACATGCCCGTTGGCGATTGTTCCGGCGTTTCCCGCGCCGCCCGAAACGATGTAAAGCTCGTTTCCGGTCTGAGCGAGCGAGCGACAGTAATTTTCAAAATCGTTCCACGGTCCTTGATTATTTGCGGCAAGCTGCGGCAAGAAATTAGTCAATAAAAACGTCGCCGAATTATCGGCAACCGAGCGCGTCCTATCGCCCGACGGACACATATGTCCGCGGTCATAGCCCGAACCCGAATAATCGCTTGGTTGGACGTGATACCATTCGGCGGGCAACGCCGGGTCGGGTCGGTAATCGTCTTGGCGCGACGCATTTCCAATCCAAGTCGAGTCGAGCCGCCACGCCACCCAATTCGGCTCGCCTTTATCGCGGTTGTAGGAAAGCGTGTATTGCGGCTTGACCATCAAATAATTCGACGGCTGATTAACGTCCGCCGTCGCATTGGTCGGATTTCCCAAAAGCAGAGGGTCTTCGACATCGCCCGGCGCATTGACGATGATGTTGACAACCGCCGCCGCCGTTCGCATCTGCGCGTCCGAAGCATTTATAGGAACGCCGTAAGTTCCGCCGGCAAGCGTTTCTGGAATCGCCGCCGAAAAGGAAAAAACATTATCGCCCGCCGTCGCGTCGCCGTGCGTTCCGTCATCGTAAAACTGCTGGTTCGTCGCGCCGCCGATGCTCGAAAAATTGCCGATGACCGAAACGCCCGTGCTTGGCGGATTTGCCGAAGAAATCGAAACGGTGATTAGAGTCATTCCGCCGGGCGCGACCATAAACGGACTTACCCCGACTCCGATGCCGAATGACGAACCGCCACTGCCGCAGACGTTCGGCGAATTAGAAGCGTTACGCGGTAAAGACGGATTAAGCGCGGAGAAATCGTTTGCATTATTGTCCGTATCCTGACATCCATTGTTCAATCTGGCTTGTCCGGCGTTAGCGGCTGGCGCACTCGCTACGGCTGTTTCAATAAAAGCATTTGTCGCCGTTCCGTAGCCGACCGAATCAAATACCGCGCCCGAATTGACCGAGCCGCTGCGAATCGCCAACCCGCCGCCGCTCGCTGACATCGAACACGCGCAAGTCGTCGGATTGTAAATTATATCCGGTGTTATCGAATCGTCGTATCCGGTCGAGGCAATCAGATAATAACCGCCCGCCGGAACAATCGTGCCGGTCGTCCAATTAATAAACGG
The DNA here is from genome assembly GCA_051002375.1 of Pyrinomonadaceae bacterium. Classification (GTDB taxonomy): domain Bacteria; phylum Acidobacteriota; class Blastocatellia; order Pyrinomonadales; family Pyrinomonadaceae. Next base: position 27,336 of record JBPCMK010000046.1, on the reverse strand, counting down.
AACATCATTCGTGCCGCCGGCTGAACGATAAACAAGGCGATAACCGTTCAAATCAATCGCCGTCGAGCTTATATTATGAAACTCTATAAATTCGTCGTTCGCCGTCGCGCCCGCCGTCTGAAATTGACTGATAACCAGACTCGCCGAAACTTGTTCAGCATCGGGTGACTGACTTGTCTCGCTTTGCGCGGCAGTCTGAAAACTTGCCGCGCACCAAACGGCGAACGCGCATAAACAAAATAAACTCGTGTAAAAAAATCGCTTCATTGAATAATTCCTTATTAAATTTTATGTTTTCGGAAGGAAAGTTGTCGGTTACTTATTTTGTATCACATTCCTTCGAGATTAAATAATCGGGTCTCGGTATTAACGAAAATTTAAGAAAAAGACGAAATCTTCACGGCACGAAAATTGACGGCAGCGGCACATCGCCGTCCGCTCCGAATTGCCGAAAAACGAATGCGCCGTTTGAACTTTTCAAAAAATACCACACGCCCGCACTTGGACGATAAACCGCGATGTCGCGTTTGCCGTCGCCGTCAAAATCCGCCTGCAAAGGTTTGTCGCCGCTTGAGCCGAACCGCACGGCGGAAAAACCTCGCGTGGATTCTAGCAGATACCAAACGTCATTTGACGGGCGAAACACGACGTAATCGGATTTGCCGTCGCCGTCGTAATCGCCGACGACGGATTTATCGTTTGCCGCGCCAAATTGAACGCCGATTATTTCTCCGTCCGAACTTTTACGCACATACCAAGTTCCCGTCGGCGGGCGAAAAACCGCCAAGTCGGTTATGCCGTCGCCGTCGAAATCCGCCGGAACGGGCAAATCTCCAGCCGCGCCGAATTGAATCGAGCGCAGTTGATTGTCGGAGCTTTGCCGGATATACCAAACACCGTTTGATTGCCGGAAAACTGCAATGTCCGCCTTGCCGTCGCCGTCGTAATCGGCGGGCGTTAAACGGTCAGTCGCCAATCCGAAATTAATCGGAAAAATCGTATTGTCCGAACTTCGCAAAATAAACCAGGTGTGCGTCGAAGGACGAAAAACCGCGTCATCGGTTCGCCCGTCGCCGTCGTAATCGGTGTTCGCCGCAATGTCGCCGACGCTTCCCCAAGCCGTGTTGATAAGTGAATTATTCGCGCTCGTTTGAATGTAAAAATCCGCGTCGTCCGCATTGTCGCTCGGACGAAAAACCGACAAATCGGTTATGCCGTCGCCGTCGAAATCGAACGGCGCGAGGTTCGTCGGCGCGGTTTGACAAGCGCACGTAAAACCGTCGGAAACCGAAACGTCGTCAATAAATTGACCTTCGCGGAAAGTTCCGTTGTCCGTGCCGACGCGCCATTTGAGCCGGACGTTTTTGCCAGCCGCCGACGCGGGAAGTTTGACACGCGTCGTAACGAATTCCGGCGTTTGATTCACGCCGCTTTTTCCCGACCAAGCAAGTCGTCCGGCGAGCGGATTTTGACAGCAGCTTTCGATTACGCCGTCGTAGCCGCCCGATTCAAACGCGCCGCCCGCCGCGAGAATATCTTGAAATATGCCGTTCGTCCCGATTTTAATTTCCAGAACCGCGCCGTCGTAAAGTTTGTTTCGCAAAAACGTCGTTTCCAAATCATATCGGTTGCGAAAAGTTAATTTCGCGTCCGTCGAATTGACGCGAAAAACGGGCGAGACGAGTTCGTTGATGCCGACTTGATTGCCGGCAAACGAATACGCGGAATTCGGCGGCGATTGCGAAGCGGCGACGGAAGTTTTCCAAACATCTTGCGCTCCCGAAGCCGCAGTCGTCCAGCCGACCGGAAGATTCGGCGCGGGAGGCGAATCGAAATTTTCCCGCAAAGCAATGCGCGGCTCACCGGCGTTCAGCGGAATCGTAATCGTTCCCAAATCTTCCGCCCCGTCGGTTAATTGCAAAGTCAAAGTTATTGCGTCGCCGCAGTGCAGATTCGGCGAAACGGTAAAGGTAAAAAATTGCGAAACCGCGTCGCCGTTTGCCGTCAGCACGCCGTAATTTTTGGTTTGCGGCGGACTGATAATTCCGCCGTTTCCTAAAAGCGTGGCGGTCAAATTCGTCGTCTCTCTCGCGCCCGTGTTGCGAAGCGAAATTTCGAGCGTAACCGTTTCGCCCGGATCAATCGCGTCGTTTGCCGCGCAGCTTTCGGAAACTATTTTATAACCGCCCGCGCTGATTTGCGCGACGGGCGCGAGCGCGAAATTCTGCGTTAAAGTTTGCCCGTCAGTGATTGTAACGGTTACGCTTTGCGAGCGAAAACCGAAAGCCTGCGCGGTCAAAACATAAGTGTTCGGAACGAGCGTCAAATTCCCGTAGCTTCCCGCGCCGTTCGTATTTCTGGGATAAACTGCGTTCGCCGTAACAGTCGCATTCGCAATCGGCGAGCCGTTTGCCGCATTCGTAACCGTGCCGGTAATCGTCGCCCGCGGCGCGTCTGTGCATTCCGGGAATTTGAATTTTCCGATGCGCGTCAGCCAGCCGTATGGATTCGCCGCTTGACTCTCCGCCGTGTAATATTCGCCGGTCAGCCAAAACGTGCAGTCGTCGCCGGGGTCTGGAGTTAGCTGAATGTAATCGCCCCAGCGCGAGCCGAAACCGCTTTGCACGCCCGTTCCGTTTATCAAACTTCCTTCCGTGCGAAAAACTCCGGCGGGTTCGCCCGCAAGTTTTCCCGAATAAAGAATCGAAGGATTTTTCAGTTCGCTCGCAAAGTTGTAACCGACCGCGATGTTGCCTTGAAAGTCCTGCGCCGCGCTGCCCATCCAGCGACTTGCATCCTGTGTTCCAATCGTCGCTTGCTCGCGGATAGCGAACGCGCCGCCGGATTTTCTCAATTCATAGACGCGCACGCCGCCGCGATAATTTTGTCCGGTCGGTGTCAAGCGCACGGTTTGATTGACGACGATTGATTCGGAATTTCCGAGATTGCGATATGCGGCGCGATACATCAAGCGGTCGGATTGCGAGTCGAGTGCGTCGCCCGGCGGCGGTTCATTTATGTCGGCGCGTCCGTCGGGACTCGTCGGGTCAAACGGCGCAACCGCGAGCGGGCTTTCGGCGCGTTCGGCGAAAGTCGAATTGTTCGGATTTGCAAAATCGGCGTGAAAATCGAACAGGCGAAGCGCGTCCGCCGCGTCGCCGTATTCGGTCGCCGTGTAGCCGACGAAAACTTCGGGCGTGTTCGCAGGCGGCGCGTTCAATCCGTCCAAATCCGACGGCAATAATCCGCCGAAACGAATTGTCGTCGGCGATGCCAAATCGAAATAAACGTAACTTGCCGCCGGGTCGCCTGCCAGCATTTTCTTTTTATCAAATGCGAACGCGCCCGTTCCAGCGTAATCGCTGCCGATAAATTCGTCGGTTGACATATAATAACCGTCCGTCCAAACGCCGAGTTTCGGATAATCGTTTAACTTAAAATTCGGCATGACGAATTCATATACGAAATACGCGCCGGTCGGGTCTGAGGTTTGTGAGACGGCGATGAGTTGTCGAAACGGCGGCGCGTTGTTGCAAAATTGACTTAAAATCCAACGGTCGGCGAGCGCGTCGTAAAGCGCAATCGGGTCGCCGTCGTTCCTCATCGAACACGGCGTTCCCAAAACTGAAAAAATACTGCTCAACTTAAACGGCGGCGTGAGCGGATTGCCGTTTTTGTCGAAAATGCGCGTCAGAATATTGACGGTTTGAACGAAATGATTCGGTCCGACATCGCCGTTCGCATCGGGCGGCACGGCGCGAAAGCCATATGCGGCGGCGTTGTCGTCGCTCGATAAACCGCCGAATGAAAGCATCGGCACGGGCATCGGAACAGCGGAAAAATTCGCCGGAGAATTTTCCGCGTCGTGGACGGCGTTCGGGATTTGTTTGCGAAACGGTTCTCGATTCGGAATCGCAAGGGCTTTTTCGTCCGCGCTTTTTTTCGCGCTGCGACCGTTTTCAGGCGAAGCGGGCGCGAAATCGCTTACCTTTTGCGACACGCCGAAAGCGTCGGCTTGAAAAATCTGCGGTTTGATTTCCGAAAAAATCGGCGATTGTTTTTGCGGCGGCTCGTTGTTTTTATTCTGCGCTGTTTGAAGATGTGCAAAATAAAAAAGCGCGAGAAAAACGAGTAATGTTAAAGCAAATCCTTGTTTCATCGTTTTGGGAGCGATTCGTTTTCAGAATTTATATTAGCGAAATTTCACGCTTTATAAAAGCAATCGGCTGAGGCAACGCATAGTGCGTTTCAATTTTCCTCTTCAAAATCACGCGCCGCAATCTCGCGCATTTTGTTGCTCACCAGATCATAAGAAAAACCGTTTCGCAAAAGATAATCGTAAAACTTTTTCACGTCTTCGCGCGTTTCCGGTTTGCCTTTTAATCTTAATCTTTTAGCAACGGCGCGTTCGATAATTTCGGATTCGGACGTTTCTTCAAAGGCGATTTCAATCGCTTTGGCAACCGTTTCCTTGTCGAGTTTTTTCATCGCCAGCTTTTGCTGCAAAACTCTTTTGCCAATCGGTTTTTGCCGAATCTGCGAAGCGGCAAAGTCTTTTGCAAACTGACCGTCGTTTAAATATCCGTAACCTTCGAGTTTCTGAATCACCGTTTCGACGATTTCCGAATTCGTCCAATCTTTTTCCATCAATCTGGTTCGCAATTCGACAACCGAACGCGGTTTGTAAGCAAGCAGATTTACGGCGCGGTCAAACGTCTTCTGACGGGCGCGTTCGATGTTTTTGATGACGCGCTCTTCGTCGGGTTTGATTTCCTTTCGTCTTTTCCACATTGCAAATTCAAGATTCAAAATTCAAAATTCGTAATTATTATGGACGGTATTTTAATCATAGACAAATCCGAAGATTGGACTTCGCACGATGTCGTCGGACGCGCCAGAAAAATTCTCAAAACAAAGCGCATCGGACACACCGGAACGCTCGACCCGTTTGCGACCGGCGTGCTTGTTTTGCTTGTCGGCAAGGCAACCCGACTCGCGCAATTTCTTGACAAAGACGCGAAAGAATACGAAGCCGTCATTCGATTCGGATTTGAAACCGAGACGGGCGATAGGACGGGCGAATTACGAATTACAAATTACGAATTACGAAACATTTCGGTCGAAGAAATCGAGAACATTTTGAAAAGTTTTCGCGGCGAGATTTGGCAAACGCCGCCGATGCATTCGGCGAAAAAAATTGATGGAAAAAAACTTTGTGAATTGGCGCGGAAAGGAATCGAAATCGAGCGCGAGCCGGTAAAAGTTACAATTTACGAATTACGAATTACGAATTACGAATTACGAGAAAAGATTTCAGACTCAGGATTCAAGACTCAGGATTTGGAAATTAGGGTTTTATGCTCCGCCGGCACTTACATCAGAACTCTGGCGGAAGACATCGGAAAAAAATTAAACTTCGGAGCGCATCTCGCCGAGTTGAGAAGAACAAAAGCGGGAAAATTCTTCATCGAAAATTCGGTTACGCTCGAACGATTGGAAGAAATTGTTTCCGCCGACAAGTTGGAAGAACATCTGATTTCGATGAACGAAACGCTCGCGCATCTGGCAGAAATAAAACTTTCCACCGAAGACGCGGGGAAAATAAAAAACGGAATAAAATTAAAAAGAGATTTGAAGGACGCGAGCGACGGCGAATTCGTTCGATTGACGAGCGGCGAAAATTTATTGGCGGTCGGTCGTTATAACGAGACGGAAAAAATCGTTCAACCGAAATTGGTTTTGATGTAAAATAAACGGACAAGGAAATTTTATGAACAAGAAAAATCTGGCACTGGGAATCGGCGGCGCGGCGGTCGGACTCGTCGCCTGGAAAATGTTGACGCGGGCGCGTTCGGCGAATTGGACAAACGAAATTCATCACGCCGAAAATTCGCATTTTGTCGAAATTGACGGCGCGACGATTCATTATCAGGAATTCGGCGAAGCGGCAAATCCGACGCTGATTTTGATTCACGGCTACACGGCTTCGACGTATGTCTGGAAAACGATTGCGCCGATGCTGGCGGCGGAAAATTTTCACGTCGTCGCGGTTGACCTGCTCGGCTTCGGTTATTCGGATAAACCGGCGCAGTTTGACTACACGATTCAATCGCAGGCGCGAATGATTGTTCGTTTTATGAATCGTCTCGGCATCGGACGCGCCACGCTCATCGGCAGTTCTTACGGCGGCGCGGTCGCTTCGACGCTCGCGCTCGATGACGCGGAACGAGTCGAAAAATTAGTTTTAGTCGGCGCGGTTTCAAACGACGAAGCACTCGAAAATCCGCTTCTCAAACTTGCCGCGATTCCTGTCGTCGGCGAAATTCTCGCGCCGTTCGTGCTTGATTCGAGAGCGTTGGCGAAACGGCGAATGAAGGAAACGCTCGCGCCCGCAAGCCATCATTTAATTACCAGAGAGCGCGTCGAATCCGTAACTCGCCCGTTGACCGCGAAAGACGCGCATCATTCGGTTTTGGCTTCAGCCAGAAATTGGGACGCAAATCGAATCCAGGAAGACGCGCATTTGATAAACCAGCCGACGCTTTTAATCTGGGGCGAAAACGATTCGGTGATTCCCGTCCGCAACGGCGAGCGGCTTTACGATTCTATTTTGAATTCGCGCCTCGTCGTTCTAAAAGATTGCGGACATCTGCCGCAGGAAGAAAAACCCGAACGCTTCGTCGAAATCGTCAGTCAGTTTTGCCGCGCTAAAAAAGGTTGAGTTGAATTTTCCGAAAATGAATCTTTTGCGGTCGGAAATGTGAAAATTCGTTTAATCGTCAAAAAATTATCGGCAATGACCGCTAATTTTTTCAATCGTAAACTTTATCTTTTGCCGTCGGTTATATCTCTTTATATAGCGACAAAAAATCGGCTGAGATTGAAATTTCCAAACTTTTCCTCTTTTCAACAAGTCTAAATCAACAACTAAAACTAGTTAAGCACAAAGCAATTTGCGGAGATAAATTATATGAATCGGAAAATACGTCTAAATCTGATTGCTGCCTGCGTCCTTTTGCTATCAAGTAATCTGACGGCTCAACAAATAAAAGTAACTGACAAACGGGCTGATGAGTCTGTCGAAACCGTTCCGGCGCGGACATTAGGACAGGCGACGCTGATTTCCGGTCCGACTGCCTGTAGCGGCGGAGCAAATTGTTATAACCTCGATGTTTCCTGCCCCGATGTGCAGGAAACCGCCCGCTTTTCACTGAGAGTGGGCAACCCTGACGCAACGGTTCCGGCACGCGGAACGATTATTTTTTTGTCCGGCGGCGACGGAACAGGCGCGTGGGACAGCAGCGCGGATTCCCGGCGCATTCTCGGCGATTTGCGGTCAAACGGTTTTCGCACGGCGATTATTCAATGGATGACTGCCGGCGGCTGGTCAAAAAGTGCGAAAGGCTGGCACGTCGGACAAGGACGACTCGCGTGCCGACCGGCAACGGCGGCGCGTTGGGTTTACGATAATTTATTTACGTCAACCGCGACGACCGCCTTTTGCGCGACCGGACAATCCGGTGGTTCGACGCAGGTTGCTTATATGATTACTCAATACGGATTGGCGGATATTATCTCGACAGCCGTGCTGACGGGCGGTCCGCCGCACAGCCGGATTGATTTGGGCTGTCTTAAATACGATTCGGCTAACAGCGCAGCTTGGTATAATGACGGCGCAAGTGCCGGGTTGATAGACGAGGGTTTCGGATACAGCACCAATTTTGGTCCCTGCACGAACAACACTTTCAGTTTTCGCAAACATTTTCAGGAAGCCAGCATCGCTTACGGCGATTGGCAGTATAATTATCCGCACACGATGGTCTGGTTTTTAATCGGCGCACAGGATACCACGCCCGCTCCCGGTCAAAGCGTATTTTACCAACAGCGTTTGCTGGCGGCAGGCACTCCGTTTTTCCGTTTGAATATCGTTCCGAATACTGGACATGGTGTGCCGGGCAGCACGGAAGGCGCGAATATGATTCGGGATGTAATGCTCAACGAATGCCATCTGCGTTAGAAGCGAAACCTTTCCCGACTCGCGGTAATTTATTATGCGGAAGTGAATTTTGATGGATAAATTAAAGCAAAAACGCGGGAAAACCCAATCATTTGTTGACTTAAGGTTTAATTTGGAGTAAAAATTATTCCGTATAAGACAAATTTAATTCAGTATAATACAAAATTGGGCTTCCTCGCTAAACATTGAGATGCGAATACATAAAATGAGAAAACTCTTTATCTACATAACTGTTTCAACTCTTACTTTCTTTATTGGAACAAGCCTTTTATTTTTTCCGATAAAGTTTAATAGTTACTCGAATGCCAATAGCAAAATAAACATTATTAGGTTGCCTGAAGCCGTTGACGAACCCACTATCTTGAAACCAAATGGTAATGAGCTGAAAGTTGAATTTCAAATACTCGACAACAATTCATTTAAAGCGAAACTAACTAACATTTCAGCAAAAAAGGTCTTTTGCTTTTTTGTGCCGAAAAGTAGAAATGGAATATTTGGATTGCATCATTTTATCGAAAAAAGAAAATCAAATAGCGATGAATTTGAATATTTTAGCGGTCAAGATTCATTCCCTCCGCCCAGTCCGATACTTCCAAATCAATCTATTGAATTTCAGTTCTCTGCATTTAAAAAAGGCGAATATCGAATAAAAATTCCTTACTTGATTGATGAAAACACTGTTAGCCTTTATGAAAAGAAAGTGCAGCCAGATTTTACAGAATTGGAAGAAGAACAAGCTCTAAAATCAACAGAAACTTTTACAACTCAATCAGTAAGAATTATTCAAAACAAATGATGAAGTTACGGAAAACCCAACAATTCAATGGACGTGAGGGCGAAACAGCTACTTTCTTAAAACGGTCTTTCTTTAACTCGGAGTTGTGTGTTGGCGGTTTCGCCCCACGTTAACTCAACCGTTCGGTGTTTTCTGGTTTAGTCAAAAACGACGCGGCATTCGACAAATTCTTTATTGCTTTTAAGTTTGTTGTAGTTGATAATTTTAAGTATGGATTATCGAGATTACATTACAGTCGAGCCAAACAAACGCGGCGGAAAACCTTGTGTGCGCGGGCTTCGCATTACGGTTTATGAAGTCCTTGAATATCTGGCTTCCGAAATGACCGTCGAAGAAATACTTAAGGATTTTCCCGACTTGACGCGGGAAGATTTGAAAGCCTGTATCGCTTACGCCGCCGACCGTGAACGTCGGTTGATGACTGTTCCGGTTGCCACAGTTTGAAACTGCTTTTTGACGAAAATTTGTCGCTCGTTTTGCCGCGTCGTCTTGGCGACCTATTTCCAAACTCGGTTCACGTTCGAGATGTCGGAATGAAAGCAACTAATGACCCAAGGGTTTGGAATTATGCCAAAGACAATGATTTTATGATTGTTTCAAAGGACGCGGATATGCACGACCTGAGCCTTGTATTTGGAAATCCGCCGAAAGTAGTTTGGCTGCGGCTTGGAAACTGCTCAACCCGACAAGTTGAAGAATTGGTGCGGCAAGATTTTGAAGTTGTCAAATTGTTTTACGAAGACGAATATGTATCGCTGCTTGCTTTACCATAATGCCGCACCAAACAAAAGATTGGACATGAGTGCAGAGCAGCTTCTTTTAAAATATTTTCCATTAAACTCAAAGTTGCGCGAATTCGGTTGCGCTTCCCGTCAACTCGGTCGTTGAGCAATCTTCGTTAAAAATATCGGTAATGCCCGAGGATTTTCCAATCGAAAATCCTGTCTTCCGCCTGCGTTCCGCCGCCGATGTTGTGAATGATTAAATATCTTTTTGTCGCGTCGTTGTAGAAATTTGAAACAATTCCAATGTGCGTCATTCCCTTGCCGTCCAAATCCCACGCGACGACATCGCCGGGTTTATAATCCGCCGCCGTTTGCGTGATTGGCAGAGATTTTCCTTTGCGCGTGAAAAATGTTTGCAGATTCGGCACTCTCCGGTGGTCAATGTTCGCGTTGGGTTTCGGCAGATTCCATTTTTGCGGATAAGCGGAAAAATTCGCCTCCATATCTTCGTGAACTTCTTTTTGCAAATCAACGCCCGCTTTGCGAAAAGCGCGAATCACCACGTCAGAACAAACGCCGGTTTCGACGGGAACATCGCCTATCGGATACGGAATCACGACGTAATTCGGGTCGTAGCCCTTTGTCGTTTTTGTCTGTTCGACTGCGCTTTCCAATAATTTTTTGACGCTTTCCGATTCGATGTCGGCGATTTTTGGCTTTTCGACCGTTGTGGAAAAAAGCGTTTCTTTTGTCTGCGCGATTGACTGCAAATTCGTTTGACAGGCGATTGCAGAAAGCAGAAGACAACACGGAAGAAGACGAAAAATTTTAGAGACGAAAGACATATTTAATTTTCCTCGCAAACGAATTCTAGCAGATGCGCGGCTGTTTTGAGTAGAAAAAAAGGACGAAGCATTTTGCAGCACTTCGTCCATTTTAGTTTTTATTTTTCGGACTCTACGGTCGGTCGTAAAAAGGCGTGCCGACATCTCCATTTTGTCCGAATTGAACGCCGCCGATTGTACCATTTCTGCTCGTTAAATAATACCAAGTTCCGTTTGAACGGCGGAAAACGGCGATGTCGTCGCGTCCGTCGCCGTCGTAATCGCCGACAACGGGAATATCGGCGTTTGCGCCGAATTGATAAGACTGAACCGCGCCGTCCGAGCTTCGCAAAATATACCAGATGTTCGTGTTCGGACGGAAAACCGCAACATCGGTTTTGCCGTCGCCGTCGTAATCGCCCTGCACTGTAAGGTCGCTGCTGATGCCGAACGCAACGCCCGATATTGCTCCGTTAGAACTGTTGATTCGATACCAAACTCCGGTTGACGGACGGAAAACCGCGATGTCGGTTTTGCCGTCGCCATCGTAATCGCTCGGTATCGGATCATCTTCGATTGAGCCGAATTGCACGGCGGAAACTGTGCCGTTGCTGCTGTTCAGACGATACCAAACGCCGCTCGCCGAACGATAGACGGCAATGTCGGCTTTGCCGTCGCCGTCGTAATCGGCGGCAACGGGAACATCGCCCGATTGTCCGAATTGAACGCCTGCAAAAGTATTGTCGCTGCTGCGAATGTAATACCAGGTTCCGTTCGATTGTCGCCACACGGCGATGTCGGTTTTGCCGTCGCCGTCGTAATCTTCGGGCGCGGGAACGTCGCCCGATTGTCCGAATTGTTGTCCGCGAACCGAATTATTTGAACTGTTCAGAATATACCAAGTCGAGTTTGAAAAGCGGAACACGGAGAAATCGGTTTTCGCGTCGCCGTCGAAATCGGCGTTGGCGCGGGCGCGTGTGATTTTGTCAATCTGCCCGTTTGAATAACAGACGTAAAGCTCGCCGTCTTCGTCCTGACCGAAGGAAATAATATTGCGCGGCGTGTCTTGCAGCACGGTTGACTGACTGCCGTTCCACATAAAAATCTCGCCCGTGCAGTAATCGCCGTAGATATATGCGCCCGCCGGAAGGCTGCCCTGTGTGCCGCGATAAACGTAGCCGCCGGTAATCGAACAGCGTCCGTTTGAATGCGTGTATTGGAAAATCGGCGGAATTTGCGTAATCGGATTCGAGCCGCCCGTGCACAACTGCGGGTCGTTGCCGGTGCAGGAATTTCCTTCATAAACTCGCCAGCCGTAATTTCCGCCGCCGCTCGTGATAACGTCAACTTCCTCGATTGCGTTTTGCCCGACATCCGCGACCCAGAGCGCGTGATTGCCGCCGCGGTCAAACGACCAACGCCAGGGGTTTCGCATTCCGTAAGTGTAAATTTCCTGACACGAAGTTCCGTTCGCCGCGCTTCCCGTATCGCATCGCGCCGTGCCTGCGCCGGTGAACGGATTGGTCGGCGGAATCAAATACGGCACGCTCGAACCCTGCGGAACATTCACGTCTACGCGGAGAATTTTTCCTAAAAGCTGCGATTTGTTTTGAGCGCGTGCGCCCGGATCGTTTGCCGAACCGCCGTCGCCCTGTCCGATATACAGATAACCGTCGGGACCGAATTCGACCATTCCGCCGTTGTGATTGGAATACGGCTGCGGAATGGTAAATAAAATTCTTTCCGATGCGATGTCGCCCGTGTTTGAACTGCCCGTGCCGGTCGTCGTTTTATATTCGGCGACGACGGTCGTGCCGTCGCCGACGCGCGTGTAGTTGACGTAAAATTTTCCGTTCGTCGCAAACTGCGGGTGAAAGGCTAAACCCAAAAGTCCGCGCTCGTCGCCGGTCGCAACGGGAACGATGATTTTCGAACTGAGGTCAATCAAATTCGTCGGCGCGTTCGAGCCGGGCTGCAAAACTTTGATAATTCCGGTTTGCTGAACGATGAATAATCTTTTGCTTCCGTCGCCCGCGTTTCTAATCAGAACGGGACGAGTCAAACCCGTCAAAACGGTCTGCAGGCGAAATTGATAAGACGAAGCGGTTTGCGCCGCCGCGAGAAAAGATAAAAGCAATAAAGCGATTAAAGAGACGACTAAGAATTTAAGATGACGCATTTGAAAATTCTCCCGATTGATTTAATTATTTTTGCCGATTTCAAACTTTATTTCTTTAGACGCAGCCGATCATCGTTTAGTTCGCAAACCTGCGAACTAAAGCGACAAACTACGGCTGAATTTAAAACATTCATAATTTTCTTCTTGATGTGAAAATAAAGGAATGTAAAACAATCTTAAACTTTCGTGAAGATGAAAATCAAGAGAAATTTCTCAAAGGCGATAGCGAACTTTTTTTCTTTTGAGTTCCGCGTCTTCGTTCTCGAAATTTTGCAGCCGAAGCGAAACGTCCGCCGTCATTCGCAAATCCGAACGCTCGCCGCGCTGAAGATGAAAATATCCGGCGGCGGCAATCATCGCCGCGTTGTCGGTCGAGAGATGTTTCGAGGGAAAATAAATGGGCAAATTAATGCGTGTGCCAAGCGTTTGCGCTGCTTCGCGCAAAGCATTGTTGCACGCCACGCCGCCCGCGACGATTAAAGTTTTCGGTTTGTAAAGAGCGGCTTGTTTTTCCGTCGTGCCGATTAAAGATTTGATAACCGTCGCTTGAAAGCTCGCCGCGATGTCTCTGATTTTTTGTGATGGCGTTTCGTTTTCGCCGACTTTTTCGATTTCATTTTCTCTGATATAACGCGAGACCGCAGTTTTTAATCCGCTAAAACTGAAATCGGGTCTGCCGTCGGAAATTTTCGCAATCGGAAATTTTATTTTTGCCGCGTCGCCCGTCTTTGCCAATTTTTCGATAACCGGTCCGCCGGGATATTCGAGTCCGAGCATCTTTGCAACTTTATCAAATGCTTCGCCCGCCGCGTCGTCGCGTGTGCGCGAAACGATTTTATATTTTCCGGCTTCGGGGACAAAAAATAAATTCGTGTGTCCGCCCGAAACGATTAAGGCAAACGCTGGAAATTGAATCGGCGGATTTTCAAACGCGATTGAAAAAATATGTCCTTCGATGTGATTTACGCCGAAAAACGGAATGTCCAAGCCCCAAGCCAGAGCCTTCGCGTAATTTACGCCGATGAGCAGCGACGCGATGAGTCCGGGTCCTTGCGTAACGGCGACCGCATTGATTTCTGCGAGCGAAATTTTCGCTTCCTTTAACGCTTGGTCAACAATCGGGTCAATTTTTTCGAGATGCTCGCGCGAAGCGATCTCCGGCACAACGCCGCCGAACGGACGATGAATCTCAATCTGCGAGGAAATCACGGACGACAAAATCCGATTGCCGTTTTCGACAACCGCCGCCGCCGTTTCGTCGCACGAAGTTTCAATTCCTAAAACCAACATAAATTAGAAAGGCAAAAGTAAAAAGTTCGGAACGCTCGTTTTTACTTTTGCCTTTTACTTTTTACTTTTTACTTTTCTATTGTCTTTTTTGTTCGGTTTGCGTCGGTGAGGCATTCGGCTTGCCGTCGGTCGCCGACTTAAGGAAAAATGCGAAAAACAAAATCGCGGCAATTATTACAAAAGCCGCCACGCTTATCAAAGCCCACATCGTTCCGCGATATGATTTCGCCGTGTCTTCTCGAACCACTCTGTTTTCACCGTCAACATTGATAATGTCTTTTGCCATCTCTCGCTCTCCTCTGCGGTTTTCTATTACTAATCTATAATCTCCGCCGCGCAAAAGCAATAATTAAAGCGCAAAAATATTTCGTTTCCGTAGAAGATTTTCGTTGTAAAAATTATCCTTCGTCTGTATAGTCCAACAGAAGCAAATTGCGTTCAAGACAACTAAAAATATGGAGAAAAATAATATGAAGCTGCAAAGCAAATTCGTCAAAATGAGTTTTCTGGCGATTGCCTTCGTTCTACTGAGTTTTACCGCGAGCTATGCACAATCGAGCGACGAATTTTCGTTCAAAGTATATAACAAAACCGATACTACGATCAAAAAACTTCTCGTCTCCGAAGACGGGAAAAAATACGGTTATTTCGACATCGGCGCGGGCATCGCTCCGGGCAAATCAATAACTCTGGTTTGGGACAAATCAACCAATAATGAAAAATGCGTTCAGTATTTCAAAGCCGTCTATGCTGACAAATCCGAATCCGAGCCGGTCAAATTCAATTTTTGCGAAGATGAACTCGAACTCGAATTTAACTAATTGACCGTAATAATTTACTGCAAATGTCGGCTGGCAAATCAAAAATTTGATTTTGCCAGCCTTTTTTCCTCTAAACGACCTTTACAATAATCATCGTCATATCGTCGTGCTGTTTCGCTCCCGACGCAAATTCATCAGCGCACCGGACGATAAACGGAAGAATTTCATCGGCTGGTTTTTCCGTTACGGCTTTGAGTTTTTCGAGCATTTCATCTTCGCTCTATTCTTGTTCCCACGGATTCATCGCCTCTGAAATTCCACGGCTAAAATAAAATTATCGCTGCTCGTGAACGGCAGTTGAGAATCGCTCGCCATATACGCATAGCGCAAAAAGATATAGCTATAATGCGCCGTCAACGCCGACAGCGAAAAAATCAGCAAAATCAAAAACGGAATGTAGAGCAGCGTCGGCTTTTTCATATTTTCACAATACTACTGTTTCCCGTTTTAAATTATTGACCGAAAGTTTTTTCATCAATCACTTCTAAGGTCGCGGGCAAATATCCGCTTTTCATCACGAGAGCCAAATCTTCGGCTTGCTGTTTGTTAAAACGTCCGTTAATTATGCCCGAATCGAAAATCTGCGATCTGATAAAAGCCGCTGATCTAACTTCATCGTTCAAAATAATTCCCACGTAATTGCCGATATTCTTTGCCGTCCAGTCGCCGAATTTTTGCGCTCCCGAAGGATTCAACGAAAACGTAATTTCATAGCCGCCGTCGCTTCTGCCCAAATCCTTCATCGCCGAAGCGTCGCGCAATTCGCTGCCGTCCACGATTGAAGGATTTTCGACGATAATCCATCGCTCGGAATCATTGGTTTTAGTATCGGGAAAGCGAAGTATTTTGCGATTCGACGGCACTATTCCGCCTAGAAATTGAGTCGCCGATTCTTTTGTCGGAAAGGTTTGCAGAGGCGCGGGACTCGGTGGGCTGACGACTTTTCTCAACTCGAACCGACTTTCCGCCAGCAGAATTTCCCGCACTCTCGGAACATTCGCGCCGGTATAAATTTTCGCTTCGATTTTATTCGGCGACGACTTGGAAATCTCGCCGTCCATTCCGAGCGCGTTTAAGCGATTTTGCAGAATACGAACGGCGCGATCAGTAATTTGTTCCGCGTTCGGCTCGTCGGTTTTAACTTCGATTTCTATCCGCGTCCCGCTTTTAGTTTTAAAAACCGCAGGAATCCGGCAAGCCGAAACGGAAAAAATCAGCAGTAAAATTACAGAAAGTATTTTAGCAGCAATCAAAACTTTCGTTCGCCTGTTATTCATAATTTTTTTGAATTTCACTTAAAAAACTTGTTCCCGCTTTTATTTGCAAACCGAAATTTTCCGCGATTGTCTGCCCGATGTCGGCGAGGCTTTCGCGTATGCCGAGATTTACGCCTCGCGCGGCAGCTTTTCCGAAGACGAGCAGCGGCGTGTATTCGCGCGTGTGGTCTGAACCGCGAAAAGCCGGATCGTTGCCGTGGTCGGCGGTGATGATAAGTAAATCGTCTTCGCGCATCGCGTCGAGAATTTCCGGCAGACGTTCGTCAAAATATTCCAACGCTTTGGCGTAGCCTTCGACATCGCGGCGATGTCCGTAGAGCATATCGAAATCAACGAGATTCGAGAAAATCAGCCCGCGCGAATTTTTGTTCAGCGCGTTGATCGTCTGGTCAACCGACTGCTCGTTATTTTTCGCCGTCAAATCTTCGGTTACGCCGACCGAATCATAGACGGACGCGACTTTGCCGACGCAGACGACATCGAGATTTTCGTTTTTTAAAAGCGGCAGAAGATTTTCCGGCGGCGGCACGGCGTAATCGTGGCGGTTGCCCGTGCGCTGGAATGTTTCCGCCGACGCGCCGACGAACGGACGCGCGATGACGCGCCCGACCTGCACGTCGCCGCTCAAAATTTCGCGGGCGATTTCACAGATTTCGTATTGCCGTTCGATTGGAATCGTCGCTTCGTGCGCGGCGATCTGAAAAACCGAATCGGCTGACGTATAAACAATCGGTTTGCCGGTTTTAATATGTTCTTCGCCGAGTTCGCGGATAATGTCCGTGCCGCTCGCCGTCTTGTTGCCGAGAACGCCTGCGACGTTTGCCTTTTCCACAAACTCTTCAATTATTCGCTGCGGAAACCCTTGCGGAAAAGTCGGAAAAGCCTTTTCCAGAATGATGCCCGCGATTTCCCAATGTCCGGTCGTCGTGTCTTTGCCGTTCGATTTCAAAGCGCATTTTCCGTAATTTCCAATCGGATTTTCGGCGGCGGGAAGTTCGTTCAATTCTCTGATATTGCCCAAACCGAGCTTTTGCAAATTCGGCAGATTAACCTTGCGCGACTTCAAAACATTGCCCAAAGTGTCCGCGCCTTTGTCGCCCCAACTTTCTGCGTCCGCCATCGCGCCGATGCCGACGCTATCCAAAATTATCAAACAAATACGATTAAATTTTGTTGCCATACATTTAATATAATACAGAATGATCGAAAATATTTTAGCCGCTTAATTCGTCGGCGCGGTATAGCCTTCACGCGCCCGAATGGTTGCGCCGACGGGAACGCCTTTTAATTCGATTTTTATTTTGCGATAAGTTCCGTCGCGCTTTTCGTTTGACGAGTAATAACCCAAAGAATATTTCGTGCCAATTTCGGCGGCGACTTTTGAAAAAGCCGTCCGCGCTTCGGATAAATCTTCGACGGGGAAAACTCTTCCGCCCGACATTTTCGCCATCGCCTGCATTTCCATATCCGCTAATTCGTAAAGTTTTTTGCTGATTTCCAGCCGCTCGAAATCGCCGAGTTGACAGAAATTAGAGACTTTTTCGATTTTCGATTTCGGATAAAATGTGCGGTAATAGCGGCGAATTTGCGCCATCGAAAATCGCATCGCGCCTTCGCAGTCGCCCAGTAAATTATCTTCAAAAAATTCGCGCGTATCAACCTGAATAAAATAAGACGTAATTCCGGCTTGTTCAAAATCCGCGCGGGCTTCGTCAAAATCTGAAACGCTCGTCGAATCAACGCCGTCGGTCAAAGCGACGAGGGCGCGTCTGCCGCGAAAATCGCCAGTCGGTTTTTCGTTGAAAACCCGTTCGATAATCTGCGCGAGCGCGTCGTAATACGGCGTTCCGTTGCTCGTCTGAACTTGCGATAAAGCGTTTTTTAATTTGTTCCGGTCGTCGGTCAGCGCGGTTAAAACTTCGCTCACGGCGGTCTTTTTTCCGTCTCTGATTTTCGTGTTGAAACTGATTATCGAAACGCGGTCGCCCGCTCGTAAAGAAGCGATAAAATTTTCGGCGGCGCGTGTAATAAGCTGTAAATCCGAGCGCGTCGAGCCTGATGTGTCGAGCAAAAGAGCGACTTCAAACGGCGCACTCGTCGCCGAAAAATCCGAAAGCTCTTGTTTTTTTCCGTCTTCGTAGACGATGAAATTGCTCTTTTTCAAATTCGTTAGCGGCTTGCCCGTTTTGTCCGTAACGATAATCGGAACATCAACGATTTGCGTGTCAACGCGCAAAATCTCGTCGTCCGTTTTTTTGTCCTGAGCGAAAATGAAAACTGAAAAATTCGCGCTCAAAATCAGCAGAAGAAAAAACCTTTTCAGTTGCATCACCGGATAACCTCGCTCTTTATCCAACATTGTAACAAAATTTTTGCGAAACATTTATTTAAGATTTTCACTCTACGGCGCAGACGATTTTTATGTTATTATTTATCGAAATCAATTTTGATTACAAACCGAACCGCATATTCCTTGAAAGAATATAAAGCATCGCGCTTTACATTCGACGTATGCGACAAACTAAAAAATTTTAATTTATAGAAATGAGGAGAAGTAGTAATGAACAAAAAATTTGCATTGGGCGTTTTTTTTATCCTGGCGATATTTGCGAGCGCGACTTTTATCAATTTCGTTTCCGCCGAACGAGCGGCGAATGTTTTATCGCCGCAGGCTTCGACCACGCTTGTTATCAGTCAAGTCTATGGCGGCGGCGGCGGCAGCACGGGAACTTATATATACGATTACATAGAACTATTCAATCTCTCCGGCAGCCCTCAATCGCTTAACGGATTAGCCGTTCAATACGGCTCGGCGGCGGGAGATTTCGGCGGCTCGACCGGCACGAATGTTTTTGCTTTGCCGGATGTAACGCTCCAACCCGGTCAACATTTTTTGATACAAACCGGAACAGCCGGTTCCGGTGGAGCCGATTTGCCGGTAACGCCGGACGCGACGGCAGGTCTCAGTTTATCGGCAGCGAACGGCAAAGTCGCTCTGACTAATGTAACGACCGCGCTCGGCTGCGGCGTAACGCCCTGCACGCTGCCCGATCCGCGCATTATAGACCTCGTTTCCTACGGCACGGCGAACAATGCCGAAGGCGGCATGGCGGTCAATAACGGAACGTCATTAACTTCGACGCAGGGATCGGTTCGTAAATCTAACGGCTGTCAGGATACCGACAATAACAATAATGATTTTGATGTGGTAACCGCGCCTGTTCCGCGTAATACGACTTCTCCGGCGACGGTTTGCGGAAGCGGAACTCCAACGCCGACGATTACTCCGACTCCAACCGTTACTCCGACTCCGACCGTTACCCCGACGGCGACACCGACACCCACCGGAACGCCGATTCCGGGAGTTATCATCAATGAAATATACGGCGGCGGCGGAAATTCGGGAGCTTTATACAATCAAGATTTTATAGAGCTTTACAACAACGGCACGGCTAATGTGGATATAAGCGGTTACTCGGTTCAATATGCTTCGGCGACGAACACGACGGCGACCGGTTATGCCGTTTGCACCATCACGGCATCGGATACGGTTATCGAACCCGGCACATATTTCTTGATTGCCACCGGACCGCCCAGCGCAACCGTCGGCGTTCCACTGCCCGCCGTCAACGCCACTTGTCCGACGACTATGAATCTTTCCGGATCGAACGGAAAAGTTGCATTGGTCAACGGCACGACGGGACTAGACGGCACGACCTGCCCGCCTTCCGGCGCGAGCATTATTGATTATGTCGGATATGGGTCAACTGCTAATTGCTCGGAAGGCTCGCCCGCGCCGGGACCGGCTGACAGTCAATCTTCGATACAAAGAACTCCGGTCGGAAAAGACACGAATCTTAATTCGGCTGATTTTACATCCGGCACGCCGTCTCCGACCGCAGGCAACGGCACGCAGGCATTGCGAAACGCCAATGTTGATTTTAACGGCGACGGCATATCCGATTACGTCGTAACCCGCACCGCTTCAGGCGCGAAAACTTGGTATTCGAGCATCAACGGCACAGGAGCGTTTTCCGGTGTCGGATTCGGAGCAGATGGCGACGTTGAAGTTCCCGAAGATTTCGACGGCGACGGCAAAGACGACATTGCCGTTTGGCGACCGGGCGCGACGGCGTTTTTCTACATTCTGCAAAGTTCCAACAATACGTTTCGCGGCGCGGCGTTCGGGCAGACGGGCGACGACCCGAAGGTCGTTGCCGATTACGACGGCGACCGTAAAGCCGACATCGCCGTCTATCGCAAATCGGCGACGCAAAATTATTTTTACTACATACGCAGCAGCGACGGAGGTTTCATAACCGTTCCGTGGGGCGGCGGCGCGACCACGCGCCCGAACGTCGGCGATTACGACGGCGACGGCAAAGCCGATTTCTGCGTGCAATATGACGGCGGAACGGGCAACGGCATTTTCGCCCTTCAGAAATCTTCGGGCGGCAACGAATTCGCCGCCTTCGGATTGACTTCGGATAAACTCGCTCCCGGCGATTACGACGGCGACGGCAAAAGCGACTTTACGGTTGTCCGAAGTTCAGGCGGTGCGCTTATCTGGTATACATTGAGCCGCACGAACGTCGTTTCGGGCGTGTCATGGGGACTCTCGACCGATTTAATCGTGCCGGGCGATTATGACGGCGATGGCAAACAAGATGTTGCCGTGTGGCGACCGAGCGTTGACTCGTCGGCGAGCGCGTTTTACATCAGACGCTCGACCAACGGCGCACTCCAAGCCTTCGGCTTCGGCGCGGGAGCCGATTATCCGGCGGCGAATTGGTATGCCCATTAATACGGAAGGCAGAAGGCAGAAAGCAGTTGGCAGTTTTGTTGACTGAAATAAATAGAGCTTTAGCAAATTGAATAGTAAATTTGCTAAAGCTCTATTTTCTACTTACCGCCTTCTGCTTTCTGCCTTCTGCCTACTCAACTTGGAGTCCGTTTTCTAACCACGCGCCCGTTCCGCCAGTGATGTTGTAAATTTCACGAAATCCTTTTCGTTCTAAAATACTCGTCGCCGCACTCGAACGATAACCGCCCTGACAGATGACGTAAGTCGGGCGCGAAGCGTCGAGATTATCGGTCGAACTTTCAAAATCAGACAAAGTTAAATTAACTGCCCGCGGCGCGTGTCCCGATTCATATTCTCCAGCGCGGCGCACGTCTACAAATTGCAAATCGTCATTTTTCACTAAACGCTCGTTCATTTCCACGACTGAAATTTGCTCAATTCGCGCCGCGTCAAAAATCCAATCCGCCATCAACAAAAAACCGACGACCGATTCGATGCCGACTCAAGCCAGACGCATCAAGGCTTCTTCGACTTTCGCTTTCGTGTCGGCGACAATCGCAACGGGAGCGTCCGCCGCAATCAAAGTTCCCGCCCACGATGCAAACTGTCCGCCGAGTCCGATATTTAAAGAATTCAAAACGTGCGCCGCGCCGTATTCGTCCGCGCTTCGGACATCTAAAATCACGCCGGAAAAATCTTTGATTTCATTTTCTGACATTTGTTTCGGCTTCGGTAATTCTTCCAAACTTTTCGCGCCCGCCAAATTTTTCGCCACGCTTTTCGGGAAATATGCCGGTGCTTCCGTTAAATTTTCCGTCAACATTTTTACGAAATCTTACCGCGCCATCGGCTGCAAAGCATAATTCAATTTTCGCTGCTCACCAATGGTTGACCAGGTTTCCTTCGACATATTTTTTCCGCACAGAGAGCCTGCGCCGTGCGCCGAATAAATCAGCGTTTCGTCGGGCAATTTTAAAATTTTCTTGTGCAAACTGTCATAAAGCGTTCCTGCCATTTCTTCGGCGGTGAAACCTTTTCCGCCCGCCAAATCTGGTCGCCCGACATCGCCGATAAACAGCGTATCGCCCGTCAAAATCTTTTGTGGCTCATTTTCGCCTTCGACGATTATTGAAATTCCTTCGGGCGTATGTCCGGGCGTTTCCAGAATTTTCAATTTTACACCGCCGACTTCTAAAACGTCGCGGTCTTTCACCGCGAGATGTTTAAACGCGGCATTCGCTTGTTTTCCGAAAACAATCGTTGCTCCCGTCTTTCGCGCAAGCTCGATATGCCCGCTCACAAAATCGGCGTGCAGATGCGTTTCAATGACGTATTTAATTTTTTGATTATTCGCCGCCGCTTCCGCAATATATTGTTCGACATCGCGCTGCGGGTCAACAATTGCCGCCTCGCTTTCCGAACCGATATAATAAGAAGCGTGCGCCAGACAGCCGAGATAAAATTGTTTGAATTGCATAATACCTTTCTCTAAATTGAAATTTCAATATCGGCTATTATAACGTGAATTCAATATAAGAGAAGCGTAATGATCAAAGGCACAACCTAATTTAAAAATAAAAAAGGGCGATTTGAAACCTGCCCTTTTTGAATTTCATAAATTAAAAAATTATGTGAGGAGGTGAGAAACTTTTACCGATATAAAAGCATTTGGGGCGCGGCGGAATGGGCGCGGTTTATCTTGCCGAAGACAACCGGCTCAAACTTCTCGTCGCGCTCAAAATTTTGCCCGCTTCGCTCGGCGCGAACGCGGAAGGCGTGCGGCGTTTTCGACAGGAAGCGCGGGCGGCTTCGGCTATTTCGCATCCGAACGTCGCGCATATCTACGAATTCGGCGAGGAAGCGAAAAGGTATTTTCTGGCGATGGAATATGTCGAGGGAAAAACCCTGCGCGAGCTTCTCAGAGAAAAATCAATTGACCGTTCACGTGCTTTGAAAATCGCCATACAAATCGCCGACGCGCTTGCCGCCACGCACAAATGCGGCATCGTTCACCGCGACATCAAACCGGAAAACATTCTCGTTACAGAAAACGATTTGGTCAAAACTCAATCTTTCCGAATTTTCAAAATAGCAATTCAAAAATAAAAAGGCTGGAGAAATTTTCTCCAGCCTTTTTATTTTTCATTGAACGAAAACGATTAAACATCGTTGTCATCGTCAATATCCAAATCAATCGAATCGTCAAAAACTTCTTCCTCTGCGAGAGCGAATTCGTCGAGCGTTTCTTCGGCTTCGTCGTAGCCTTCGTCCGTATCAACGCCCGGAACGTCCGCGACCGGCGGCAGATTGTATCCGACCGCGAGCGGAAATTCGTCGAGTTCTTCTTCTTCCTTCTGATTGACGGTCGGGTCGTAATCAACTTTGACGTTGCGGTAATACTTCATTCCCGTTCCCGCCGGAATCAATCTGCCCATAATGACGTTTTCTTTTAATCCGCGCAAGTAATCAACGCGACCGGAAATCGCCGCTTCGGTCAAGACGCGCGTGGTTTCCTGAAAACTCGCCGCCGATATAAACGAATCGGTCGAGAGCGACGCTTTCGTGATGCCGAGCAATAAAGGTTCGGCACTCGAAGGCTGTCCGCCTTCTTCGGTTACGCGACGGTTTTCGTCTTCGTAACGAAAGCGGTCAACTTGTTCTTCGAGCAGAAAATCGGTGTCGCCGACATCCTTGATTTTCACCCAGCGAAGCATTTGACGAACGATACATTCGATATGTTTATCGTTGATGTTCACGCCTTGCAAGCGATAAACTTCCTGAATTTCATTGACGATGTATTGCTGCAACGCTTCCGGTCCGAGAACGCGCAAAATGTCGTGCGGATTCAAAGGTCCGTCCATCAAGGCTTCGCCCGCTTTAACGTGATCGCCTTCCTGCACGTTGATATGCGTGCCGCGCGGAATGTCGTATTCGCGTTCCGCGCCGTCGTCGCCGATGATGATAAGTTTGCGTTTGCCTTTGGCGATTCCGCCGAATTTAATTTCGCCGTTGATTTCCGACATAATCGCCGTTTCGCCCGGACGACGCGCTTCAAAAAGCTCGACGACGCGCGGCAAACCGCCCACGATGTCTTTGGTCTTCGTCGTCTCGCGCGGGATTTTCGCAATCGTATCGCCCGGCTCGACTTCCTGACCGTCTTCGGCGTGCAAGTTGGCGCGAATCGGCATTTGATAAGTTTTCAAAACCTTGCTGCCTTTGCGGATTTCCAGACGCGGCTGTTGTTTTTCGTCCGAGTCTTTGACCACGAGGCGTTTCTGTCCCGACACTTTATCAATTTCTTCTTCGAGCGTTTTGCCTTCCTTCAAGTCTTGAAACTTAATCGTTCCCGCGACTTCGGTCAGAATGGCGAAAGTGAACGGATCCCAAGTCGCCAACAAATCGTCTTCTTTGACTTTCTGCCCGTCTTTGACTTGAACGTGCGCTCCATAAACGATAGTGTAACGCGCCACTTCGCGCCCGCGGTCGTCAAGCAGAGCAAGTTCGGATTTGCCGCGCTTCATCGAAATCAATTCTTTGGCGCGGTTGGTGATGACCTTGAAATCTTCGAGGTATTTCACCGTGCCATCCATCGCCGCCGCGTGTTTCGTTTCCTGCTCCAATCTGGCAGTTCCGCCGACGTGGAAGGTTCTCATCGTCAACTGCGTTCCCGGTTCGCCGATTGATTGAGCGGCGATTACGCCGACCGCTTCGCCGATTTCGACTGTGTTGCCGGTCGCCAAATTTCGACCGTAACATTTGACGCAGATGCCGCGACGGGTTTCGCACGTCAGAGGTGAGCGAAGCCGCACTCTTTGAAGTCCCGAAAGCTGAACTTGCGCCGCTAACTCCTCATCAATTTCCTGATTCGCCTCGACAATCGTCGTGCCGTCAACCGGGTCAATGATGTCGTCCAAAGATGTGCAGCCGACGATTCTATCGCGCAAACTTTCGACTTCTTCGCCGTTGCGAATAATCGCTTCCGCCCAAATTCCACGCAGCGTTCCGCAATCGTTTTCGGAAACGATTACGTCTTGCGCCACGTCAACAAGACGGCGTGTCAGATAACCCGAATCAGCCGTTTTAAGTGCCGTGTCCGCTAGACCTTTTCGCGCTCCGTGCGTCGAGATAAAGTATTGCAGCACGTTCAAACCTTCGCGGAAATTGGCGACAATCGGCGTTTCGATAATCTCGCCCGAAGGTTTCGCCATCAGCCCGCGCATACCGGCAAGCTGTCGAATCTGCGCTTCTGAACCGCGCGCACCGGAATCCGCCATCACGAGAATCGGATTTAATTCCTTGCGGTCTTTCTCGCGTTTGTTCATTGCTAAGAACATTTCCTTTGCCACGCGGTCGGTTACTTCCGACCAAATCGCCGTTACTTTATTGACGCGCTCGAGATTGGTCATCGTCGCGTCTTCGTATTGCTTCTGAAGTTTGTCAACTTGCTTACGCGCATCTTCGATGATTCCTTTTTTGCTCGGCGGCGTAACCATATCGTCAATGCCGATGGAAACGCCGGATTTCGTCGCATACAGAAAACCCATCGCCTTCAAATCGTCGAGCATCACGACCGTGTTGTCGTGTCCGAGTTTCAAATGACAGAAACTCACGAGCGACTGCAAGCCTTTTTTCTTGAGCGTTCCGTTGACGAACGGCAAGCCGTCGCGCGTCAGACGCTCGTTCAAAATCACGCGCCCGACGGTCGTTTCAATCACCGAATTATTGACGGGACGCGGCGTTGCCCGCATTACGTCCTGCGTATTGTGTTCTTTGGTCAAATCAATCAAATCGCCCGTCCAGCGAAGTTTGATTATCGTCTGCGTTTCAACCGCTTTCGCATCGAGCGCGAGCAGAACGTCGTCAACCGAATTGAATGATTTACCTTCGCCTTTCAAACCTTCACGGTCGAGCGTCAAATAATAGCAGCCGAGAACGATGTCCTGCGACGGAACGGTAATCGGCTGACCGGACGCGGGCGACAAAAGATTATTCGAGGCGAGCATCAAAACCGTCGCTTCGATTTGCGCTTCAGCCGACAGCGGAATGTGAACCGCCATCTGGTCGCCGTCAAAGTCGGCGTTAAAAGCCGTGCAGACGAGCGGGTGAATTTTGATCGCTTTGCCTTCGACCAGAACCGGCTCGAACGCTTGAATTCCGAGACGATGCAATGTCGGTGCGCGGTTTAATAAAACCGGATGTTCACGAATTACTTCCTCCAAAATGTCCCAGACAATCGGCTCTTGCCGTTCGACCATTTCACGCGCCTGCTTAATCGTTGCGGCGTGCGCGTCGCGTTCGAGCTTGTTATAGATAAACGGTTTGAATAATTCCAAAGCCATTTTCTTCGGCAAACCGCATTGATGAAGTTTCAATTCCGGTCCGACGACGATAACCGAACGACCCGAATAATCAACGCGCTTGCCGAGCAGGTTTTGACGAAAACGTCCCTGTTTTCCTTTGAGCGTTCCGCTCAAAGATTTGAGCGGACGATTGTTCGCGCCGCGCAGAACGCGACCGCGCCGACCGTTGTCAAACAGCGCGTCAACCGCTTCCTGCAGCATTCGTTTTTCGTTGCGGACGATGACTTCGGGAGCGCGAAGCTCCATCAGTTTTTTCAAACGATTGTTGCGGTTAATAACGCGGCGATACAAATCATTCAAATCTGATGTCGCAAAACGTCCGCCGTCGAGCGGCACGAGCGGACGAAGTTCCGGCGGAATGACCGGAATGACATCTAAAATCATCCATTCGGGTTTGTTGCCGGATTTCAAAAATGAATTGGAAACCTTCAAGCGTTTGGAAAATTTCAATTTCTTTTGCTGCGAAGTTTCCTCTTTCATTTTGCCGCGTAAATCTTCGACGAGTTCGGCGACATCAATTTTCATCAGCAATTCTTTGATTGCTTCCGCGCCCATTTTCGCCACGAATTGTCCGGGATATTCCTGCGCGAGTTCGCGGTAACGCTCGTCGGTCAGCAAATCTTTTTCCTTGAGTTCCGGCACATCGCCCGCGTCAACGACGATGTAAGTTTCAAAGTAAAGAATCTTTTCCAGATCGCGCAAAGTTATGTCGAGCAGATGTCCGATGCGCGACGGCAAGCCTTTGAAAAACCAAACGTGCGAACACGGAGAAGCGAGTTCGACATGACCTAAACGCTCACGACGAACCTTCGATTGCGTAACTTCCACGCCGCATTTATCGCAGACCACGCCGCGATGCTTCATTCTTTTATATTTTCCGCACAAACATTCCCAATCCGAGACGGGACCGAAAATGCGGGCGCAGAAAAGCCCGTCGCGCTCCGGCTTAAACGTGCGGTAGTTGATGGTTTCGGGTTTAGTAACTTCGCCGTGCGACCATGATTTGATTTTTTCGGGCGACGCAAGCGATATGCGAATCGCCTCGAAATTCGGAGTTAATTGCGTTTTATTGTCGTTTTGAAATCTAAACATATTTCTCCATTGCGGAGTGGGGGGGGGGGGGGGGGGGGGGGGGGGGGGGGGGGGGGGGGGGGGGGGGGGGGGGGGGGGGGGGGGGGGGGAGAAGAGAGGACGGGAGAGACACAACGGAAGAAAAACCACACACCACGCCCTCAAGCCGTTC
>JBPCMK010000045.1:0-11272 GCA_051002375.1 Pyrinomonadaceae bacterium | reverse complement strand
AAGTCAAAAATTTTAAGCACTTTAGGTGCAACGTAATGCTAAGTTCTTTATTTCAGCATTACTTTTTTCAAAAAGGTTTGGCTTCTGGTGCAAAAATCTAAAATTAAGCACTTTAGGTGCAAAGCCTAAATTCTCAATGAAAACGCGCGCACAAATACAAATCAAAGGCATCGTTCAAGGTGTCGGATTTCGCCCGTTCGTGTTTGCGCTTGCCGCGAAAAACTCGCTCAAAGGTCGGGTTTTGAATAATGCGGTTGGTGTTTTGATTGATGTTGAAGGCGATGACGCGCAGATTAAGAGGTTTATCAATTCTCTCGAAACTGACGCGCCGCCGCTTTCGATGATTGAATCGGTAACGCGAACGGACGTGGCGGAAAAGGCGAATTTTCAGACGTTTCAAATTCTTAAAAGCGAGGCGAACGGTAATAAATTCGTGCCGATTTCCGCCGACATTGCGACTTGCGCGGATTGTCTGCGCGAAATGTTTGACGCGGGAAATCGGCGTTTTCGTTATCCGTTTATCAACTGCACGAATTGCGGACCAAGATTTACGATTATCGAAAATGTGCCGTATGACCGCGCTCAGACGACGATGCGCGAGTTTGCGATGTGTGAAGAATGTTTGGCGGAATACGAAAATCCGCTTGACCGAAGGTTTCACGCCGAACCGACTTGCTGCCCGAAATGCGGTCCGAAAGTTTTTCTATTTTCAGTATCGGAAGAAGAAATTGAACCACAGATTTTCACAGATGAACACGGATTTGATGCTGAACCGGAGGCGATAATTCAGGCGAAACGGCTTTTGGAAAACGGGAAAATTCTCGCCGTCAAAGGTATCGGCGGTTTTCATCTGGTTTGCGACGCGACGAATGAAGCCGCGGTTGAAACTTTGCGTCGGCGAAAATATCGAGAAGATAAACCGTTCGCGCTGATGGCGAATTCGGTGGAAGTTGTGGAAAAATATTGCTTTGTTTCGGAAGCGGAAAAGGGTTTGCTGACATCGAAAGAGCATCCGATTGTTCTTCTGGAAAAAAAAGCGGGCGCGGAAATTCCCGAAGCGATTGCGCCGAAAATAAATTCTCTCGGTTTTATGCTGCCTTACGCGCCGCTTCATTTTTTGCTGCTTGAAAATCTGCAAAAACCGCTCGTGATGACGAGCGCGAATGTTTCCGACGAACCGATTTGTTATGAAGACGCAGACGCAAAGGAAAGATTGAAAATCATCGCCGATTATTATTTGTCGCACAATCGGCGAATTCATATTCGCACGGACGATTCGGTCGTTCGCGTTTTGAAAACGGAAGAAATTGAACCACAGATAAATGCGGACGAACACGAATTTGAAGAAAATGGAAAACGTGAGAAGTCCAAAATTCAAAATCCAAAATCCAAAATCGTTCTGCGCCGTTCGCGCGGTTACGCGCCCGCGCCAATTAAAACTTCCTTTAAATTCGAGAAACAAATTTTAGCTTGCGGCGCAGAATTGAAAAATACTTTTTGTTTGGCAAAAGATAATTATGCTTTTTTATCGCATCACATCGGCGATTTGGAAAATCTGGAAACTTTGAAATCTTACACGACCGGAATCGAGCATTACAAACGACTTTTTAATCTCGAACCGGAAATCGTCGCTTACGATTTGCATCCCGAATATCTTTCGACGAAATTCGCGCTCGGAATAAATGCGGAGAAAATCGGCATTCAACATCATCACGCGCATATTGCGAGTTGCTTGGCTGATAACAACGCGAAAGGCGAAGTGATCGGCGTGGCGATGGACGGAACAGGCTTTGGATTGGACGGAAAAATCTGGGGCGGCGAATTTTTCGTCGCGGATTTCAAACACGCCGAGCGCGTCGCGCATCTCGAATATATTCCGCTCGTCGGCGGCGCGAAAGCGATTCGAGAACCTTGGCGCATTGCGGCGGTTTATTTGCAGAAAACCTTCGGCGATGAATTTTTACATTTGGATTTGCCGTTTGTGAAAAATTTGAAGTTAAAAGAATGGAAAACTTTGAAAAGTATGATTGCGGCGGACGCAAATTGTCCGCTAACTTCTAGTATGGGCAGGCTTTTCGATGCGGTTTCCGCGCTTTTGTGTTTGCGAAGTTCGGTTAATTACGAAGGGCAGGCGGCGATTGAATTAGAAGCGATTGCTGATGCTAAAAACGCCAGAGGTTATGAATTCGAGCTTGAAGAGAGTAGAATAATAAAAAGTGATTCGGTTATTAAAAATGCGGTTGAAGATTTGCTGAACGGAGTTTCTGAAATGGAAGTTTCGGCGCGGTTTCATCTGGCTGTCGTTGAATTGATTGCAAATATTGCGCGGCAAATTCGCGTTGAAAGAAATTTGAATCGAGTCGCTTTGTCGGGCGGAGTTTTTCAAAATATGTTTTTGCTTGAAAGAGTTTGCCGCGTTTTGACGAAAGACGGTTTTGAAGTTTTAACGCACCATCGCGTGCCGACAAACGACGGCGGAATTTCGTTGGGACAGGCGGCGATTGCCAATGCGCGAATTAGAAAATAAAACGGAGAAATTAACAGGGATGGACAGGATAGACAAGGATGAAAAGATAAGTATTAAAAACTGTTTTAATCCTGATTATCCTGTCTATCCCTGTTAATTGCTTCCGAGGAGATCAATAAATGTGTTTAGCGATACCGGGAAAAATTGTTGAAATCGTTGATGCGGCAAACTGCATCGCCAAAGTCGAAATCGGCGGTGTGCGGCGCGGCGTGAATATCGGAATGCTAGATGACCTTAAAATCGGCGATTACGTCCTTGTTCACGTCGGCTTTGCGATGAGCAAAGTTGACGAAAAAGAGGCGCACGAAACTTTGCGTCTGTTGCAGGAATTAGGCTCGTATCAGGAAGAATTCGAGCAGTTTCAGACTTCAATAAATTAAAGAATTTTATGAAACCACAGATTTTCACAGATTCACACGGATTTTTAAGAGATAAAACAAATTTGTTTTTATCCGGCTTTTATCCGAGTTTATTTGTGAAAATCTGTGGTTAATTTTGCATTAAGTTTTATGAACAAGCCAATCGAAGATTTTTCGCAGTCGTTCTATCCGTTTCTGCACGAGGAAAATAAAAAGCCGCAGGAATTGTTGGAAGAACTGCGTTTTTCTTTGCTCGAAAAAGCGCGTGAAGGAATTGATACGAAGCAGAAATTTTTTGAAGAAAATTCGAGCGAGATGTTAAAGGCTTCGCTCGAATTAGCCAAAGCCTTTAAGCGCGGAAACAAAATGCTCGTCTGCGGCAACGGCGGTTCGGCGACCGACGCGCAGCACGTCGCCGTCGAATTTATGCACCCGATTACGGTCGGGCGCAAAGCACTTCCGGCGATTTGTCTGAACAACGATATGGCGATGATTACGGCGGTGGCGAATGACGTGAGTTTTGCCGATGTTTATGTTCGGCAAATTATTGCTTTGGGAAAAGAAGGCGATGCGTTCGTCGCGCTTTCGACGAGCGGCAATTCGGAAAATCTTTTACACGCATTTAAAACGGCGCGAAAATTCAAACTTATGACGATTGGTTTGACGGGCAACGACGGCGGGAAAATGGCGGAAATGAAACGGGAAAATCTGATTGATTTTTGTTTCACCGTGCCAACTTCGAGCATTCACCGCATACAAGAATCGCACGTCGCGTTTTACCATATTTTGTGGGATATGGTTCACGAATTTTTTCAGCATAAATCTTTGCTGGAAGATGAAAAATTAACCGCAGATGAACACTGATGAAAACAGAATTTAATTGCAATTATTTTTGTGTATTTGGGATGAATGAAAAGGTGAAATTATGAAATACATTGACGAATACCGGCAAAGCGACATCGCTATGAAACTCGCGGATAAAATCGCGGCGATGACTGATAAACCGCTCAAAATTATGGAAGTTTGCGGTGGGCATACGCACGCGATTTTCAAATACGGCATCGAAGACCTTTTGCCGCCGAATATCGAAATGATTCACGGTCCGGGCTGTCCGGTGTGCGTGATTCCGATGGGACGCACCGACGATTGTATTTCGCTCGCGTTGCAACCGGATGTGATTTTTACGACGTTCGGCGATATGATGCGCGTTCCCGGTTCAAGCACGAATTTGTTTGACGCGAAAGCCAAAGGCGCGGACGTGCGAATGGTTTATTCGCCGCTCGACGCTTTGAAAATCGCCAAGCAAAATCCCGAAAAGCACGTCATTTTTCTCGCGCTCGGTTTTGAAACGACTTCGCCTTCGACCGCGATGACGATTTTGCAAGCCGAAAAAGACGACGTGAAAAATTTCAGCGTGTTCTGCAATCACATA
Organism: Pyrinomonadaceae bacterium; assembly: GCA_051002375.1. GTDB lineage: Bacteria > Acidobacteriota > Blastocatellia > Pyrinomonadales > Pyrinomonadaceae. The sequence goes on along the minus strand of JBPCMK010000045.1, from coordinate 6,954 downwards.
ATGATCGTTCCATCTTTGAAAGCGATGCTCGATTCGCCCGATTTGCAGCTTGACGGTTTCCTTGGTCCGGGTCACGTTTCGACCGTCATCGGCACGCGCCCTTATGAATTCGTGCCGAACGAATACGGCAAACCTTTGGTGGTTACAGGCTTTGAACCGCTCGACATTTTGCAGGCGGTTTATATGAATCTCAAACAAATCAACGAAGGACGTGCCGAAATCGAAAATCAATACGGGCGCGTCGTTTCACGCGACGGCAACAGAAAAGCATTGCAGGTTTTATCCGAAGTTTTTGAGCCGCGCCGATTTTTCGAGTGGCGCGGGCTTGGCTCAATCGCGCACAGCGGAATGAAATTAAAAGAGAAATACGCGCGTTTCGATGCCGAAGTGCTATTTGAAGTTCCGGGCTTAAAAGTTCCAGACCCGAAAGCGTGTCAATGCGGCGAGATTTTGAAGGGCGTGAAAAAGCCTTGGGAATGCAAAGTATTCGGAACAGCCTGCACGCCGGAAACACCAATCGGCTCGTGTATGGTTTCGGCGGAAGGCGCGTGCGCGGCATATTACAATTTCGGACGGCTCTCGAAAGTTGCCCAGCGTTCGGAAGCACAGAGAAGTTCGGTAAAAGTTTAAAATGGAATCAGGATTTACATCATCACCGCTTTTCGAGCGCGTCGAACGAGCCAGACGGCGAACCAAAAAAATCCGCGAAACGCACATCACGCTCGCGCACGGCAGCGGCGGACGCGCGATGCACGATTTAGTGGAAGGCTTGTTTTTGGAATATTTCAAAAATCCGATGCTCGAAAAACTCGAAGATCAGGCGATTTTTGAAATTCCGTCAGGCGCGAAAAAACTCGCTTTGACGACCGATTCTTATGTCGTTGATCCGATATTTTTCCCCGGCGGCGACATCGGTTGTTTGGCGGTTCACGGAACGGTTAATGATTTAGCGGTGAGCGGCGCGCGTCCGCTTTACTTGTCCGCCGGATTTATTCTCGAAGAAGGTTTGCCGATTGAAGATTTACGAAAAATCTGTGCTTCGATGCAGAAAGCCGCCGAAGAAGCGAATGTGCAGATTGTTACGGGCGATACGAAAGTCGTGCAAAAAGGCGGCGCGGACAAAATTTTTATCAACACGGCTGGAGTCGGCGTGATTGAAACCGATGCGGAAATTTCCGCTTCACGCGCCGCCGTCGGCGATAAAGTTATTGTCAGCGGAACAATCGGCGATCACGGCACGACGATTTTAATTGCCCGCGGCGAACTCGATTTGGAAACCGACATCGAAAGCGATTCCGCTTCGCTTAATTTTCTGATCGCGGAAATGCTCGACGAAGCGGCGAAAGCAAACGCGCTCGATCAAATTCATTGTTTGCGCGATCCGACACGCGGCGGCGTGGCAACTACTTTGAACGAAATCGCGCTTGCATCGAATGTCTATATCGAAATAAAAGAAGATTTAGTTCCGGCGCGTGAAGAAGTCAAAGGCGCGTGTGAAATTCTCGGACTCGACCCGCTTTATGTCGCCAACGAAGGCAAACTCGTGGCGATTGTGTCCGCCGGAATCGCCGATAAAATTCTCGAAAGAATGCGGCAAAACCCACTCGGACAAGGCGCGTGTGTAATTGGCGAAGTCAAAGCCGAACCGCAGGGCATCGTTTCGATGACGACCGGCTTCGGCGGAACAAGAATCGTTGATATGCTCGCGGGCGAACAACTGCCGAGAATTTGTTAATTGCTCTGTCAGAACCGCCTGCGGTAGCAGTTGGGTGAAGTTTGAAAGTCTTCACCCAACTGCTACCGCAGGCGGTTCTGACTTTTGCCGAATAAAATTCGCGCGTTCCGAAGCGCGTCGGGATTGCCGATTAAAATCAAAGTGTCGCCGCTGCGGATAAATGTGTCGCCGTGCGGAACGATGGTTTCGCCTTTGCGCCGCACGCCTAAAATCAGCGCGTTGCCGGGAAGTCGAGTTTGGCGCAAGGATTTACGATTAAATTTAGCGTTACCGAGAACGATGTCGGCTAATTCGACATCATCTTTTTTATCAATCAAAATGTTGAACGCCGACGGATAAAGCAACGCGCTTTCGATAGCGAGCGCGACGGCGAGCGACGACTGCACGACTCCGACATTCAGTTCCTGCAACTCGCGGACAATTTCCGGCTCATCGGCGCGGGCGATAATCGTCGGGATGTCGAAACGCTCCTTCGCCAGACGACAATCGGAATCCGCACGAATTTTACGCGGCTGACCAGAAACGCCACGACGACCGCAAGCAGCATAATCAGCAATAAAGGTATAAACGGCGATGAATATTCCATTCTAAAATTTTCCCGGATTCCTGAAACAAAAAGATTCGGCTGTCTGATCGAACCGAATTCTATCACGCTTTAATTGACTTAGATTTTTTTTGTAGAAAACTCAATTAACTAATGTCCTTGAGTGCTGTGCGTGAGCCGTCCGACGATTTTTCAATCACGCTGAAAGTGCCGTCGGTTTCCAGCACGACGGCTTCGATATTCTCGATTGCCGCCAAGCCTTTTGCGCGAATCGCCGCGCGGATTTCCGATTGATCAATGCGCTGGCGGCGCATCGCGTCGTGTAAAAACTTTCCTTTGTCGAGCAATAAAGTCGGCTCGGCTTTGACGATGTTTTTGACAAAATCAAATCTGACCGAAAGCCAAGTGATAACGAATTGCAAAGTGATAAGCAGCAAAAAAGCTGAAATGCCTTCGATTAAAGGTATGTCTTTCGACATAATAACGGTCGCTAAAATCGAGCCGAGCGCGATGGTTACAACGAAATCGAAGGCATTCCATTTCGATAAGGTGCGTTTGCCGGAAACGCGCAGCAGAATGATGAGCGCGGCGTAAATGAGAACGCCCGTAACCAAAACGCTCAGTAAATTAAACCAACTGTTGAAGAACATAAGATTTTAATTTTAACCTTCGCTGCTGCGGGCAGCGATGTATTTCGCCTGCTCGATGTCGCCGCTGCGCTTTCCGGTCGCGTCGTGAAACAGCACGACGTTGTGCGGATACGGCATATCAATTCCGGCTTTGTCGAGCGCGTATTTTATTCCGGTCGCCACTTTATCGGAAACCTTCAAAGTGTTCGCCTGACTCGATTCGACCCAAAAATAAACTTTCATATTGACGCTTGAACCGGCGAGTTCGTCAACGTAAATCCACGGCGCGGGGTCTTTCAAAACGCCTTCGGTTTCGTTTAAAACCTGCCGAATCGTTTCGCGTCCTTTTTCAATGTCGTCCAGATAACCGATGCCGACGACGAATTTGACGCGGCGTTTATCGTAAGCGGTTTTGACGAGAATGGCGTTCGTATAAACGTCGCCGTTCGGAATGACGGCGCGTTCGCCGTCGAAGGTTTTAATGCGCGTCGAACGAATGTTGATTTCTTCGACCGTGCCGGAATATTCCTTGAAAGTCATCTGGTCGCCGACGACGAACGGCTTCCGCCATAAAATTAAAATTCCGGCGAAAAAATTTTGCAGCACGTCTTTAAAGGCAAAGCCGATGGCGACCGATGAAATGCCCAAGCCGGTTATCAAATCGCCGGGCTTAAACGCCGGAAAAATGACGACCGCCGCGACGAAAATGCCGAGAATTATAATTATTAGAGACGCGATGCGTCCGAGAAGATCGGCGAGCGTTACGTCAAGCCGGGTGCGCGTCCCGGCGGCGTGAACGAGGCGTTTGACGATGCGGGCGATAATTAAAAATACGCCGAAAACGATAATTCCGAGAACGATATACGGCAGTTGCGCGAGAAGGCTGTTGCCCAAATCGCGCAAAGTTTGCCAGACGATTCCCGGATCGAATTGCCGCGGCGCGGCGAGCGGACTCGGCGTTTGCAGTAAAAATAAAATTTTCATAACTTGTTTTGGCGGCGAACTGAAGGTAATGCTTTGTAAGTTGCCACTAGCTTCAGCTAGTGGTCAGGAAAAGCAGGCAACCGGCTTTAGCCAAACTTCTGAAAAATAAATGAAATCCTTATCGCTTAAGCGCAAAGCACGGCTGAAGCCAAAAGGAATTTTATTTTCCTTAAATTCGGCTAAAGCCCTGTTCATTGACTTGACTGTCCACTAGCTGAAGCTAGGGGCAATTTATTTAGAGACTTTCAAATAACTTTACTTTTAGTTCATCACCTTGTTTTTATATTCGCGCCGGAACGATTTTAGATTCGATGATAATGCGGTTTTGCCAATCGAGTCGCTCCGTAACTTTTTTAATATGTTCTTCGATGTTTGCCCAATCGTCTTTTGATTTGACATCTTCACGCGCCGCGTCAATCATCATTTGCAGATGCCGCGCGACGACTTCGAGCCGTTCCTGTTTTGTCTCCGGCGGCAAATTTAATTGTTTGTTGTGCAGATCAGTTCCGTCTTCGATTCGCAAAGCGATTTGTTCGAGAGTGTGGAGAACGCGCAAAATTACGGCGACGTTGCTCGTCGCGTTCTGGCGCGTTTGGTTAAAAGCCAAATCAATCAAATTTTCAAACGAAGGGCTTTTGGCGATGACGCGCAGGTGACCCTCGGCAAATCGAAAATGCGTCGGAAACGAATGCGCGGCGAGATGCGAGCAAATCGCCGACAGATAATCAATCGAAATAACGGCGGTTGTCGTGTCGTTCACGCCGGGCGAGAGAGCCTTCATCACAATATCCACGATTTGACGAATTCCGAACGCCACGTCCTGGTCAATCGTGCGAAAGCTGTCAATCGAATAAATGCGGTTGAATTTGCGCGTCGTGTCTTTATCGAGATTCGTATTTTTGCCGTTTGTCTGCGCCGCGTTTGTTACAGAAGCGAGCGGTGCGCCGGCGGCGACGAATTCGCCGATGCCGTGTTCCATTCGCACGACCGCGCCGCGCCCGCGCGTAAAATCGAGCAATTCTTCGATGTCAATATTTTGAATATAGCCGGTTGCGGTCGAGCGAATCGTCTGCCAATCGGAATTTGTCGAAAAAATCTGCGAATTTTCGATTTCTTCGTCGGGCGCGTTTTCGCCCAAACGATGCGGAAAAAGCTCGTCAATAACTTTGATTGTTTCATCATAAACTACCGCGATGATGCTCGACGCTTGAATCGAAACGGCGATGTGATGAATAAAATAAATCAAAAATCCGATGCCGACGAGCGCGAACAAAACGCCCGTGATGACGGCGATTGACGGCACGAAAATATGCGCGTCGTCGCCGCCGCGAATCGTCCGCAAAACGACGATGCAGTATGTAAAAATTCCGACAAAAACGCCCAAAACGACTTGGTTGATTTGGTCGCGCATAAAGTTTCGCAAAATGCGCGGCGTGTATTGCGTCGAAGTCAAGCTAAGGGCGACGATGACGATTGAAAAGACAATTCCGGCGACCGTTATCATCGAACCGGCGACCGCCGAAAGCATATCGCGCGAACCGGCAGGCTCGACTCCGAAAAGACGCGGATAGTCGTTCAGCCAACTGCCGCCGATTTGCTTGTCAAACTCGACCAGAACGAGCGCGAGAATTATACTTCCCGCGACAATCAAGCCGGGCAAAAACCACAAACTCGAATTCAAATCGAGCCACAGTTTTTTAAGTTTGTTCATAACGATTTAAAAAGCATTTTAATTTTTCGAGTCGGCATGTGTCAGAACCGCCTGCGTGAGCGGGCGGTTGAACATTAAACAGCGCGGCGTTTGAATTCAACACTGAACTTCAACAACTTCAACCGCCCGCTCACGCAGGCGGTTCTGACACGCCGCAAATTATAACTAATCAACGCACCGAAAAATTATTTTAAATCACCGCCGATCATTTTGCTCGAAAAAACAGCCGTTTCGCATTGATGACCATCAATGCGAAACGGCTGTTTAGAGATGCGCTTTGGTTTTAATAAACGCGCGGCGCACTTGCGCGAATCGTAAATTCCGCGCCGTTTATCAAATTCAAATCGTCGCGTCCTTGAATGTAGACCGCGCCTGCGCCCGCGCCCGCGCCAACACCCGCGCCGATTGCCGCGCCTTTGCCGCCGCCGAGAATCGCGCCTAAAATCGCGCCGACACCCGCGCCGATTGCCGTGCGCTGAATCGTTTGATTGGTCTGACTGCTGCGGTCGGCAACCGCGCCTTCGTTGTCAATCTGCACGCGCTCGCCCGAATTATTCAAAACGCTTTCGGTGATTCCGGCGAAGCGGTAAGTTTGATTGTTCGGCAAGCGAATCGTTTCATAATTGAGCGTTACTTCCGAGCGACCGGAAACTCTGCCCGAACGATTGGCGTTTGAAATGTAGCCTTCGATTATCGCGCCCGCGTATTGCGAAGGACGCAAAACCTTCATCGTAAAACGGTCGCCATCCCGCGCCGTTTTCGTCGAAATATCGTTGTTCAGCGTCGCCGTCAAAATCGCGTTGTCGGGAACGAGAAATTCGTTCGTGATGTTCGTATTCGTTCCCGCGTTCGTCGGCAAATTATTGTTAAAGATATTAAACTGCGCCGTGTCTGCGGTGCGGTCGTAATAGCTTTTTACTTCAACCGTTTTATTTAATCCTTCGGCAAAAACGCGGCGCGTTACGAGCATTCTGCGTCCGTCATTAAGCGATGTGAAAACGACTGTAAAATCATTGGCGCGGTCGCCGTTTGAAACAATCGTTAAAGTGTCTCCGAAAAACGAAGCGCGAACTTTCGACTGTCGTCCGTTCGGATAGCTTTCGGTGTGTTCGAGATTATTAACGTCAAGCGTAATCTGCGGCGCGATGGAAGAAGCAAGCATTATACGATTTCCCTGACGTTCGACGGCAAGCATTTCGGGTGCGGTCAGACGATTCATTAAATTAGCTGAAGCCTGTGCATAAATCATATTGGAATCCGCCAACGAGCAGATTCGACCTGTTCTTTGACAACAGATAAAGGTTTATTCTGACGAAAATTCATCAGAAAAACGAGTTGATAGAGCCACACA
>JBPCMK010000044.1:0-23567 GCA_051002375.1 Pyrinomonadaceae bacterium | reverse complement strand
ATATAAATCGGGAAACTGCCTTTGTAGATTTTCCACCTTCGGCTTGTCATAGGCGACGATATACGGCTGATTCGGATGATTATCCAAATAATTCTGATGATAATCTTCCGCCTTGTAAAATGCTTCGAGCGGCACAACTTGCGTGACAATCGGTTGCACAAAAGTTTTTGCTCTTGTCAGTTCGGCAATGTAATTTTCAGCAGCGCGTTTTTGCTCATTATCAGCATAAAAAATCGCTGAACGATACTGCGATCCGGTATCGGGACCTTGACGGTTCAATTCGGTCGGGTCGTGCGCGACGGCAAAGAACACTTTGAGCAACTGCTCGTATGAAACCTGCGACGGATCGTAAGTGATTTTGACAGATTCGGCGTGTCCGGTCGTGCCGGTGCTGACCGTTTCGTAATCAGCCGTTTTCGCTGCGCCGCCCGAATATCCGTTGGTTACGTCGCTCACGCCTTTGATATGTTCAAAGACGGCTTCCAAACCCCAAAAACAGCCTCCGGCAAAAACGGCGGTTTGCTCGCCCTTTGCGTTGGTTGACGGCGTTGGCAAAGCTATCGGCGGCGAGTTGGCGGAATTGTCCTTCGATTCGGCGGCAACGGTTTCAACGGAATTTTTGACTTCACTGCAGGAAACTGCCGCCAGCAATGCGATTCCAAATAAAAGAACGGTAAAAATTCTAAAAAATTTACTTGACATAAAAATCACCTTCCTTTAGGACAAGAGCGTTATCGCTCCGCCTTGATTTCAAAATTTATCCAGCCTGCGCTTCGGCAAATATCAAAGCTATTATTTCTTTTCAAACGTAAGCGCGACCGAGTTCATACAATAACGCAAGCCGGTCGGTTTCGGACCGTCGTTGAAGACGTGACCGAGATGCGAATGACAACGGCTGCACAAAATTTCGGTGCGCGATTCGCCAAGACTATTATCGGTTACTTCGGTAACATTCGCGGCGGCAATCGGCTGATAAAAACTAGGCCAGCCCGTGCCTGATTCAAACTTCGCGTCAGAGCTGAAAAGTTTTAAATGACACGCCGCGCAGTAATAATCGCCGTGTTCGTGATTGTCGTTCAAGTCGCCCGTAAAAGCTTGTTCCGTTCCCTGTTCGCGCAGCACATAGTATTGAGCCGGAGTTAATTGTTTGCGCCATTCGGCTTCGGTTTTCACAATTTTTTCTCCCGTATATTTTTCATCCGACGTTTGTGCTGTTTTATCTCCCTTTTCAGCAAGCAATGTCTGAATAACTTTTTCCTGCACGTCATACGAGCCTTCGCCGACGTGCGAATAACGAATGCGTCCTTGCTTGTCGAGAATCACCACGGTAGGCCATGCCTCGATGTCAAACGCGCGCCACGTATCGCCGTTATAATCGGTCACGACCGGATATTTAATGTCGCGCTTTTTAACCGCTTGAGTTAAATTTTCAAACGACTTTTCGCTATCCGTTTCAGGCGTTTCGACTCCGACAATCGTTAAGCCTTTACCGCTATATTTCGCGTCGTAACTTTTCAGCGCGGGCAGCGTGTTGATGCAGTTGTAACAGCCGTAAGTCCAAAAATCCACCAGCACGACGCGCCCGCGTAAATTCTCCAGACTGGTCGGCTCGGAATTTATCCACTGTCCTTTATTTAAGGACGGCGCGGGTTTCGCGTTACCCGACGCGATCAGCACATCGGCGGCAGAGGCATCGGCTTTATCATCCGCGACGAGCGGCGCAAAATTATCTTCGCCGCTTGCTGCGGTCTTATTATTTACGTCGGTTACGGCGAGTGCCGATTCGCCGTTTTGTTTAGATGCCATCGAGCGCGTGCAACCGAAAACGACTAAAGTTGCCGTGATTAAAACGGCGAATAAAACGAATAAAATTTTGTAATTCATATACTTTTCTCCGACAATTATTTATGACTTCTTGTTCTTGCCTGACAATTAAATTATACGGAAAAAGTCTGCATTTATTCCCGTGCAATCGAATTTTCATTTCCTTACTTATTAAACTCTGACGCGAAATTGTCGTAATTGTTTGCACTCGAATCTGGACGATTTGATTTTTCAGGTAAAAAAAGGCATACAATATCGGTAAATCGCCGAAGATCGCGCGGCAAATGAAGCATTCGGAATAAATTCGCGCGAGTTGTGATTTAATTACGAGTAGAGGAAAATTTATTCGTGAGAACGGCGTAGGCAGTTAAATTTTCAAAAAAATATGTCGCTGGCTTATCTGAAAAAAGCGGTCGAAGAAAACGACCGCGAAAAATTGATTCGTTATGTGCGGCTGCATTTCGGCGACGGCGACGAAGCGGCGGGCGGACGCGAAATTGAAAAGGCTTGGATCGAAGCGTTAAAATTGCTGCTCGACGTGCCGCCGACGAACCGCGAATTTATCGAAACGACGGTTGCGGAAACGGATGCGGAAACGCTCGCGCATCTTTATTTTCGGCTGCATTTTTATTTTGTCGCGCGTTCGGGAGAATGGATTCACGATGGACGAATCTAACGTAAAAAAACAACTGCGTCCCGGTTTATGGCAGACGGTCAACGAACGCTATCCGGGCGCGATGATTTCAAAAAGCGATTTTGTTCCGCTCGCCGAATTAAAAAAGCCGATGTCGGAATCGCGCCTGACGTTCGTCTCGACCGCCGGAGTTCAGCCCATCGGAACTTTACCGTTTGACACCGCGCACCCGATTGGCGATTACACTTTTCGCCGCGTTTCGTCCGCTTCAAAACCTTCGGATTTGGAAATTCATCAACTCAAATATCCGACGTTCGGCGCGGAAAAAGATTTGAACGTGATTTTCCCGATTGAGCGATTGCAGGAATTGGTAAATGAAAAAATCATCGGCGGATTGACGGGAAATTTCTTTTCTTTTATCGGCTACAATATGGATGCCGAAAGATTGGAAAAAACTTTAGCGGAAGACATCGCTGATGCGGTTGAAGCTGAAAAACCGGATGTCGCGCTGCTCGCTCCCGCCTGACCGATTTGCCATCAGAGCATCGCGCTGGTTCAGCGTGCCATCGAAAAAAGAAAAATTCCGACGGTTTCACTCTCGGTCGCGCTCGACGTAACCGAACACACAAAGCCGCCGCGAGCCGTGTTTCTGCCGTTTATGATGGGACATCTGTTCGGCGTGCCGTTTCACCGCGACTTGCAAAGAGAAATTATTACGACGGCACTTGAGCGAATCGAAAAAGCGAAGCGAAGCGGCGACATTTATTTTTTCCCGAAAACTTGGGCGCGGGCGAGAAATGAAGGCAAGGAAATCGAACGCGAAAATCGAACAAACTTATAAAAATATTCCGCCCGACTTTATATTCTAAAAATTAAACTTCACGGCTCGACCAAATACAAATCGCGTCCGGCGTGTTCGACAACGAGCGTGTCCGAATCATTATCGTAAATTTCGCGTCGAAAATTTCTGTAATCCGAATAATTCAAATTCAGACGGCGGCAAGTTTCCGCGTCAATCTGCGAAGCGAGCGTGATTTGAAACCGCGACGAGAATTTATCGGCATTTTTTCCGGCGAACGCGACGTGTGCGAGATGCGCGGCGACGCACAGATTCATTTGCAGTTCGCCGGATTCGACGAGCAGTGCTTTGATTTTTTCGAGCGGCGCGTAACCGAAACGCTCGATTAACGCGCCGTGCGTATCCGAAACGCAGCGCAGATGCGGCGCGTAAATTATCAATTCGCCGTCTTCTTCGATAACGCTGCCCAATTTGTAGCTCGCCTTTCCGCCGACCCAAAGTTCTTCATAATGTTCGTCGAGCAAAGCGACGACCCGCTCAAATTTTCTTCCCGTGTATTTGATGTGAACAATTCGGCTGATTTCGGCGGCTTTTCGGAAACTTGCGCGGAAATCTCCGGCGAAAAGCGCGTGCGTTCGCAAACGATTATTTTCATTTCTTGTAACCACCGAAGCGAAATTAATAATCTCCGGCTCGATAAAATCGGCGGCATTTTCGATTAAACGGCGCGTCGGCGTTTCGATGCGTCCGATGACGTTTTCGATTCCGGCAAGCGCACCAAGCCAATGCGTCGCGTGCGTCAATTCCGCGCCGGAAACGCCCGGGAAAAAATACTTTGCGCCGCCCGCGAAACCAGCGACTTCGTGCGGCACGACTCCGCCGAAAACTAAAATTAAATCGTAATTTCCGGGCGCGAGCAATTTGTTTATCGTCAGCGGAACGGCGTATCTGATTAAACCGCCGGAAATTTCGCGCACTTTTTCCGCGCCGAGTTCGCCGATTCGCGTCAGAGCCTGCGGACAATTCCATTCGTGATCGAAAATGTTTCCGAGATTTAAAATTTCAACGCGGCTCGAAACGCCGATTTTAGCGAATTTTTCCGCTTCGCTCATTGGCGCGTGCGTGCCTTGAGCGACGAGCGCGTCGAATTTGCTCACGCCTTTTTCAGCTAAAATTCGCGCCGCCGCCGGAAACAGCAAATCAGTATTATCGTCGCGCGTTTTGTCTGGAATTATCGCCAGCACACGAGAACTTACGGCGACATTTTGCAAAGATTCTTTGACAATCGCCGCAAGTTCTCCAGCATTTAAATCCGCTTCCGGCGAGCCGCGACCGTAAATTTCCGATTTATTCAGCATCTTCAAATTTATTTAAGCAGCGCGTAAATTTCCGATTCGACAATTCCGAGCGTGTTTTGGTAGTGAGCAAAAAGTATTGCTATTTGAAAAATAAAGAGCAATTTCTTGTAATTGATTCAGCTATGAACCATCGAGAAATTACCCGGACAGACAATTTGACTTGTCCGCGTTGTCAATTATCGCCCCTCAAGCGCAGGCGGTCATACAATCTCGGAAGACAGAAATTGTTTGAGCATTACTTTTAGCTCACTACCAAAAAATCTTCTACATTGATTCTCTGGTGTCTTTGACGATTTGAAGAAATTCTTCAGCTCGTTGGGTAACAATGTGGTCTTCGCCCGCTCTAATGGCTTTCAGATCAACTAAATCCGCCCCGATTCCCAACGCGCTCGCGCCGGCTTTGATAAAATCCGCCGCCGTCTTGAGATTAACGCCGCCCGTCGGCACGAGTTCGACTTGCGGCAGCGGTGCTTTCAAACCTTTCAGGTAACTCGCGCCGCCCATCGCGCTGCACGGAAAAACCTTGACGAACGCCGCGCCTGCCTGCCATGCCGTTACGACCTCGGTCGGCGTTAACGCGCCGGGCATAATCGGCACGGAATACCGCTGGCACAATTCAATCGTTTTGAGATTCAGAGCCGGACTGACGATAAACGTCGCGCCGGCGAGAATGCAGGCGCGTGCAGTTTCCGGGTCTAAAACCGTGCCGGCTCCCAAAACCACTTCGTCGCCGAATTCGTCGGCGATTTTTTCGATGACTTTGATCGCTCCCGGAACCGTCATTGTAATCTCCAGAATCGGCAGTCCGCCCGCTTTAATCGCGCGGACTGCCTTTAACGCTTCGTCCACCGACGAAGCGCGGACGACCGGCACTACGCCGATCTCTGTAATTTTTTGAATAACTTCTGTTTGTTTCATATATTTGTTGTTCTATCTCGCCACGCGCGCGCCGCCGCCTTTCATTACTCGCTGAACATCCGTCAAATTCGCCATTGTCGTGTCGCCCGGTGTGGTCATCGCCAACGCGCCGTGCGCCGCGCCGCAATTAACGGCGAACTGCGCGTCTTCGCCGCTTAAAAAACCGTAAATCAAACCCGAAGCGAACGAATCGCCGCCGCCGACGCGATCAAAAATCTCCAGATTTTCGCGCATCGTCGCCTGATAAAGCGTGTCATTCGTAAAGCAAACCGCGCCCCAATCGTTGACTGAAGCGGTTTTCGCGTTTCTCAAAGTCGTCGCGGCGACCGCGAAATTCGGAAATTCGGCAACCGCTTTGCGAATCATCTTCTCGAAATTGCCGACATCGAGCTTTGAATGATTTTCGTCCTGTCCCTCGACTTCAAAACCCAGACACGCCGTAAAATCTTCCTCGTTGCCGATCATCACGTCAACGTACTGCGCCAAATCGCGGTTGACTTCCTGCGCTTTTGCCTGACCGCCGATTGCTTTCCAGAGCGAATCACGATAATTCAAATCGTAAGAAATGATCGTGCCGTGTTTTTTGGCGATTTCCATCGCTTCTTTGGCGACTTCGGGCGTAGATTCCGACAACGCGCAAAAAATGCCGCCCGTGTGAAACCACCGCGCACCTTCTTCGCCAAAAATTTTTTCCCAATCAATATCGCCTTTTTTGAGTTGCGCGACGGCTGTATTGCCGCGGTCCGAACAGCCGAGCGCGGCGCGAACGCCGAAACCGCGCTCGGTAAAATTCATCCCGTTGCGGACTGTGCGACCAACGCCGTCATATTTGACCCATTTGACGTGCGATTGGTCAACGCCGCCCTGATAAATCAAATCCTGCACCAATTTGCCGACCGGATTATCGGCAAGCGCGGTAACGACCGCCGCATCCAAACCGAAACATCTTTTTAAGCCGCGCGCGACGTTGTATTCGCCGCCGCCTTCCCAAACTTCAAACGAGCGCGTCGTGTGAATCCGCTTATCGCCCGGATCGAGCCGCAGCATAACTTCGCCGAGACTGACAATATCCCAGCGGCAATCTTCTTTTCCCTTGATATTTAATGATGCCATCTTATTCTCCGATAATAATTTTATTTTCTATGTAATAAAAGTGCGCCTAACGCGCCATTCAGCCGCCGTCCACGATTAAAATATGATCTTGCAAATAATCGCCCGCTGCGCTCTGGTTTCACCGTTTTCGGCGCGGACGACGATTCGACAAAGCGCGGCATCGTTTCACCGCGCGACGGTCTGTCATTCATATAAAGCAACGCGGCAGACGCAGCAGCATTTGAGTCGTCCTAATCGGAACAGTCGCGTCCGTTTGTGTGCCGCCGTTCGAGTCAAGCGGAATATCCGGTGAACTAACCACAATTTTTAACGTCCTTTTCGGAATGATTCGGACGATGAATTCATCGTCCGAATCAATTATAAAGTAACGGTTTGTTCCGCCCAAAATTGAAATTCACGATGTTTATTTTCTTCGGCTTTGGCTTGAATTTCGCCGCCCGCTACTTTTCGGATGTGTTCAAACAAACCTTCGCCGACCTGCTCGATTGTTTCCGTGCCTTCGATAATACTTCCCGCGCTCAAATCAATGTCGCGGTTCATCTTTTCAAACACGCGATTATTCGACGAGAGTTTTATCACCGGCGCAATCGCGTTGCCGATAGTCGTGCCGTTGCCGGTCGTAAAAACGACGACGGTCGCTCCGGCAGCGACGAGCGCGGGCGTTGATTCTTGATCGTAGCCCGGACCTTGCATCAAATTTAAGCCTTTATTCTTCGGCGTTTCAGCGTATTCGATAACGCCTTCGACGCGCGTCGTGCCGGATTTCGCCAACGCGCCCAAACTTTTTATCGTGATATTCAAAAGCCCGCCCGCGATATTTCCCGGACTCGGATTGTTATTTAGAACGCCGCCGAATTTCGAAGCGTAATTTTTATACCATTCAATCATCCGGTAAATCGCGCGTCCGGTTTCGGCATCTTTGGCGCGATTCGCCAGAATATGTTCCGCGCCGCAAAATTCCGGCACTTCCGTAATCAAAACCGTACCGCGCGAGCGAACTAAAATATCCACCGCGCAGCCCAACGTCGGGTTTGCCGAAAGACCGGAAAAACCGTCGCTCGAACCGCATTTTACGCCGAGAACGAGTTCGCTGACGGGAAATTCTTCGCGCCTGTTTTCGTTGATTACCGGCAGCATTTTTTTGACTTCTTCCAAACCTTTTTCGATTGCCGCCTGCGTTCCGCCGATTTCCTGAATGCCGATTTTGGCGACGGGTTTGTTGAATTCGAGTTCGCGTTTCAGAAGATATTTTTCAACCTTGGCGAGATTCGTTTTTTCACAGCCCAGATCAATTAAAATCACACCGCCGACGTTCGGATGATCGGCGTAATTCGCTAGAACTCGCAACATTATTTCGAGATTCGAACCGTCCTGACAGCCGCAGCCTTTGTTGTGCGGAATGGCGACAACGCCGTCTACGTTCGGAAATTTTTCGCGTTTGTAATGCAGAAATTCCGACATCATCGAAATTTGCAGAGCTTCGTGGCTGGCGCACATCGAAGTCGGCACGATCAGTACGAAATTTCTCGTTCCGACGCGCCCGTCGGGACGGCGAAAACCCATAAAAGTCTTGCTTTCATCCGCCGGAAAATAATCCGGCGCAGGACTCAGCAAATCGTCGGGCAAATCGCGCACGATTGGAACATCGTTCGACATATTTTCGTGCGTAATCCATTCGCCCGCTTCGATTCCCAAACTCGTGCCAATCGGTTGATTATATTGCCGAACAAAATCTCCGGCAGGAATTTCCCGCGTCGCAAACCGATGTCCGGGCGGCACGGCTTGTTTCAGCGTAACCGTTTTTTGATTTGGCAGTAGAATCGTCAAGCCTTCGGACGTTTCATTTTTGACGACCGCGACATTATCCGCTCGATTAACGATGATCGCGTAATCGCTGACGGCAACTGCTGTTTGCGGCAAGATATTTGGCATAAATTTTTATCTTTTTATATTAAAACGTCGGGCAGAATCAATGTCTTGGTATTTGGGTGAAGCCGTGTCCACAAACCCGGATTTTCGTCGAGTTGATTTTCCAATTCGCTTTCGTCATCGGAAAGTTCGGTTTCGGCGACGCGCTTAAAGCTCACTTTTTTATCAGGCGCGGTCGAAGCGTCAACGATTGACTGCACAATTTTTCTCGCGCCCAAAATCGCCGCTGGAGCTAATGTCAAAATGTGCGTCGCGCGGCGACATTCCGCTTCGTCCGCTTCAGAAATCTCGCTTCCGCCGACTTTAAATTTATTAATGTGATGTTCGAGAATACTCGACGAAATCGGAATGATTCCCGCAAAGTCTGTATATCTCGCCCCCGCGTTCGGCTTGATGTAAGCCAGATGAGAAGCAGCTTCCGCTTCGGGACCCAAGCCCAAAAAGAAAATATCAATGCTGCCGAGTGATTCTAATTTTTCCAGATATTTAGTCAATTCGCCTTCCAAGTCGTCGGTTTCCGTGTTCATCGGCGTAAAACTTTTTATTTTCTCAAAAAATCCGTCGCCCAAAAGCCGCTCGAAATCGCGGACAAAACTCAAGCCATTATTCATCCTCAACGGCGCGAGAGCGTCCTGCGTAAAAACGTGAAGCCGCGCGAGCAACTCGTCAATTTCACCGGTCTGCGATTTTTCGTTGATGATTCGATACATCGCCTGCCCGCCGCGTCCGCCGAGCAAAACTATCACGATGTCGCCGGATTTTTCGGCGGCGCAGCGAACGAGTGCGTCAAACATCGCTTGCCCGACCGCCGCTTCCGATTCTAAAACTTCGTATTCGTAAGTTGCGCTTTTTTTTGGAAAATTCGTTTCGTTCTGTGAATATCCGAGCCAGACGTTGCGCCCGCCGTTGGTTTCTCTCCGAATCAGCGCGATTTGTTCCTTCTGCATTGATGATTCCATTTTTCCCCTAAATTGGTTTAACCAATTTAATCATATCCGAATTTCCGAACAAATTCAAAATAAGCCTTTTATTTTCTAAAAACAATACTAAAATCTAATGGAAAAGTAAATATCAAAGGCTTGACTTTCTTTCCGGCGATGAGACATACTATTGAGAATTTAACAAAATGGTAATACCTTTTACCGAAATCCAGTCTTAAAAATTTAGATATGAGTTATGCCAAGTTTGATTTGAGCGGCAGAGTCGCGGTCGTCATCGGCGGAACTTCAGGAATCGGACGCGCGATTGCACACGGTTTAGCCGAAGCCGGAGCCGACGTTGTAACGACATCGCGCCGGATTGAACAAGTCGAGTCAACTTGCGCTGAAATCGAAACACTCGGAAGACGAACTTTGCGAATCGCTTCGGACGTTTCCGACCGCGCATCGCTGGAAAATTTATCAAACGAATGCGTCAAAGAATTCGGCAAAGTTGATATTTTGGTTAATTCCGCCGGACGCACGAAACGCGCCCCGACGCTTGATTTCGCCGAAGAAGATTGGAACGCGATTCTGGAAACGAATTTGACCGGAACTCTGCGGGCGTGTCAGATTTTCGGGCGGCAGATGATTAAGGGAAAATATGGGCGCATTATTAACATCGCTTCCCTCTCCACGTTCGTTTCGCTTTTTGAAGTCGCGGCTTATTCGGCTTCCAAAGCCGCCGTCGCTTCTTTAACAAAATCGCTGGCAATCGAATGGGCAAAACACGGCGTGAACGTCAACGCGATTGCGCCCGGCGTTTTTAAGACCGATTTGAATCGTGAACTTCTTGAATCAACCGAACGCGGACGCGAATTTCAAATGCGAACGCCGATGGGACGTTTCGGCAGCGTCGAAGAATTGGCGGGCGCGGCGGTTTTTCTCGCGTCGGAAGCGGCAAGTTTTATCACGGGCGAAGTTTTAGTCGTGGACGGCGGATTTCTGGCTTCGGGCGTAAATCAATAGAAGAACTTTAACGCCAAGACGCGAAGGCGCAAGGGCGCAAACCTGCTCGCGTCTCTGCGCCCTTGCTCACGCGCGGGCTTCCGCCGCGTTTTTCTTTCCGTATATTTAATCAAAAACTGCGAATCAAATTACGACAAAATCATAAAGCGAGGTCAAAAATGAACGAAACTGATAAAGTCTTTGAAGAAATCACCGAACCGCAGACAAGCACCGTCGCCGCGCCGCTCGGAACGGGTTCGAGCGTAACGGGCGCGGTTGTGGCGGCTGCCGAAGAAGTCGTAACGCGCATCGGTTATCAGCGTTGGACGATCTGCGCCCTTTTGTTTTTCGCCACCACGATAAATTACATTGACCGAATGGTTTTGGGTTTTCTCGCGCCGGATTTGCAGCGTTCAATCGGCTGGAACGAAGAACAATACGGCTGGATTGTAACCGCATTTACGGCGGCTTACGCCATCGGGTTGCTCGTGGTCGGAAAATTTATGGACTGGCTCGGCACGCGCAAAGGTTTTTCAATCTCGGTTGTCGTTTGGAGTCTTGCCGCAATGGGACACGCTTTTGCAAACACGGCACTCGGTTTCGGTGTCGCGCGGTTTGCGCTCGGTCGTCGGCATCGGCGGAATGGCGGGCGCAATCGGCGGAATGCTTTTCGCCTCTGGAACAGGTTATATTTTGCAGCAAACCAACAGCAATTATATTCCAATTTTTATCGTCTGCGGCTTTGCGTATCTGGTGGCTTTATTGATTATGCACTTGCTCGTGCCGAAGCTCGAACCCGTCAATCTCAGCGAAGTCTGATTTTTTTCGTCCACAGATAAACACGGATAAAATCTTTTTCTTATCCGTGTTTATCTGTGAAAATGCGAAGCAGGACGGTTTCAATACTTTAAATCGGAAAAGAATGAAATTTTATTTGGGAAAATTGCTATGCTTGCAAATTCTTCTTGTATTTTTATCGGTTCCCGTTTTTACTCAAACCAAAAACATTTCAAAAGTCCGGATTGCCGACAATGGCGACGGGAATTGTAAAAATCCGATTCTGCCCGCTGATTATTCCGATTTTAATCGTCCGGGAAATTTAACGATGCGTGAACGGCTGATATTGATTGGTTTCGATTTGAAAAATAAAAAGTCTATTATTTCGTCATAGCTAATTCGAGTTTTATAAAAGACATTCTTTGATTTAAAATGGCTGTAAAATTTTAGTGGACAAAAACGAATTTTGCAGTAATTTTTTCTTGCTTTTATGAAACACAATTCGTCAAATAATTTACAGCAATTTCAAGATCACGTCGCTGTTCCGTTTCAGCTTTACAATAGCCTTTTTACCTCGCTGCCGTTTAATCGCATCGAGAAAACGGGTATTTTGCTGTCGCTTTTTCTCAATAATTGCGAAGAAGGTTATGCGAATTCGCACAGCCCGCGCCAGATTGTCGAAGATTTTTTTGACAATCACGCTTCGGTTGAAACAGAGGCGGAGAAATTGGATTTGCTGTTTCGATTTGTCCAATATGCCGAGCGACAAGTCGTTCTTTTCGACGCGCTCGAAGATTCGGCGTTCCGGGAAGTCAACGATTTTCAGGGCGCGGGAACGCTCAAACATCTCGAATCGAGCGTTTTGCAAAATAATAAAAAAGCGGAATTGATCGAAAAATTGCGCGGTTTTTTCGTGCGGCTTGTTTTGACGGCGCATCCGACGCAATTTTATCCGGGCGCGGTTCTCGGAATTATTAACGATTTGGTTGCGGCGATTAAGGAAAATAACGTCGCCGACATCAACACATATTTGCAGCAGCTTGGACGCACGCCGTTTATCAAAAAACAGAAACCGACACCGTTTGACGAAGCGGTGAGTTTGATTTGGTATCTGGAAAATGTTTTTTACGACGCGATTGGAAATATCGTTTCGGATTTGAACGAATTTGTCGGCGAAAATTTCGCGCCGCTCAAAATGGGTTTTTGGTCGGGCGGCGACCGCGACGGCAACCCGTTCGTAACGGTTGAAACGACATTAAAAGTCGCCGACGCGCTGCGAAATTCGATTTTGCGCTGTTATTACCGCGACGTTCGCGCACTAAAAAGACGTTTGACTTTTGCCGGCGTGGAGATCGTTTTAGCGGAACTCGAAGCGAAATTGCGGAACGGTATTTACAATTCCGGGCGAAATACGAATTTGACCGAAACGGAAATTCTCGCCTCTCTACGCGAAATTCGCCGAATGCTGCTCGAACGCCACAACGGTTTATTCGTTTCAATGGTTGATAATTTGATTTACAAAGTCGAATCGTTCGGTTTGCATTTCGCCGCGCTCGACATTCGACAAGACAGTTCGGCGCACGAACAGGTTTTGGAACAGATCGCCGCGCAAACCGACGCGCTGCCCGAAAATTATTCCCCGCTTTCCGACGCGGAAAAAATTTCTGCGCTGCTCGATATAAAAAAAGCGGTTGATGATGAAAAATTTGGCGATGATCTGACCGCCGACACGATTAAAACCGTCGCCGCCGTCAAAAAGATTCAGCGGGAAAACGGCGCGGCGGGCTGTCAACGCTACATCATCAGCCATTCTCAAAATGCTCTGAACGTCATCGAAGTCATCGGATTATTTCTGCTCGGCGGCTGGAAAATCGAAGAATTGTCCGTTGACATCGTGCCGCTTTTTGAAACGATTGCGGATTTGGAAAACGCCGCCGCGGTGATGAAACAACTTTACGAAAATCCGATTTACCGCGAGCATTTACGGCGGCGAAACGACGCGCAGACGATTATGCTCGGCTTTAGCGACGGCACGAAAGACGGCGGTTATCTGACGGCGAATTGGAGCATTTACCAAGCGAAAAAAGAACTCACCGAAATTTCTAGGAGGTTTGGAATTGATGTGATATTTTTTGACGGACGCGGCGGACCGCCCGCTCGCGGCGGCGGCAAAACGCATAAATTTTATTCTTCGATGGGCGCGGAAATTTCCGGCAAAGCCATCGAATTGACCGTGCAAGGTCAAACCGTCAGCTCGAATTTCGGGACAATCAGCGCGGCGCAATACAATTTGGAACAACTTCTGCACGCCGGTTTAGATATAAATTCTTCAGCCGAAAGCGAGAAAACTTTCACCCGCGAAGAAAAAAACCTGATGCGCGAATTAGCGGACGAAAGTTTTCGGGCGTATCGAGAATTGAAAAATCATCCTTTATTTCTCGATTATTTATCCGAAATCAGCCCGCTCCGGTTTTACGCCGAAACCAACATCGGCAGTCGTCCGGCAAAGCGCGGCGCGTCCGCGAAATTAAAGCTCGGAGATTTACGCGCCATTCCGTTCGTCGGCGCGTGGAGTCAGTTAAAACAAAACGTGCCGGGCTTTTACGGGGTCGGCGCGGCTCTGCGTAAAATCGAATCGGAAGGAAAATTCGAGGCGGCGAAAGCGATGTATGAACGGAGCGCGTTTTTCAAAGCCCTTTTGGATAACTGCGAAATGGCGATGCAGAAATCATTTTTCCCGCTCACACAATTTTTAGCGGATGATAAAATTTACGGCGAGATTTGGAATAAAATTTACGACGAATATAAATTGACGCGCCGCTATTTGCTGTTGATTTCGGGCAAAGAAGATTTGATGTCCGATTATCCGGTCGAACTGCAGTCAATCCAGATGCGCGAGCGAATTATGCTGCCGCTGACGACGATTCAGCAATACGCCTTGATGAATCTGCGCGAGGAATCCGGCGAATTCGACGAGAAAACAAAACATTCGCTCGAAAAACTTATCATTCGCTGCTCGTTCGGAATCATCAACGCGGGTAGAAATTCAGTTTAACTTATCGAACAAATTTACTTTTTCGATTTGCGTTTGGTTGTTCGGCTGGTTTTCTTGCGGTTATTTTTTGAATTATCGCTGTAAGCCGCGCCGAAGTTTTCGGCGAGTTCTTCCGCTTGCGCTTTTTGGGCGAGAAGCAGATGGTCGCGCATAGCGTTTCGAGCTAACTCGGTATTACCTTCACGAATCGAGCGAAAAATCTGCCGGTGCATATCCGCCGATTCCTTTAAATCGTGAGCGCGATGAACGGTTTTGCTTCGCACGTCAAACAAAATACTTGCCACCATATTCATCAGCACGGTAATAATCCGGTTGCCGGAAGCGGTGGCAATCAATTGGTGAAAACGCATATCGTGGACGAGATATTCTTCCGGTTCGTCGAGAGTCGCAAACATTTCGGCTAGTTCTTCGGCGAGTGCCGCCAGATGCTCGCTCGTCGCGCGTTCCGCCGCGAGTCCTGTAATTGCCATTTCAAGCAGCAGACGCGCTTCAAACATTTCAGCCGAAGAAAAGCTGTTAAGAGAAGCGAGCAGACGCAGCGGATTGCTGTCGAGCGCGGGCGAAGCGTCCGCCTCGACGACGAAAGTTCCCGCGCCTTGTCTTGATTTTAAAACGCCGACCGCCGCCAGCGAACGAATTCCGGCACGCAAGGTCGGGCGCGAAACGCCTAACTTTTTTGCAAGATCGCGTTCCGGCGGCAGACGGTCGCCCGATTTTAATTCGCCGCTGTGAATCATCTCGCGCAAATTGGAAACGACTTCTTCAGCAATTGTTCCGTTCTTTTCGCCATCTATCAATTTGAAAATTTCCTGCTTTGTTTCGGACATTTGCGCTTGGAAGATTTTATCTTTAATTCGTTTGTTTTCATCATAGCCCGCAGTCGCCTTTTTGTCGAAAAAGGCGGCGATTTTTTCTATTTTTTCGCGGCAGGCAAAGGTTCGGCGACAATTTTGATTCAAATCAGCGAGAATGTTTTGCCTTTAGTAATGACGCGCTGATGCGGAGTGCCGCGCGGCACGACGATTAAATCGCCCTTCGTAATCGTAAAAGTTTTGCCGCCGATGATTTTTGCAGATTTCCATTCGCCGGAAGAGGCTTCGCGCGGATTATCGAGTTTGCCGCCGAGAGTTAATTCCGCCGAACCGTCGAGAACGTAGAAAACATCGTCCGAAGCATCGTGAACTTCCGCGTCGGCGGCATCCTTTTTTTCGTCGTGTTGAATCGCTACGCGAAGCTGCATTCCCTCGCCGCCAATCAAATCGGTTACTTTATTTTCCTTGCCGAGAGCTTTTTCAATGTCCGAAACTTCCTGATTCGTTTTCACGACGTATAGACGAATCGGCTCGGACGGCTGGCGCGTCTGCGCGAATGAAATGACTGCAAATGTTAAATTTAAAGCTAAAATTCCGATTATTTTTTTCATAGTTTTATGTGAATCAAAAGAATTTTTCAGCGACAAATTTATACCAATAAAAACAGATTGGAAAAAGCCAAGGCTAATTTTTAATCATTCTTAAATCCGTGTCTATCTGTGTAAATCTGTGGCTAAAAATCTTTTTCAAGATTACTTTTTCTTCGACCGACTCAAAAGCCACGTCGCCAAATCGTTCGCCGCTTTGAAGTTATCGAAATCGGAAGGAAGTTTTCTGCCGTCCGTATATTCGTTGTAAAGCCAAGGATCGCCGACGGCGAAAACCGTTCCTTTACCATATTTGGCAACCGCCATTACCTTGTCGCCGTTCCAATTCTGGATTGATTCGGCATCGCCCGACAAAGTTAAAGTCGAAATTTCTTTCAAATAAACTTTGCGCGCCGTTTTGAAAATCGGATTGTTCGCGTCAATCAAAATTTCGCCCTGCTCGAATTTATTTCCTTCGACGTGATTTTTGCTGTCTTTATTGAAAACGATGCCGAATTCTTTTGCCAGATTATTAAAATGGTCAAACTCGCAGTTGCCGAAATCGTTTCCCATCAAAAGCAGAATGCCGCCGTTTTTCACCCAATCTTTAATCGCCGAAATATGATTCGCCTCGATAAAATTCGGCTTCGCGCTTTCCTTTTCGTCGTCCGGGTCAACGATTATGTAGACATCCGCGTTTTTGAGATTCGCGGCATTCGGCGCGTCGCTCAAAGTGGCGAGATTCGTGCCGTAACTTTGGAAAACTTTGCCGAAATTCGAAAACCCGCCATTATCCATTTCGTCCCATTTGTAATGCCACGCGATTTCTTTGCCGTTCGCGCCTTTTTTCGTTTCGTGATTGAAAAAATCATCGAGCAGAGCAGTTTTGCCTTTGCCGATTTGCGGTTTTTGCGCGATTTCCATTTCGCTCGCGGCAAGCAAAAATGCGCCGATTCCTTTCGGGTCGTTCGTTACGATTTTTTCATTGACATAATAATTATAATCCGCCGCGCGATACGGATTGCCGCCCAACCCCGCGCCGCCGATGGTTTTCTCCAAAGTCAATTTTCCGCCGACCGAATTTGTCAAAAATTCCTTGTTTATTCCCGCCCAGCCTTTATCGGCGGATTTCATAAACTTTTCGGGCAAATATCCCATTCTCACGCCTTTCGCCATTGCGTAGACGAACATTGCCGACGCGCTCGCTTCCAAGTAATTTCCCTTCTCGTTCGGCTTGTCTAAAATCAACCACCACGCGCCGGATGTGTCCTGAACTTTTTCGAGTGCGGTCATTTCGCGGTTCAAAATGTTGATAAGTTCGGCGCGTTTCGGATGATTTTTCGGAAAATAATCAAGCGCATCAACCAACGCCATCGCATACCAACCCATCGCGCGTCCCCAAAATTGCGAAGAACGTCCCGTGTTTTTATCCGCCCAAGCCATTTTTTTCGACTCGTCCCAGGCGTGATAAAGCAAGCCGATTTTATCATCGCGCGTGTGTTTTTCCGTCCAGATAAATTGGTTGGTGATGTCGTCAAAATCCTTCGTTTCGTTGAAAGTTTCAGCGTATTCGGCGTAAAACAGCTCTCCCATATAAAGTCCGTCGAGCCACATTTGATATGGATAAATCTGCTTGTGCCAAAATCCGCCTTCGTTCGTACGCGGCTGATTTGCAAGTTGTGAACAAATTAAATCCGCCGCCTTTTTGTATTTCGCGTCATTCGTTACACGATACATCAAAAGCACGGCGCGTCCCATATTTACCTGATCGAGATTGTAATCTTTGACTTTGTAAGTTTTGATCGAGCCATCGTCCTGAACGAAAGTGTCAACGCCTTTTTTGATAAAATCGAAGTATTTTTTATCGCCCGTTTCAAACTACAAACCTTTCATTCCGTTCAAAATCACGCCGAAATCATAAACCCATTTCGGCGGAATTCCCGCGCCGTTCGGCGAATCAACCCAAACGCGATTCATCGCCGTATCCGCCATTCGCGCCGATAAATTTTGGTTTTGCGCGAACACCGAAAATGCCGCCGCGATTATCAAAAAAATTGTAAAAATAACGCTTTTCATAAGAATTTTTTAACCACAGATAGACACGGATAAAATCAAAATTTAGCCACGAACAAACGCGAAATTTCACAAAAGTATTTTCAACAAAATTTTCTTATCTGTGTCTATCTGTGTTCATCTGTGGTTTCACTTTTCCGGTTTCTTCAAATATTTCCGCAAACCGATTTTCGAGTTTTTAATTTCGGTAATCACCAATTTCGCCATCGCTTCCGCGCCCGTCGGGTTGAAATGCGTGTTGTCTTCCACGCCGTTCGGATAATTCGGGTTTTCGCCCGCTTTCAACTGCAAAAACAGAGAACGCGATTTTTCCGCGCCCAAAGGATGACTCCGTAGCGGTCATATTTTCGGTCGGGACGCTCGCGTCCGGCTTTATTGTTAAAAAAGTTATTCGTCGTGCGGCTTTTGGCACGGTCGAAAAGATACGCCGAGCCGTGCAGTTTGTTCGTTCCGCTTTTCAAAGCGACGTTGACGGTCGAACCGGCGGTAAAACCGTTCTGCGCGTCGAAACTGTTGGTCTGCACTTTGAATTCCTGCACCGCGTCCGACGGCGGCGTAAAAACGACTTGCCCGCCATATGCGAGATTCGGCGAGCCGTCGAGATTGATCTGATTTCCCGCCGCGCCGTTCGTGCGAAACGCTGCTAAATTTCCGTTGGCGGTCGGTCCTTGAAAATTCGGGTCGCCCGTGTAATTGATGCCCGGAGCTTGTGTCGCCAGCGTATAAGGCGCACCTTCGGCGAGCGGCAATTCTTCAATCTGTCGCTGTGTAACCAACGTGCCGGTCGTTACCGAACCCGTTTCAATCACTTCAGTATTCGCCACCACATTGACTTCGGTTGTCGAGCCGATTTCCAATTGGAAATCAATCTTCAATCGGTCATCAACATTAAGTTGGATATTTTCGCGGACGGCAGTTTTAAAGTTTGCGGAAGATGCCGTTAATTTATATTTTCCGGGCAGCAACAAGGGAAACGTAAAAATTCCGTCGTCGTTGGTAGTAACACTTGATGAAATATTCGTCTCAGTATTTTGGACGGTAACGGTCGCTCCGGGAACGACTGCTCCGTTCGGGTCAGCTACGCTTCCGGTAATCGTGCCGCGAAATTCTTGTCCGAACGCGCCGGTAAAACCGAGTAGAATCGCCAGCACTATTCCGAAAATAATGCCGTAATGAAATTGATTTTTTCTCATTATTTTTAATTAATTTTTGAAATTTTGTTTGGTCTAGTTTAACTTAGAGATGATGGTAATTGGTTTTACCAATTATTGCAAGTTTAAATTTCAAACTTCAAATATTAATCGTTATCGAGATTATCTTGGCGCGATTGCTTCGCATAATATAATATCACCCGTTTTTCTTGATTTTATGAGTTAGTCCAATTTATAAATTCAAAAACACAGGTTTTACCAATTTACATATTCGAGAAATAAAGTTCCGCGTGAGTTTGACGCTTGCCATCAGAAAAACGGCGGTTAAATTCACTTGTCCGCCAGTGAGAATTCAAAGGTTATTTCCGAGTTTTCAGGACGCGCTTCAATCGTTTTGATGTTCAATACTTATAGCCGCGTTTTACCGAACAATGCAAAAAACCGCAACCGACAAAATAGAAAAATTGATGTTTGGAATATGAGTTTTAGAAGTCGGCACTCAAACAAGAAAAGGGCAAGCGTTAAACTTGCCCTTACTTATTGAAATAAATGGTGATCCGAGAAGGACTCGAACCTGCGACCCAGTGGTTAAAAGTCAAGTTTATCTTCCAACAACACCCATCAATTCTACTCATCATACATCAGCTAAGTAATTCATATTAAATAACTTACAGAAATTTGATAGACTATTTTATAGTCTGAAAAATGATGATTTATGATGCACTTTTTTGGGCAAAGCGTCAATGAAAGCGTCATTAACGCTTTCGTTTGGAGATAAAAAATGTCAAGAGAAAAAACTGGCTGGACAAGCCAAGATGAAAAGGGTCGCTGGTATTATCGTTATCAATTCACAGACGCTAACGGCAAGCGTCGAAATGTTCGCAGACTCGCAACGAGCGAAAGCAACGCTAAAGCAGAACTGCGTAAAGCACTAAACAAACAAGACCAGCAAGGCGAACGCGCTATCGTAGGCGATAGATTAAGATTCGCAAAGTTGATTGAAATTTACACAAAGAAAAGGGTATTCGCTGCCAAGTATGTTGGCGAAACGAAAGTCGGTGGGCTTCGTTCTTTGGCTCACGTTGAAATGTTAATAAAGACTCTAAGCGGTTACTTTGAAAACAAACTCGTAAAGGCAATTACTCACAGCGACGTTGAGCAGTTTAAGTTGAAGCGGCTTAACACGCTCAAATCAAATAAAAAGCAACGAGCAATCGCATCGGTCAATCGTGAACTGGAATGCTTGCGAAGTATTATGAATTTTGCCAAGCGCGAAGGCTTCATACTATTTTCGCCATTTGAACGCGGTTCATCATTGATAAGTAAATCAGACGAAAACAGACGCGATAGAACTTTAAGTTATGACGAAGAAAAGCGTCTGCTTACGGCTTGCGATGTAACCACAGTTGATTATGAAAGAGGTTATGAAAAAATTACTGCTAAAATTTCGCCCAAAGCTATCGAACGAAAGCAGATTCTAAAAGTCATAATTATTATGGCTTTAGATACTGCAATGCGACGTGGTGAAATCTTTAAGACAATTTGGCAAGACGTTGATTTTACTAACTCCACAATTACGATTAGAGCAGTTAATAGCAAGACAGCTAGAGAGCGTATAGTTGGCATAACTCCACGTCTTTACGATGAACTGCAAAAGCTGTGGAATCAATCGCCAAAGATACTTGAACTGCATTTATTTGGACTTGATAAGCCAAATTCTACGATTAAAAAAGCGTGGTCAACTGTTTGTGATTTAGCTAAACTTAGTGATTTTCATTTTCACGATTTACGACATACAGCCATCACACGCTTAATCGAAACAGGAACGCCATCAGCTACCATTATGAAGATTAGCGGTCATACTCAAATGACTACATTTCAGAGATACAACAACCCAAATTCAGAAAGCGTTAAGTTAGCAGCTATGCGCTTACAAGAACTCAACAGCCAATCAAAAACAGCTTAATTCTTAACAATCTTCTAGCGCGTTACGCAACTATTAGCATCTTTGCTATATGTGCAACGCGCTTCGTCAAATTACTGAAAATAAAGACTTTGTGGTTGCAAATTTCTTCAAAACGTGATATGCTATGCCATAGAAAGCAGCAAGTTGTAATTTGCTGCCAAATTTTCAAACAGTGGAGAATAACTATATGGATTTTGGGAAATTACGCACGAAATCAGAGACAGCAGAAATTTTGAGAATTTCAGTTGCAACTTTAGATAGACGCATTGCAGATGGAAGTATTGAATACTTCAAAATTGGCTGGCAAGTGATTTTTTCTGAAGAGCAAATACAAACATATCTTTCTAGCTGTAAAAATGGCTCACGCGCTCGCAGAACGCAAGAAACCACATCAGCAATTGCAGTCTAAAAAAAATACAAAGGAAAAAGGGCAATTTCTTGCCCTTAAAAATGTCGAAGATTGTTTGTTGTCAGCTTCTTTCTTCGATAGCCATACTGATTAGCCAATATGAACATACTACCAAATTCGCCTATTAAAATCAAGTCCATCAATTATTTACGCTTGGCGCGTGCTGAAGCGTTTTTAGAGTATTTAGTATTAGAACAATGTGCTGTTTTCCTAAATAAAGATGTATATGAGCATTGGTATAAGAAAGGATGGAGTAAAGAAGATGTTGAAAATGCCATTAACGATTTAGTAGCCAGACAGCTTATTAGTGTTTCTTCATTCTTACGTGGAGAAATTACTATGGGTCTTATTGAGCCATCAGACCTTCAAGCACGTAATGGAGGTAAATTATGATTCCATTACAAACAACTCAAATTTCGACTTCTAGCAGTAAGTCTATTGCAAATCAGCGTGTTGTTAAAAGCGAAAAGCAAAGCCAATCTTTTGAAGTTTCGTTATTTAATAACAAAAAAGATAACCAGCCAGAGTTCCACCAAAAATCTTGGAAAGAGTTTATCGAACTTTGTAAAGAGCCAGAAATTCGAGCGATTAAAGATGGGGCGGCTTTTAGTCCAGCTACCTTTAACGGCACTCGTTCAAAAGAAAATGTTGAAAGCGTTTCGATGCTCGTTCTTGACTATGACCGTGAAGCGGATTGGGAATCAGATTTAGATGTTTGGAAAAATCTAAATTTAACTTTTGCTGCTTATACAACGCATAGTCATTTACAGATAACCAGAGACCACCCGAACGCAGAGCAAAGATTTAGAATCGTCATACCGTTGATTGATTCAATACCAAAACAACTCTACCCCGCTTTGTGGCAATGGGCTTATCAAAAAACTAAAAACAAGATTGATTGTGCCGCAAGAGATGAAAGCAGATTGTATTATCTACCAGCAAAAGCAAGTGCTGATGCCCCTTATGACTATTACATTCACGACGGAGATTTGCTTGATTGGCAAAAATTTGCATTGAATGAAGTCATTGCTGAATCCATTTCAACGACATCAAAACCGCAAGTTAAAAATCCAGAACATTCTGCTTTTCTATCAAACGGCAAAGATTACGCATTCACGCTAAATGCTAATGCAACTGCTAACGATGATAAGAAAAACGATTTATGGAATATAGAGCCTAAAGCACTTCTTTCTTATGAACGTAAGCGCGTTGACTTAAAAGACCAGTCTGCATCTTCTTATGATTTATCTCTAGCGAATTATTGCGTTCAAGCGGGCTGGACTGACCAAGAAATCGTTAATCTGTTAATTGAGAGCAGACGAAAAAACGGCGACGATTTGAAATTAAGATATGACTATTATCAACGAACTATCGCAAAGGTCAGAGAAGTTCAAACTATCCAACCATCTGAATCAATTGAAGATGATTCTAATGCCGACGAAAAGCGGCAGAATGCAATCAACAAATTAAAAGATTCACTAAAAGTTCCTAATCTCGTTAGCATCATTCAGCGCGGAACATCGAACTCTGTATATGAGTTGAAACTTTCAGATAATTCACACATTGTTCTTGGCAGTTCAAGTGAAGTCAGACAACAAAGCAAAGTTGCAGATAGACTTTTTGATGCTGGTATCATTCTCGATAAATTCAGCAGTGAGAAATGGCGCGATAACGTATTAACGACGATTCGAGAAGCCGTTGAAATCGTTGAAACTCAAACAGATGCAGAAGAACTTCACGGCTACGTTTCAAATTACTTTAATATGAATGGTTATAGAAATGACTATTGGGACAATCGTAATGGCATCAATTTGAATTGTGAAGATAAAGAAGAATTAGTTAAAGACATATCGCGTATTAGAAGTAGAGGCTTTTACGATTATGCGACTGGGCAGGCTTATCTACCTTTACAAACTTTTCTACAATTTCTAAATAATACCAGTGGCAAGCGATGGACTCAGCGAGAGATAACCACGCTATTGAGTAGGTATGGCTTTGTTAATCGTCAAAAAGGTATTCGTTATTCAACAGAATCCGGTGAAACCGAAGTTTATAATGCTGGTCGCTTTTGGATTTCGCCAATAAAATACTTGAATCCACAATTAGAATGGAGGGTGTCAGATTTTTTGTGTAATTGAGTTTTCCGTTAGTCCCGGAATCAGCATTCTGCCCTCAAAAAGTATCGCCATTTGATTCATCGCTAAACTCCAGTTCTGAATTGGCATTGTCCATTTCTT
>JBPCMK010000043.1:0-37971 GCA_051002375.1 Pyrinomonadaceae bacterium | reverse complement strand
GAGCAACTTGTCTTGAAAAACGTCAATTGGTGTAGACACTCTTTCCGATGAAAGTTTGGATTATTTGTTGAAACTTGCCTTTGATGAAAAAACAATTTACTTGTTGCGAAGTTTTCCGGCGAAAGTTTTAACGCGCCGTTTCAATCAGCCTAACTTTAACGAGAGTTTGGAAAGATTTCGCCAATCAAACGCGGAATTCAAGACAAAAAAGTTAAGCGTCCTGAAAGAAGATTTACAGAAAATATCGCTTTATACTGCACAAGCAAAGAACGATTAAATTCATAATTAGTAAAACATCAATGCTTCAAGTTATTCGTTCATTGCTTGCTAATCTTACAAAATCAAAATTCTCCGCCTTTTCTTTATCCGTGAATAGTTCGTTGCGCCTTTGAAAATCTGCAAATATTTTGTCGTAAGTTGCCAGCAGTCGGTCGGTCGAAATCTCGCGCGTGTTGGCGCGGACGGCTTCAAAGGCGCGTTCGATTTTACGGTTTCTTAAATCTTCATTCGTGATTATTTCTCGCACCGCATCGGCGAAATCTTTCGCCGTCGGCGCGACCAGCCAAGCGTTTTCGTTTGTCGCGTAAGCGAGCAGTCCGCCCGCGTTCGGGGCGAGCGTCGGTACGCCGGAAGCCATCGCTTCGAGCGGCGCGATGCCGAACGGTTCGCGCGGATTCGGATGCACGAAGACATCGCAGTTGGCGTAATAATTCGACAAAGTTTCTTTATCCAAATGTCCGAACTGCACGATTTTACCAGAAATTCTTTTTTGTGTTTCTTCGCGCAGCCAATCGGCTTGCGGTCCCGCGCCCGCCACTAAAAGACGAAAATCTTTGTCTGTGTCTTTTGCTAAAATTTCCATCATATCCGGCAGCGAGTTGATGTTTTTTTCCGGCGAAATTCTTCCGGCGTAAAGCAAAATTACAGCGTCGTCGGGAATTCCGGCGCGTGTCCGCATTTCTTTTTTCACGGCATCGGATTTTCTGTCAGGCGAAAACTGCTCGACGTTCACGCCGCGCGGACAGACGAAAATTCTTTCTTCAAACGGAACTCGCGGCGACTTGAAAAATCGCCAGCAGAAATTAAAAAACCAATCCGACCGACGCGGGTTTTTCGATTTATCAACTGCTTCGTAAAATTCTTCCGCCGTGTAAGGTGAATTGGCGATGTGAAAATCATAATTCGGAAAAGTGTAATTGCCCAACATTCGTCTGGCGAACCATTTGCCGAGTCTGCCGCCGGAGAGAAACGAATTGATGTTGTCGTCCAAACGCTCGCACGAAAAATGCACGAGAAGCGGTCTGCCGAGTTGTCGAAACTTTCCGAGACGAATCATCGCGCCCAACATCGAGAGTGTGTATTTATCGGTTACTTCGATTAAGTCGGGCTTTTCCGCGAGCAGTATTTTCCGCACGATTGAACCGCTCTTCATATATTGCCAGGGCATTATGATTCGATAACGCTTGTCGAAAACGGGCGAGTATTTTGCCGGAACGTAAAAGATTTTGGCGTATTCGTTGATCTGTTCGATTGTCTCGGTTTCGCCCGGCACAATCAAGGAAACATACCGCTCATGGCGTTCGGCGGCGGCGAGCAGATTATTATATGAAGTGCTGATTCCGCCGGAATTTTTATGATAATAATTGGTAATGTGAACTGATTTGATTGGCACTAATTTTATTTGTCCCGTTCAACTTTCCGATAGTTAAAAAAAGCGGAAAAGCAGATTTTACGCGCGGATATTTTTTTTATAATCCATACAGATTCTATAATATTCAAACATCTTTTCAAAGATACGTTCCCAAGAATTCGCCTGCGCCGAACGCCGCGCCGCTTGTCCGAGAGCCGGTAATTGTGCAGGTTTTTTGACGAGCGAGACGACAATTTCGATAAAATCTTTTTCGCTTTCGGCGATGAAACCGTCCGCGCCGTTGTCAATTAAAAACTTCGGTCCGCCTTCGCTCATCACGACCGCCGGAACGCCCGCCGACATCGCTTCCAGCACGACGTTGCCGAATGCGTCGGTCTGCGAAGGGAAGACGAACAAATCCATATTCGCCACCGCTTGCGCCAATTCTTCGCCGAAAATCTCGCCCGTCAAATCTTTGTTTTGCAGATTGTTTTCCAGCCAGCCGCGTTCGCCGCCTTCGCCGACAATGACGAATTTATAATTTTCGATTTTCTCGCTTTGCAGCGCGGCTTCGATTGCGCCGAGCATTCGGACGTTTTTTTCGGGGCGCAAACGTCCGACAAATCCGAGAATAATTTTCTTATCGTCGCGTCGTCGTTTGGCGGGCGATAAAAATTCGGTGTCCACGCCGCGTCCGAGCTTAAACGACGGGCGGCGCGTCAGACGACCGATCTCGGCGGCTAATTCTTCGTTCGGCGCAAGCTGCATCTGCGCCATAAAATAAAGTTTCATCAAACCGCTCATCACGACGCGCTCGACCGCTTTGCCGATTTTCTTTTTGGCTTTGGCGGGAACGAACGGAAGAAGCGTGAGAAATCTCTGCGCGGCGTATTCGTGCGTATTAGTGTGCCAAGTGGCGACCGCCGGAATTTTCTTAAAATGCGCGAAGACGTATCCGAATTGGCTGATGTCGTTTAAGCCCGTGATGTGGATTACATTTGGCACGAATTCTTCCAGAGTTTTCCAGACCAGCTTTTTGTGTTTCCACAAAAACGGGTCGAATTTCAACGCGCCGTCGAGCGGAATCGAAGCCCGCCCGCGTTTTAAGTCGAGAAACGTAACGCTGCCTTCCTTGTAAGTTTTTGTTTCATCGCCGGAGCGCACGCACAAAAATTCATATTCTCTTTCACGGGCGAAATTGACTAATCGGCGCAGAAAATTGGCAGCTCCGTTTGTTTCGTGAAAGGTGTCGGCAAACAGAGCCACGCGCGGATTACGATTCATAAAAGTCAAAGGTTCTGACACGAGCCGCGAAATTATTCTTACACTTCTTCGGATTTTACGTTTCGATGCAGAATTATCGTCGCCAGCGCGAGACCGAGCGTGAGAAGAATCAGCCCGTCAATTCCCCAAAACGACGCAAAGCTAATCTTGCCTTTATTGTATGTCCAATAAGGTTTGTTAGTTACCGCCCAGCCGAGCAGTTCGGAAAACATTCCGGTCGCCGCCACGCCCGCCAGAGCGCGAAGGTAATCGCCGCGCCGCAGCCATTTGGTTATTTCATACGGGACGAACATTAAAAAATCGAAAATCAAAACGGGAAATCTGGCAAGGTCGCTCCAGATTGATTTGCTTTCTTCCTCGCCGACAATCATCACGCCGCGCCGCATAATATACAAGCTGAACAAAGCCGACAAAACGGACATACAAATCGAGCGAACGATGGCGATGTCGGTGTGGTCTCCGGTTTCGGTGAGCCGCGCAAATCCGGTTTGCACGAGAAATTCAAGAATGTGGCTGATGACCGGAACGATTAAAAGAATTGTCAGAAGTGCCTTCCAAGCCGGTTCGACGCGGCGAAACGCTTGAATCAACGCGCCGCCGACTCCGGCAAAAATAAAGCGAAAAATAAACTGCGCGAGCGCGGCGGCGAGCGCGAGCTTGATGCCTTCGCGGGCGACGAGATACGTTACCAAAAAAATCGGCGCACGCAGCGCAGCACTCATTATTGCGCCTTTGTAATTCCAATGCCGGATAAGCTGCGCCGGATCGCGCCAAACGCCGGTCAATGCTTCGCTGATAGTCTCGCTGGTCGAAGCAACCGGCATTGTTTCATAAGTCATTTCTTTCATTTTTCAGAAGCGGCGGCGGCTTTCAAATTCAATTCTTCCTCGCGTTGAACTTTGATGCTCTCGTCGTAGGCTCGATAAATCGTTTCAAAAACCGAATTCCACGAACGCGACAAAGCGAATTCGCGTGAAGCCGGTTTCATTTTTTTTAATCGTTCGGAATCGTTCATCAGCGCGAGCGAAAATTTTACAAAATCTTCAAAACTCTCGGCGATAAATCCGGTTTCGTTGTGGCGGACGATAAATTTCGGTCCGCCCAGATTCGTTACAATCGCCGGAACGCCCGAAGCGTTTGCTTCCTGCACCACATTGCCGAAAGTTTCCGTCTCCGAAGGGAAAACGAAAACGTCCATATTAGCATATGCCTCGCTCAAACGCTCGCCGTCGAGAAAGTTTGTGAATTCCGCCGTCCGCATATTTTTCTCTAAGAACTCGCGCTCGCTGCCTTCGCCGACGATTAGGAATTTGAAATTCGTCTTTCCGGCTTTTATCAATTCTTTTTCCAAATCTACGAGAACGCGCACCTTTTTTTCGGGGCGAAGTCTGCCGACGAAACCGAATCGGAACACACCATCGTTCACAGTTCGTTTGGCGGGCGAAAAAAATTCCGTGTCTACGCCGCGCGTCATCAGAAAAGTCTTGCGGCTTTTGTCTTTGACCAGAGTGTCGAGCAATTCACGGTTCGGCGCAAGCACGACTTTCGGCATTCGATAATAAAGAATCGCGCCGTCCAAAATTCTTTTTTCGGTGAAACGGGAAATTCCTGAAATAAACGAAGCGGGCAGAAACGAGAACATTCGCCTCAAGCGGTGCGCGGCGAATTCGTGCAGATTCGTGTGCCACGAGCCGACCGACGGAATGTTTAATTTCCAAGCCATATACGCCCCCGTGATGCTGACATCGTTCAAACCCGTCAGATGCAGAACGTCCGGTTGAAACTTTACAATCTCTCTTAAAACGCGGTTTGCGTGGCGTTGAAAAAACGGGTCGTAAGCCAAATCTTCATCCATTTTAATCCGCGCGGCGGAGCGTTTGAGCGAAAGATACGTAACGCTTCCGTCCTGCGCGGTTTCGGTTTTTCGTCCCGCGTAGACGCACAAAAAAGGATAGCCGTTTTCTTTTGCATATCCGACCAATCTTTGACTTGTCATCGCCACGCCGTTAATTTCCGTAAATGAATCGGCGAAAAAAACGACGCGCAGAGGTTTGTTCACAAACAAAAAAGTTTCAAGTTTCGAGTTTCAAGTTAACAAGAACGTCTTGAAACCCGAAACTTGAAACCTGAAACTTGAAACTAGCTTATTACTTGTTCCGCTGTTAAGCAGTTGGCGATTTCCGGCAATTCGGGAATCTCGAATTCGGTTTGCGCCGCGTCCTGCGGCACGCGATCTTCGCGCTTCATCGCCAGACGAAACAAAGGGCGCAGGCGCGGACTGCCCGAAACGCCGAGCGTCCAAGTCGCCGCGCGAAGCCAGCGCGGACCGCCGTATTTCCAATGCACCGATAATTGGCGAACTCCGTGTCCGTCGCCGATGTCGAAATGAACGCGGTCAAACCATTTGCGGCGGTTTTCGGGAAACTCTGGATAAAACTTTAAAATCTCGCCGAACGATTGCAGTTGACGCGAATGAAGCGGCTGTTTGTATTCGGGCATCAAAACGACTTCGCTTCGTTTATCCACGCGGATTTCTTCGGTGAATTCGCCAAACGATTTGGCGTTTGTCAGATTGATAATCGTGTTCGGCTGGCAGCCGTGCCGGTCGCCGCCGGTTACAATCGGCAAACCCAGGGCTTCCGCCATTTCGATGACGGCTTTGTTTTCCGACCATTTGCGAAAGCCGTTGATTTCGAGCGCGTGAATCCAGCGTCCGTGTTCCTTGAGAAAGTTTTGCAGCAAATAAGCGTGCCGCTCTTTGCCGACCATTTCAATATCCCAGAGCGGATGATTGAGAACGACGAGAACTTCCGGCAAAGCGTAGAGCATCGAAAACATTTCGTTTAATTTTCCGGTGCTGTGATTTTCCTTTTTGAAAGTGTAATCGAGCAGCGTTTCCGTTAATTCGACGGCGCGATTCGGCGGCAAATTATGAACGCCGACGTGAAAAAATCCGAACTCGAACGGCACGGTCCATTCGAGCGAAATCGGCGCGACTTCGTTTTCGAGATGTTTGCCTAATTGCAGATTCGCATTGATGCTGTCGTGGTCGGAAATCGAAGCGATGGCTTCGAGTCCAACTTCGTTAATCTGCCGCCGTTCGATGTCGAAAACCGCCTCGGCGGTCATCGGCGGCGACCAGTAGCCGGTCGAAAAATTAGGCTCTTTACCTTCGCGCTCCAGATATTTTTTGCGCTCCTTGTTCCAAAAATAAGAAATGATTGGCAGTTTAGCGGCATAATGCGGAATAAAATCCATCATTTCCTTTGAATGCTCGGTATGACAATGAAGAGAAACGCCCGTTTTCGCTCGTTCGCGCAAACTCTGCGGCTGGTGCAAAATATGCAGTCGTGTTCGCTTTAAATTCATTTCCTTCTCCGTAAAATCCCCTCGATTAAATTTATAAAACTACCAAATCGAATGTTCAAAGTAAAATTCGTCAGATGTTTCATACGAATAAAAGGGTTTGTTTGTTTTTGATTTCTAATTTAAGAACGGGAGAATCTTTTTGACTGAAAAATTTTAACACAAGCCGCGAAAAAAATATCCGCGAAAAATAAAAAATTTGTCATAAACCTAATGCTTGCGGTGTTCTCAAATTAGAAAAAGGAAAAAACCTTCGTAAATATCTTAAGGAGAATCGCGCATTATGTCTTTGTTATATTCAATAATTTTCGCCGGATTAATGTTTTCGACGGACGGCAATTTATCAGTTCATAAAAACTATAATTACACGGAGAACACCTCCGAAATAGTCTCTAAAGCCGATGAAACCGAACGCTTCGAGCAAACTTATCCGCTCGACGCGGGCGGCAGAGTCAGCGTTTCAAATGTCAATGGTTCGATTACCGTCGAGACTTGGGACAGAAATGAAGTTAAGCTCGAATACGTGAAAACCGCCGATACGAAAGAGCTTTTAGCGGCGGTCGAAGTCAAGATTGACGCGCGGCAAGATGCCTTTAAAGTCGAAACCAATTATGACAATTGGAAGACGAATAATAGAGAATCGAGAAATTACGGCAAACTGCAAGTCGAATATCATTTGATTGTTCCGCGCAATGCCGTCTTAAACGAAATCGAAACGGTCAACGGTTCGGTGGCGATTACCGGCGCGGGCAATTCGACGAAGGCTTCCGCCGTCAACGGACAAGTCAAGGCGACAAATTTGCGCGGCGCGGCAAAACTTTCAACCGTCAACGGCACGGTCGCCGCCGATTTTGACGAACTTCAGACGGGCGGAAAAATTTCTCTGGAGACGGTCAACGGCACGGCTGAATTGACGATTCCTTCGGATGCCAACGCCACAGTCAAAGCCGATACGGTCAACGGGCAAATCAACAACGATTTCGGTTTGCCGGTTCGTAAAGGTCAATACGTCGGGCGCGATTTATACGGCAGAATCGGCAGCGGCAACGTGCAGATTCGGCTCAACAGCGTCAACGGCGCGTTATCAATCAAGCGCAAAAACGACGGCAAAACACCGAACGCTGTAACTAATCTTTTGTCGGATAAAAACGACGAAGATTGGGACGACGGCGACAACGGTTCGCGCGTCAAACCGCCGCGTCCGCCGAAACCGCCGCGTCCGAATACGCCGCCCGCGCCGCCCGTGCCGCCCGTGCCGAACATCGAAATTGATAACGAAGCCATTCGCAAGTCGGTCGAGGAAGCGTTAAAGCAAATTAATACCGGCAAAATCAAGCTCGGAAAGCTCGACGAGAAAGCACTCAAAGAAGCCACCGCCAATCTCAAAACAAAGGAAATGCAGGCGCAGATGAAAGCGGCGCAGGACAGATACAAAGCGGCTCTGGCTTTGATGGCGAATGCAAATTGGACGAACGGCTCGCCGAATATCGAGGAAAAAAGCGAATCGTTTGCCGTCAAAGACAAACCGAAAATTACAATCGAAGCGGGCAACAGTTCGGTCAGCGTCAGAGGTTGGGACAAAGCGGAAGTGCGCTACGCCGTAACGCGCATCTCGAAATCGAGAGACGACGCGCCGCTCGATATAAAAACCGCGCAAAACGGTTCGGACGTTTCGATAAAAATCGCGGGCAGCGGCGGCACGGGACCGGAAGCCGCTTTTTTTCGAGAATTAAACAATGTTCGTTTAGAGATTTTCGTGCCGAAAAAGTCTGATTTGAAAATTTCGGCGAGCGGCGAAATCCGGCTCGAAGGCGTGTCGGGCGATATTGATTTGCAGGGCGCGGACGAAGCGGTCAACGTCCGCGATTCGGACGGGAAATTGAGCGTCGGAACAAACGACGGCAGAATTCGCGTCATCGGTTTTCGCGGCGCGTTCGACGGAAAAACCGGCGACGGCGCGATGAATCTTG
This sequence comes from Pyrinomonadaceae bacterium, assembly GCA_051002375.1. Lineage (GTDB taxonomy): Bacteria > Acidobacteriota > Blastocatellia > Pyrinomonadales > Pyrinomonadaceae. Next base: position 29,721 of record JBPCMK010000043.1, on the reverse strand, counting down.
AAGGCGATTTTCAAACATTCAACGCGCTCGCCGCAAACGGCACGATAGTTTTGACTTTGCCCGAAAACGCCAACGTCCGTCTGGAATCAAGTAGCGAGATTGAAAGCGACGGCGTAAATTTAATTCGTGAAAACGCGAAGGAAAAAGTGTGGCGCATCGGCAAAGGCGGCGCAACGTATCGAATGAACGTCGGCGACGGAAAAGTTATCGTTCGCAGCGCGGGGGAAATGAAATCGAATTAACGGCGAGTCAAAACACGAAGCGGCGATAATTATTCATTCTTCATTGTTGATTTTTCATTTTTCAATAAAGAAAGCATTTCGCTGCTTATCAATGAAAAATCAACAATGAAGAATGAATAATTCGTCTTGTTTTCACGCCGGCTTACAAAGGCAAAATCGGATTAAAGCGAAGTTTTGAAACTTTTTATTTTAACTTCCGTTTTAATTATACGAAAATTTTTCGTCCCCGATTTCCCGCCAAAAATTTCTTTCGTTACTATTGAAGAGACAACAGTATGAAAAAGTTCTGCGCTTTTTTAGCCATCATATTTTTTTTAATAAATATCCGGGCGCAAGCCGAAAATTTGCCGAGGGCGGACGGAATAAAAACTGCCGACGGCAAAGCGCGAAATGTTTCCGATACCAATGATAAATTTAATCTGCCGCCGGAGAAAACCCGTCCGGTTAAAGTCGTAAAATTCGATGCGCCGCCCGTGATTGACGGACGACTCGACGAAGAAGTTTGGAAAACGGCGCAGGTTTTGAAGGATTTTTATCAAACGAGTCCGGGCGATAACATCGCGTCTTCAAAACCGACCGAAGTGATGCTCGGCTACGACGAAAAAAATTTGTATATCGGATTTCGATGCTTTGACGAGAAGGATAAAATCAGAGCGACGGTTGCCAAGCGCGACAATGTTTTTAACGAAGACAACGTGCGCGTCTGGCTCGACACATACAACGACCAACGCCGCGCGTATATTCTCGGTTTTAATCCGCTCGGCATTCAGCAGGACGGAATTTTCACCGAAGGACAGGGCGCGGATTTTTCGGTTGACATCGTAATGGAATCCAAAGGCGTAATCGAAGATTGGGGCTGGTCGGTCGAGGTAAAAATTCCATTTAAATCCTTGCGCTATTCCGCCGGAAAAGGCAAACTCTGGGGCTTTAACGCCGCCCGCAACATTGACCGTTTCAACGACGAATTCGATTCATGGCTGCCGGACGACCGCAATATTTCCGGCACGCTCGTCAAACACGGAAAACTTGATTCGATGGAAGGAATAAAGGTTGAGCGGACGCTTGAAATCGCGCCGAGCCTCACGGTTTCCGAATCGGGAAATCGCCGCCGCACGATTTATCAATCAACCGTCGCCGGTTTTCCGCCGGGCGCATTACTCGATCCGGGTCGCTTCGTCAACGACGGCTTAAAGGCGGATTTGGGCATAAATTTTAAACTCAACATCACGCCGAACGTAACGCTCGACGCGGCTTACAACCCGGACTTTGCCGAAATCGAAGCCGATGCGCCGGTCGTTACGGCAAATCAGCGTTTCCCGATTTTCTTCGAGGAAAAACGCCCGTTTTTTCTCGAAGGCTCGGAGATTTTTAATTCGCCGCTGCAAACTTTTTATTCGCGGACGATTGTTGACCCTGACCTTGCCATCAAACTGACGGGAAAAATCGGCAGTAATTCATTCGGCTTTCTCGCCGCGTCCGACAACGCACCCGGAAATTATTCAAAGGAAGAACGCGCCGACCCGATTTTTAGACCGAGCCGCGAATTTTTGGATAAAAATGCCTATTTCGGCGTTGTTCGCGTCAAACACGACATCGGCAAACAAAACAACGTCGGTTTTTTCGGCACGATGCGCGTCTTTCCGCAGCAGCGAAATTTCACGGGCGGCTTTGACGGAACTTTTAAACTCAACCCGAAAACGGTATTAAATTTTCAAGTTACCGAAACATATTCGCGCCGCCATTTTTACAATCCGAACACCGACCGCGCACCGTATCGAACGGGCAACGGCGCGGGTTATTATTTCAGTTTGGATCACACCGCAAAAAATAACGGTTGGTTTTTCGAGGCTTTCGGACGCTCGCGTTACTATCGCGCCGACGCGGGTTTCACGCAGCGCGTAAATACAAACAGCCTGTTTTTTGCCAATCGTTTAAGTACCGAGCCGAAACCGAAGGCGAGAATTATTCGCATTACTTGGCAGCAGTTTGCCCGCACGAATTACGATTGGAAGGGACGCTCGCAGAGAAATTTTATCGGCAATAGTTTTAACTTCGCCTTACAGCACAATACTTCTGTCCGCACGGAATTCGGGCTGCTCTACGAGCGTCTGTTTGAAGAAGAATTCGGACCGAACCGCAGCGCGACCCGCGTCGGCGCGTTTTTCGGTGCGCCGGAACGCTCGTCATATCAGCCTTACGGAAATTTCAATATTAACTCGACGATTAACAAACAGCTTTCGGTTTTTGTCTTTGCCGGACTGAGCTTTAATGCGTTCGACTTTGATTTCGGCAACGGTTTTGGCGGCGGTTTCGATACGCGCTATCCGCGTGTCAGTGCGGCATATCTCACTTATCTGAGCAGTCCCGATTATTTGGAATACTTGCGTCTGCGGGCGTTAAATCCGCGTGACCCGAATAATTTTCCGCCGAACGCGCCGTCGCTCGATCCGGGCAGAGGACGCGAGATTGATTTGGAAGCCGGATTTACATATAAACCGATTGACCCTTTGAACATTTCGCTCGATTACACAAAGAGCAAGTTGACGCGCAACGATACGAAACGAGCCGCCTTTGACGACAATATTTTCACCGTGCGCTCGACTTATCAGTTCACGCGCTTCATCTTTACGCGAATGCGCGTTGATTATGATTCGCTCACTTCAAACGTCAGCGGGCAGATGTTGCTTGGCTGGAATCCGAGTCCGGGAACAGCTTTCTACGTCGGCTACAACGACAATTTTGATTACAACGGTTTTAATCCATACACCGGACAACTCGAACCCGGATTTGCTCGCAACGGACGCACATTTTTTATCCGCGCGTCGTATTTGTTCAGAAAAAGTTTTTAAAACGGAATAGCCGCGAAAAGGCACAAAAGAAATTCAAGAAACTGTATTTGGTTTTGATTTTCTTTTGTGTCTTTTGTGCCTTTTCGCGGCTATTTTTTATCGCGTCCGTTCCGATTATTCAAACACTTTATCAATCGGCGTAATCGAAACGTCCGACGCTTTGACCGGAATCGGATACGTTTCGATTATTTTATCTTCGTCGGTGATTTCCTTCGGTTTCGGCGCGGCGTAAGAGATTGTCGCGGGCGTGTTGTTGACGATTTGATTTCGCAAATCTTCCGCGTCTTTGGTAATCATCACGACACGCATTTTGTTCGGCGCGAGATGCTCCTTGATCGCTCGATTGACATCCGCCAAAGTCAGCTTTGCAAGCTGCGTTTTCATATATTCGTTGAAATTCGGAATGCCGTAAAATCGGCTGTCGAGCGCGTAACCGAGTTCCGCGTCTTTCGTCTGCGTCAGAATGTTGACGTATTTTGACAGAAAATCGCGCGTTTCTTCAAACGTCTTTTGGTCAAGCCCGTTTTTTATCAACTTGTCATATTCATAAAGCGCGGCGCGAAGCGCGAAGTTGGCGTTTTGCGGTTCGACGGGACGAATCCAGATTTGAAAAATCTGCTGCGAACGCGCCAGATTCGGGTCAGGCTCGAACTGAAACACTCCGCGCGGAAAGTATTCGATGTAAGCGTAATCGCCGTAATTCAAACCGCGCAATTCTCGCAATCTCTCGTAAAGATAACTGTTCGACGAGCGATGCTGTCCGAAATACGAAGCGACGAGCGCGAGCGCGGCATAATCTTTTGAAGAACGATTTACGTCAATCGGAAAACCCATCGAAATCGCCGTCGCGCGGGTTTCGCGCTGCACGATGTCAATCGTCATTTTGTCGGAGCGCGGCGGGACGGACAAATCGGCGGCAAGCATCGTTCGCGGTTTTTCGCCCTTCGGCAGTTTCGCCAAATCCGCCGTCAGTTGATTGGAAAATTTCGCATCGAAACCGCCCGCGAGTCCGACGACTAAATTCGCCTGCGTGTAATTTTTCGCATAAAAATCTTTAACATCCTGCAAAGTCAGTTTTTCGAGCGAAGAAATTTTCCCGCGCGAATGATTCGCGTAAGTCGTGCCTTTGTAGATGATGTTGTAAAGCCTTTCTTTGCCGAGTTCCTCGTCGTTGCCTTCGCGCAGATTCGTTTTCAGGAAATTTATCGCGTCCTGTTTCAGTCGCGTAAAATCGTCTTCCCGAAATCCGGGTTCAAGCAGCATTTGTTTAACTATCGCGTAATATTTCGGCAGATTATCAACGTGCGTCTGCCCGATGAACGTCGTCATTTCCTTGTCAACCTGCCAATTAAAACTCGTCGCCATCGGGTAAAACGCGGCGACGATTTCGTCGTAGGTCATCTGTTTGCTGCCGCCGCCGGCAATCATCGCGGCGGTTAAACTCGCCACGCCTTCCTTGCCTTGCGGGTCGTCCGCCGCACCGGTTAAAAATTGGATTCGCATCGAAACAATCGGCGATTTGCCCGGCTGGAGAATCATATTTGAATTTTTATCCATATTTTTAGGCGCGGTTTTATTAGTCGTTTGTGAAAAAATGGGAAACGCCAAAGCCGCAATCATCACGATTGGAAGGAAATTTCGCATTTTTAATTTTGGATTTTTCATTATTTCGCGTCTCCTTTTTTCGTGGCTAAAGTGATAACCGTTTGATTGGTGTCAGTAAAATATTTCGCCGCGAAATGCTTGATGTCTTCCGGCGTGATTGAATCATAAAGCGCAAAAACTTTGTCAATCGTGTCGGGCGAACGGCGCAGGGAAACGAACGCGGCGAGCGTTCCGGCAATCGCGTCGTTGCTGTCCATTCCGAGCGCGAATGCGTAACGCTGACGCGAGCGCGTTTCGTCCAACTGCTTTTGCGGAATCAATTCAGTCGCGTAGCGTTTGTAGGTTTTGATAATTTCATCGCGGACGTAATTCAAATCCTTCGCGTCTTTGACCTGCGCCGTTACGGTGAAAAGTTCCGGGTCAACGTGATTGTCGGCATCCGCGCCGACGAAAACCGCTTTTTGTTCTTCGAGAACGAGCTTTTGATAAAGGTCGGAGTTTTCGCCGAAGGCAATAGCTCTTAATAAATCCAAAGCGGCTTTGTCCTTTTCGACTTCGGAAAAAGCCGGAGCGTGATAAGCGACCATCACGAGCGGCAAAGTCTGCGAAGCCCATTCGATATTTTTGCTTCTGGCTTCGGTCTGCGCCGGTTCTTTGGGAATCGTCTGTTTATAATCGCCCGGTTTCCAATCGCTCCAATACTTTTTAACCATTGTCAGAATTTCGTCGCGCTTGACATCGCCGACGACGATTATCGTCGTGTTTTCGGGGCGATAAAAGCGATTCCAGAATTGAAAGGCGTAATCATATTGATTCGGATAATCCTTAATGTCGGCGATATAACCCATCGTCGTGTGGCTGTATGTGTGTTTATTAAAAGCTGTTTCGCGCAGAACTTCATACATTTTGAAGCCCGGACTCGCTGAATTTTTGTTGTATTCGCCGAGAACCGCGCCCGCTTCGGTTTTGAATTTTTCTTCGGGAAATTTCAAACGCTGAAAGCGGTCGGCTTCGAGCTGCATAATCTCGTCCAAATCTTCTTTGGCGAAGGTTTCGTGATAAACCGTGCGGTCATCCGAAGTGTATGCGTTTGAAGACGCGCCCGCTTTTTTCATAATTTCGTCGAAGCGTCCGGCTGGATAATTTTCACTGCCGCGAAACATCAGATGCTCGAAAAAATGCGCGTAGCCGCTCTTTTTATCTTCGATTTCATTGCGCGAACCCGCGCCGACAACCGTATAAAGCGCGACCAGATTCGGATAATCAGTCGGCACGACTACGACACGCAAGCCGTTCGGCAAATCGTCGGTCGTATATTGATACGGAAAAACTTTGCGCGTCTGCGCGTTCGCTGTTATAACATTCATCGCGCAAACCAGAAGGCAAAATATCATTAAGATTTTCATAATTAAACCTCTTTCCCGGAAAGAATTTCTAAAAAGCTGTTTGGAAACTATGATTTTATAAAAAGTGATAACCGAACTATTCGCTGTTATTTATTCGCTGTTTCTCAAAGCAAATTCCTTTTTCTTCTGACCGGCAGCGAACAGCGCATAGCAAACAATGAATAGTTTGCTCGTTCTTATTATCTCGACTGAGTTTCCAAACATTTTCTAAAATTAGATGCGTAAAATTCTACCGCAGAAAACACTTTTTACCAAAACGGCATTTTCACCATCTTGAAAGCCGAAATGAAAATTAAAACTTTTGAAAATAGTTCTTGTAATTTCTCAAGCAATGTTGTATAACTCATAGCTGTAAAAATAGTTTCTTAGTTTTTTGATAAGGAGATAATAAATGAAATCAGCCAGAAGTTTTTTAATTTACGCCCTGAGTTTCTCCCTCGTTTCCGTTTCTTTTCTGAGTTTTGCAACCCAAACAATACACGCCCAAGATTCACGAATCGCTTTGCAGCGCGGCTATCGCACAGGCTATTCGGACGGCTATATGTCCGGCTACCGCGACGTAATTGACAACGCGGCGAAAAGCTACGACCGCCACAGCGAATACGCCAAAGCCGACCGCGCATACAGCAAGGATTACGGCACGGTAGAAGATTACCGCGACGGCTATCAGCAAGGATTTGAATCAGGCTACAACACCGGATATGAAAAGCGTTCGTTTGACGCGACGATTCCGAACGAGCTAAACAAACGCGGCGTGATTACGCCGAAAATCATCGCCGCGACGACGGTCGAAGAAAAAACAGTTGAAAAAACCGTCGCCGAGCCGATTGCTCCTGCCCCGACGGTCGAAGCACAAGTTACGAAAACGACGACGGTCGAAACGCAAGTTTCCGAAAATACGCCGCCCGCGACGACAAGCGAACAATCGCCAGTTATCACGAGTCCGTCTATTGACGTGAGCGCAAAGCCGCCGGTCATCACGACCCGCGCGGAAAATATCACTTCCGCGCCGAGCAGCGAAACGGCGATTTCGATTCCGCGCGACACCGAATTAATCATCGAATTGCTCGACGACATCAACACCGAAAAAAGCAGCGTCGGCGATAAATTTCAAGCCCGCGTCGTTTCGCCGGACGAACTCAACGGCGCGATAATCGAAGGCAGAGTGGCGAAAATACAACTGCCCGGCAGAATCAAACGCCGCGCCGAAGTTACGCTCTCGTTCGACCGCATCGTTTTATCGCCCGAACGCTGGAGCAATTTCAGCGCGGTTATCACCGAAGTTCTGCCGAGAAAAGGCGACAACGTAAAACGCATTGACACCGAAGGCACAATCGAAGGACAGCGAATGTATAAGGAAGACAGCATCAAAGTCGGCGCGTCAACCGGAACGGGACTTGTTATCGGCGCGATTGCCGGCGGTCCGGTCGGCGCGGCGGTCGGCGCGGGAGTCGGCGCGGCTTTCGGAGTCGGCGCGGTCGTCGTCGAACGCGGAAAACACATCAGACTCGACAAAGCCCAACAGCTTCGTATCAAATCGGCTTACGAAACGCAGATTCGATAAACGAATTACGAATTTCAAATTATGAATTACGAATGAAGAAAAAATTCTTATAATTCGTAATTTGAAATTCGCAATTCGCGCATTGACTACGGCTTTGGCGCGAACAGATGCCGAGCTTCGCGCCTTTACAATCCACGAAATTTGCCGCAAAGTTTTTTTCCATTCTCCTTTTTGGACTTTGCAGCGAATTTCGTGGATTTTTTGAGTTAATGAACGATAAATTAAATTCAAAGCCGGAAATTATCGTCTTGCTGACCGATTTCGGCACGAAAGATTATTTTGTCGGCGCGATGCGCGGCGTGATTCTTTCAATCAATCGAGACGCGAAAATCGTTGACATCACGCACGAGATTCCGCCGCAAGACATTCGCGCCGCCGGTTTCACGCTTCGCGCCTGTTATAAAAATTTTCCCGAAAAAACGATTTTCGTCGCCGTCGTTGATCCCGGCGTAGGTTCAAAACGTCGCGCGATTTTGGTCGAGACCGACGATTTTTATTTCATCGCGCCCGACAACGGTTTGCTGAGTTTTATTTTCAATGAAGCGAATACTTTTCGCGCGTTTGAATTAACAAACGAAAAGTTTTTCGCGGCGAACGTCAGCCGAACTTTTCACGGACGCGACATTTTCGCGCCCGTCGCCGCGCATCTTTCAAACGGCGCACAGCCGAACGAATTCGGCGCGGAAATTAAAAATTTCATTTGTGCCGAAGCGTCCGCGCCGCGAAAAATCTCGGCGAACGAAATCGAATTTGAAATCGTTCACATAGATTCGTTCGGCAATCTCGTTACCAATCTGAAAGCCGAAGATTTACCCGAAAAATTCACGCTCGAAATCGGCGGAAAACGAATCGCTAAACGACGAAATTATTTCGCTGAAGCCGATGAAAACGAGTTGTTTATAATCGCGGGAAGCGCGGGCTTTTTGGAAATCGCCGCCTTCGGCGTGTCGGCGGCGAAATTAACCGGCGCGAAAAGCGGACTTAAAATAACGCTCACGATAAACTCGTAAAAATTTACCTTAACTTGTAACTTGAAATGGGTTTTGATAAATTTAAACTAGACAAAAATCCAAACATTACAAGGACGAAACACTAATGAGTACAGCAACAGAATCAACCGCCGCGACCGCCGGACTGCGCGGCGTGGTTGCCGCGCAGAGCGCGATTGGCGACGTGAACGGCGAAAAGGGCATTTTAATTTATCAAGGCTATGACATTCACGATTTAGCCGAAAATTCGACGTTTGAAGAAGTGATTTACCTGCTTTGGAACGGCAAACTGCCGCAGGCGCGGGAACTCGAAGATTTAATTCACCAATTTCAGGCGAGTTACGCCGTGCCGGACGAAGTTCTGGAAATGATGCAGACGTTTCCGAAAGACGCGAATCCGATGGACGTTCTGCGGACAAGCGTTTCCGCGCTCGGTTTTTATGATAAAGAAGGACACGGCACAGACCGCGAAACGGCGGTTCGCACGGCGGTTAAGCTGACCGCGCAAATCGGCACATTGGTTGCGGCGTGGGAAAGAATCAGAACCGATAAGGTTATCATCGCGCCGGATAACACTTTGAGCATCGCGGAAAACTTTTTGTATATGTTCACGGGCGAAAAACCCGAAGCCGACGAAGCGAGAATGTTCGATGTCGCTTTGATTCTGCACGCCGACCACGAACTGAACGCTTCGACGTTCACCACGCGCGTTATCGCCGGAACGCTCGCCGACATTTACGGCGCGGTTACGGGCGGCATCGCGGCTCTGTCGGGACCTCTGCACGGCGGCGCGAATACGAACGTGATGAAAATGCTCAAGGAAATCGGCTCGGAAGAAAATATTGATTCGTGGCTCGACAAAGCTCTCGAAGAAAAGCGCAAAATTATGGGCATCGGACACGCTGTTTATAAAACCGAAGACCCGCGAGCGACATGGCTTCGCAAATTCTCCAAACAGTTGGGCGAGAAAAAAGGCGAGATGAAATGGTTCAATATGTCGCAGAAAATCGAAAAAGCCATGCTGGATAGAAAGGGAATGTATCCGAACGTGGATTTTTATTCCGCGTCCGCTTATTATTTGATGGACATTCCGCTCGATCAATACACGCCGATTTTCGCCGTCTCGCGCATCTCCGGCTGGACGGGACATATTTTAGAACAATACGGCAACAACAAACTCATTCGCCCGCGTGCAGAATACATCGGAGCGCGTGATTTGAAATACGTGCCGATTGACGAACGATAAATCTTAAAGGCAAAAGAGAAAAGGCAAAGAGAAATATATTTTCCTCTTGCCTTTTTTATTTTTTAGCGGAAAATCAATTGTCTTTTTTCAATTCTTCCGGTTTCTTTTCATCCGAAACATTTTTGATTGTCTGTTTATCTTTGTCGTCCAGAGAAATGCCGAAAATTTTCGGGTCGTTGATAAAGTCGGCGAGTCGTTCGGGGCTGAATGTCGCGCGAATGACGGCGGCTTCGTTTTTATCAATCGTTACTAGCGTAATTTTTACGTTGCCGCCTGCTTCGCGCATATACATATACGCCTGCTGACCCATCCGCGAGCGAACGTGAAAAATCGGACTCCAATCTTCGCCGAAAGAATTTCGCATCGCCGTCTGCATTTCTTTATCGAGTGATTCGCGCGAAAATTTCAAATCTTCAAACAGCGTAACGCTGAAACTTTTCACGCCCGCCGGACGCACGACGCTGACGGCGAAACGCGCCAGAAACATAAAAGGAATGCTGACCTTTTTCGCCTTGTATTTCGTTTTCAGATGATTAACGATTTCCTTATATTCGCCGCCTTTTGCATTTGCCGGCGGCGCGGTAAAACTGAAAGCTAAAAACAGGAGAGCCGCCGCCATCGTAATTTTCTTTTTAATTATCATCTCGCTCCTTTTTAATTTTTAGATTTTTCCTGTTTACCGTCGCCTCTTTCAATATCAATTTTCGGAATGTTCAATTTGCCGCTCATTTCGGCGAGAAGGTCAATATCAATCGGACCGATGACATTGACGACGGCGACGCTTTTCGTATCGGAAACCACGACCGCCACGCCGCTCATCGTGTCGCCCGTGAACATCGTAAAAACATCAACTTTTTGATTGTTCTTTTTGCTGCGGACATTCGCCAATTTTTCCCACGCGGGCGACTGAAGCTGCGAGCGAATCTCTTCAACGTCTGCGACGTTGTATTCGTTTTCGTTCGCAAAGTTATAAACTCTAACGTAGATGCCTTTCAAACCGCTGATTGCCTGAGCGATCTTTTTCGCGTCCGGGTCGTTGACTTTGACCATTACCCGTTTCGCCAAATCAAGAAGTTTTCCGTCAATGTTGACTTCAACTACATCCTGCGCTTTGTTTTCGAGCGCGTTTAATTTTTCAAAATGCAGACGCGCGTCCTGCGCGTTCACTGTAATTGCCGCCGTCGTTAAGCCGAGCAATAAAAGCGTAATTTTTAATGAATAAATTTTTAATACTTTCATATTTTTTCTCCAATAAATTTATTGTCCGTTTTCGGGAACAATTGTTTTTTCTTCGACATTATTAACTTTGTCTTTCACCAATTTTAATTTTGAACTCGTAATCGAAAGCGCGAGCATCAGTTGGTCGTAAGCATAAATTTCTTCTTTCGTAAATTTGACCGTCGGCTTTTTAACTTTGATATTCTGAGCGACTATCTTATTTTGTCGCGCAATTATCGGAACTGTTTTGCGAATTTTTACGGCTTTCGGCTCAACGGATCGTTTCGGAATCGCAACTTTTTTGACAACTAAATCACCTGGATTTCCAATCGGAATTGTATCCGAATTTTTCTCGTCAACCTGCCGTGCGAATGTTTTCGTCGAATCTTTTGCGACTTCGATTTTGCCGCTCGGAATTTTCAGCCAAACGCCCAATGCAATAATCACCAAAGCCGCGCAAGCCGCGAACGCCAATATTAATCGAAAAAACTTTCGCTCTGATTTCCTTTCAAAAGGAATGATTTTCGCCGGAAGCGCGGGCGGCGCGGTTTCCGTGTAACGAAACGCTTTCGGCGCGTTTTCCAATCGCTCGATTTCCGGGTCGCTGCCCGTTTTGTCCCAAAGATATTCTTCCTTCATTTTCTTTACTCCGCGATGCCGAGTTTTTGCCGCAAAAGTTTCATTCCGCGATGCAAATTTACCCGCGCCGATTCGGGCGTTAATCCCGTTCGTTCCGCAATCTCGTTTCCGGTCATTCCTTCGACCAGACGCAAAATCAAAGTTTCCTTATACGTTTCCGGCAAAGAGCGAATTGCCGTTAAAATTTCGCGTGCTTCGGCAAGCGAATCGTCTTTGCCTTTTAAATCTTCCGAAAACTCAATGGTCGGTTTTGCCTGCCGATAAAATTCGATTGCGCGATTTCTGGCAATCATCGCCAGCCACGCGCCGACCGCGTTTTTATCCCGAAGCGTATGCAGATTTTTATACGCGCTGAGGAAAACTTCCTGCACGATGTCGGCAGCTTCATCGCGCGGCACACGCGCCAAAATAATACCGTGAACAAGCGGGGCGAAAATTTTATAAAGTTCATTGAATGCCTTTTCGTCGCCCTCGCAAACGCGCTCGACAAGCCGCGCTTCCGCTCGGTTCTTTTCTGCGTCAGGCGCGGTAGTCGCGGCGGCATTCGCGTATAAAAATAAATTGCCGGTCATTTCGCTTTCAGGCATTTTTTTGAAAATAATGAATTACGAAAAATATAAGCGTGATTATAAATATGAAAATAATATAAAACGGATTCATTATTATCACCACCAAAATTGCTGCTTAATATGCTGCCGGTAATATAGACGAGGCGAGAGGGAAAGTGTTAACGAAAGTAGGTAAAATTTTTTAGTCGGAAAGATTTTTTTCTCGCCGAATTATTACAAAGCTCCGTTTGCCGTTGGTTTAGCTTGCTTCAAAATCAGTTGAAACGGATAATCTAAAGTTAAATTAACTCAAATTACAAATAAATCTATGGAAGAAAATATCACGGTCGTGTTTCACGGCTTTCTAAATCTGCCGAATCTGGAAAAGTTGAAAGTGGTCGAGATGATTAACGATTATTTCGACTCGAATGAGCGCGAGCCGATTCGGAAGGCGAATGATGAAGCGTTTGCGAAAATAAATTTCGACGCGGCGGAAACTATTTGTAAATGCTGCGGGAGATGAATAGTGAATTTTAAGGACATCGAGTTGTTTAAATTGAAACGAAGCGTAAAATTATTGCATAATAAACGCGATTAACTCAGCGAAAAAATCAAAAGAAGGAGTTTGGTAAAATGAGAGAAATGTTATATGTTCTGACATTTGTATTTATCATCATTATTATCGGCAGCACAGTGATTGTTGCCCAAACCGATATGAAACCGCCTGTTGCAAAAAAAGAACCGAAGATTACAAAAATTCACGGCTACGAAGTCGAAGACGATTACGCCTGGATTCGTTCCGCCAAAGACCCGAAAACCGGACGAGTCAGAAAGGAAGTCGAAGATTATCTGAACGCCGAAAACACTTACACCGAAGCGGTGATGAAGCCGACCGCCGATTTGCAGACGGAGCTTTACGACGAAATGCTCAAGCGCATCAAGCAGACCGATTTGAGCGTGCCGTATAAATTCGGCGATTGGTGGTATTACACGAAAACCATCGAAGGTCAGCAGTATCCGATTTTTTATCGCTCGCACAAACAAAACGGCGACGACGAACAGCTTTTATTGGACGAAAACGAATTGGCGAAAGGCTTGAAATTTTACGCCGTCGGTTCGTTCGACGTTTCGGACGACGGAAATCTGCTTGCGTTCTCTTCCGACACGAATGGTTATCGGCAATACACTTTGCAGATAAAAGATTTGCGGACGGGAAAAATTCTGCCCGATAAAATCGAGCGCGTAACGAGCGTCGAATGGGCGAACGACAACAAAACTTTGTTCGTCGTAACCGAAGACAACGTAACCAAACGCAGCGATAAATTTTGGAAACACACCGTCGGCTCAAACGATAATCAACTCGTTTATGAAGAAAAAGACGACCTTTTCGATTTGAGCGTTAATCGTTCGCGCGATAAGAAAATGATTTTCCTGACTTCGTTCGCCAAAACGATGCGCGAAGTCAGATATATGCCCGCCGATGAGCCGAACGGCGAATTAAAAGTCGTTTTGCCGCGCGAAGCGAATCACGAATATTCGGTTGATTTTTACAACGGCGAATTTTATATCACGACAAATAAATCGGCGGAAAATTTTCGCGTCGTCCGCGCTCCGGTTTCAGACCCGTCCGAGAAAAATTGGAAGGAGTTTATCGCGCACAATCCGGCGGTGAAAATCGAAGACGTAAATTTTTTCAAAAATTACGCGGTCGTCTCCGAACACGAAAACGGGCTTGAATATCTGCGTTTGATAAACTTGAAAAACGATAAATCGAGCCGCATCGCCACGCCCGAATCGGTTTATACGACGAGTCTCGGAACGAATCCCGAATTCGACACGCCGGTTATTCGATACAATTACGCTTCGATGATTACGCCGGTTTCGACTTACGAATACAATCTCGAAACCGGCGCAAGCAAACTTCTCAAACAGCAGGAAATTCCGTCGGGCTACGACAAAACGAAATATAAAACGACTAGAATTTGGGCGATTGCCTGCGACGGCGTGAAAGTTCCGGTTTCGTTAGTAATGAAAAAGGGAACAAAGCTCGACGGTTCTGCGCCAATGCTGCTTTACGCTTACGGCTCTTATGGAATTTCAATACCGCCGGGCTTTTCGACGGCGCGTTTGAGTTTGGTGGACAGAGGAATGATTTACGCTATCGCGCACATACGCGGCGGCTCGGAACTCGGCGAACATTGGCGGCAGGAAGGCAGAATGTTCAAAAAGCTGAACACTTTCAACGATTTTATTGATTCGGCGGAATGGCTCGTCAAAAATAAATACACATCGAGCGACCGTCTCGTAATTCAAGGCGGCAGCGCGGGCGGACTTTTGATGGGCGCGGTTACGAATATGCGCCCCGATTTATTTAAAGCCGTCATCGCGCAAGTTCCGTTCGTTGACGTGATGAACACGATGCTCGACGCTTCGCTTCCGCTGACGACGAGCGAATATATCGAATGGGGCAATCCGAACGAAAAGGAAGCCTACGATTATATGGTCAAATACTCGCCGTATGATAATGTCAAAGCGCAGAATTATCCGAATATGCTGATTGAAGTTTCCATCAACGACAGTCAAGTTCCGTTCTGGGAAGGCGCGAAATTCGCCGCCAAAATCCGAGCGATGAACACCGACGACAATACGATTCTCCTGAAAACAAATATGGGCGCGGGACACGGCGGCGCGTCCGGTCGCTACGACCGCCTGAAGGAAATCGCGTTCGATTACGCTTACGCTTTAAGGCAAGTCGGAATAACAAAATAAATCTTTAACCACGAAAAACACGAAGCGACACGAAAAAAATCTTTCAATTTAATTCGTGTCGCTTCGTGTTTTTCGTGGTTTATTCTCTTCGGTCAGAATGAATGAACAGTTAATTCACATTGATTGATTCTCGCTCTCGTCGTTAAAAAATTCTAATTCCGAAATCAAATATAACTCAATAAAAATCGGCACAAAACGATATTTCCAATGTTGGCACGCGGGTTGTTAAATAATCGGCGGGAAAACTGTCCCACAATTTATAAGGATAGGGAAATTATGAAACGACAACGAACAGCCAGCTTACTTTCCACATTAGCGATAGCGTCGCAGATGTTGGTTTCAGTTTCGTTCGCGCAAGTTAATTCAACCAAACAGAACTCGTCTAATTTGCCGAAAAACGAACGCACTAATAATCAATCGAAATATGTCCGGGACATCGCTCAACTCATCAAAGACGGCACGTTGAATCCGTCCGCGGGCTTTGAGCAGGAAACGTCGAAACTGGAAAACGCGCTTGCCGCATCGAGCGGTAAAGGCGCGGTGATAGTTGACGAATACGGCAACAAAGCTCAGATAATCGTCGAAAATCTCGCCGCCCGACTCGACTCCTCAGGCGTTTCGTCGAAACTTCGCGGCAAGAAAATCTTGAAATTAGATTTGAGCGGCGTGATAACCGACGCTGCCGACACGAATCAAGTTACCAATCGAATGCAGGAAGCCTTGCGGCAAGTCGAAAGTCAAAACGCGATTCTTTACGTGGAAGACGTTTCCACTTTCGCTAAAGAAAATCCGACGTTCGGCGTTGCCGTTTCGCAAATTCTGCGGCAGGCTTTGGCGGACGGACGAATTCGCGTCGTCAGTTCGGCAAACATTAACGATTACGGCGTGCAAATCGCCCGCGACGCGCAGCTTAAAAATCGCTTTTCTAAAGTTGATTTGAGCGGTGCGATAACGGACGAAGCGGACAACGGTTTTGTCGGCGATAAAATTTCTCCCGATTTGCGGGCGATGGTTGGAAACGGCGATCAAAATCGCACGGTCAGCGTTATTCTGCAATCGGACGACATTAAAAATCCTGAATTGTTAGCCACTCTTCAAAGAAACCGCGTTGAAATCAAAAGCGAAGCGAAGACTTTGAACACGCTCGAAATCGAATTGCCCGTGCGCGTCGCCGAGCAAATTGCCAACGCCAGCCACGCGGAACATCTTTCCCTCAACAGCGCGGTGCAATCAATGGGACACATCGCGGTAACGACCGGAATGTCGGCGTTGCGTCTGACACCGAACGGTTATCCGTCGAGCAATTACGGTATTGACGGCACTGGTGTTGGCATCGCCGTTCTTGATTCGGGTGTGTATGAAAAGCACAATTCTTTTATACTCGGCAACGACGATAAAAAAGACCGCGTTACCAAGAATATAGATTTTACAGGCATACTGGGAATTCCTCTTCCGTCAGGATTAACCGACGACCCATACGGACACGGCACGCACGTCGCCGCGCTTGCTGCCGGAGGCGCGGGCAAAGACGGCGCATTGCTGAATTACGTCGGTGTAGCGACGAACGCGAATATCATCAACGTGCGCGTTCTTAACTCGAACGGCACAGGCACGACCGCCGGTTTGCTGCAAGCGATGGATTGGGTTTTGAGCAATCGCACGGCTTACAACATCAAAGTCGTCAATATGAGTCTCGGCGCGCCGGCGATTGATTCATATCGCAACGACCCGGTGTGCCGCGCCGCTAAAAGATTGGTTGACGCGGGCGTTGTCGTCGTCGCCGCCGCCGGAAACAACGGCAAAAACGCCGCCGGACAAAAAATTTACGGCACGATTCACTCGCCCGGCAATGAGCCTTCGGTAATTACGGTCGGAGCGACGAACAGTTTCGGCACGGACGCTCGTAACGACGACGGCATTGCGACTTATAGCTCGCGCGGTCCGACGCGCTCGTTCTACACCGATTTGCTCGGCGCGAAACAATACGATTATATTGTCAAACCGGATTTGGTTGCGCCCGGCAATAAAATCATCTCCGCCGCCGGAAAAAATAATGCTCTGCTCGCCGGAAATCCGAGCTTGAAATTTATTCTTGGAAGCAGCGGTGATGACGGTCATCAGGGCAGCGACAATAACAGCTCCGAAACGACGATGATGTATTTGTCTGGAACTTCGATGGCAACGCCGCTCGTCGCCGGAACAGCCGCTTTGATGATGCAGGCGAATCCGAAGCTCACGCCGAATATGGTCAAGATGATTCTCGAATATACGGCGCAGCCGCTCCGCGGATTCAATATGCTCGAACAAGGCGCGGGCGAATTAAACGTCGAAGGCGCGGTGCGTCTGGCAAAAGCGGTTCGTCAGGATTTGGGAACGTCGCCCGCGCTCGGAACTCCGTTGCTGACTTCGACGACTCTGCCAACGCCAAGCTCGTTTATCGCGGGTCAAACGGTCAGTTGGTCGCGCGGCGTGTTGTTCGACAAAGGCTTCGGAACGGGAACAAACCTTATCGCCAAATATCAAAAGGTATACGGTTTAGGGATGTATCTGAGCGACGGGATGTATCTGAGCGACGGAATGTATCTGAGCGACGGAATGTATCTCAGCGACGGAATGTATCTGAGCGATGGAATGTATTTAAGCGACGGCTGGTATATGAGCGACGGAACATTATTCTGTGATTGGAGTCAAACATTCGGAAGCGGAATGTATCTGAGCGACGGTTGGTATATGAGCGACGGAGTTTTGATGAGCGACGGCTGGTATATGAGCGATGGCTGGTATATGAGCGATACGACCGGCAGCAGTTCTGTTTTGCTTAACGGAGATAACACGACCTATATGCACTAATCGGCTGGAAAATCAGCTTTACTCGAACGCATCGCCGAAATTATTTTGGCGATGCGTTTTTTTGTTGAAAAATAAACCCGTTTTAACATATACTATTAATGTCTGAACTTTTCTTCGTTCGGCAACAGTCAAAAAGCCACGCTGCTATTCCCGATAATCTGCCTTTCTTAATCGCTGAATGAGCAATCAAAAAGCCATCAATAAAACTCCTGCCGACATTTACGTATGGGCGGTATCGTTCCTTGCGGCGACGATCTGCGTTGTCTCGATTATAAATTTCGATTTCCAGATAGTTGACCTCAAATTTTTTATTCTCGCGCCGATCTCGGTTGTTTTCGGCTCGTATATTCGTATTGAATTACCGCGGACTAAAATTCACTTGTCCGTCTCGGAAATTTTGATATTTTATATACTGCTCGTTTATGGAAGCAGCGCGGCAGTTTTTTTAGCCGGTCTCGATGCTTTGTGTCTGTCATTTCAATTTCGTCGGCGAAACATCTTCATCAGAAATCAAACGATTATATTTAATGTGGGGATGGGTATCGTTACGGTTTATTCGACGGCGGTAACAATTAGTTTGGTATTTTCCGCGCCGCAGGAAATTATCACCGACGGCTCGACAGCCGGATTTATCGGAATGCTGCTTTGTATGGCGACGGCGCAATTCCTCAGCAATTCGATGGTTGTCTCGGTCTGGGAAGCCTTAAAAGCCGAAAACCGGCTCAAGCGATTGTGGGAATTCTGGTTCGATTATTGTTTTAACGCGCTGGTCATGTATATCGCCGCCGCCGCCATCGCCGGACTTGCAATCAAGGCTCAAAGTCAAGTGAACATAGTTTTGTTTCTGCTTGGGCTTATCGTCTTCGGTGTTTTTTTCCTGACTTATCGCCGCTATGCCAACGATGTCAAAGCGACTTCCGCCAAAGCCGAGCAAGCCGAACGCGAACGCGCCGAGCAAGCCGAACGGCACATCGAAGAACTTCAGCATTATATCGCCGAACAAGACCGCATCGGTCAAGCCCTACGCGAAAGTAAGGAGCGGTTTCGCCATGCCGCGTTTCACGATTCGCTGACGGATTTGCCGAACCGCAACTTGTTTATGGAAACGCTCAAGTTTGCGCTTGAAAAGAAAAAGCATAAAGACGATTTCAAATTCGCCGTCCTTTTCCTCGACATCAACCGCTTCAAAACCATCAACGACAGTCTCGGACATTCAATTGGCGACCGTCTGATTTTGCACGTCGCCAAACGGCTCGCTTCGAGCGTCCGCGAAAAAGATTTGGTTGCCAGATTTAGCGGCGACGAATTCGCTTTTATTCTCAACGACATTTCCCACGTCGAAGACGCGATTCAATTCGCCGAGTTAATCAAACATAAAATCTCCGCGCCGTTCACTTTAAACGGCAGACAGGTTTTCACGAGCTTCAGCATTGGAATCGCACTCGGCAGCACGGATTACGAAGTCGCCGAAGACATCTTGCGCGATGCCGATATAGCGATGTATCACGCCAAGGATAAGGAAAAGGATTACGTCGTTTTCGACAAAAATATGCACACCCGCGCCGTTACGCTTCTGCAACTCGAAACCGATTTGCGGTCGGCAATCGAGCGCGGCGAATTGTGTATGTTCTACCAGCCGATAATCAATCTCGACACGATGCGGCTGTTCGGATTTGAATCCTTGATTCGCTGGAATCATCCGGTGCGCGGTCTTGTTCCGCCGACCGAATTTATTCCCGTCAGCGAAGACACCGGCTTGATCGTGCCGCTCACGCTTTGGATCTTGCGAACATCGTGCAGCCAGATGGTCGAATGGCAGCGCAAAAATCCGGCGAATAAAAATTTAACGGTCAGCGTCAATTTGTCGGGCAAACATTTCGCGCACCGCGACCTTGTTGACCAGATAAAAATGATTTTGGACGAGACGAAAATGAATCCGGCGCATCTGAAACTCGAACTAACGGAAAGCGCGGTGATGGAAAACGCCGAAAGCGTGATTTCGATGATGAAGCAAATCCGCGAACTCGGCATACAGCTTTCGATTGACGATTTCGGCACGGGCTATTCCAGCTTGAGTTATCTGCACCGCTTCCCGATTAACACGCTCAAAGTTGACCGCTCGTTCGTCAGCCAGATGGAAGACGGTTCGGAAAACGGCGAGATTGTCCGCACGGTCATCGCGCTGGCAAAAACTCTGCGCTTGGACGTGGTTGCCGAAGGAATCGAGACTATTCATCAGCTTCACCAACTAAGAATTCTCGGCTGCGAATACGGACAAGGCTATCTTTTCTCGCGTCCCGTGCCGGTCGAAGAAGCCGAACGTCTGCTCGACGATTCATCACGCTTTGAAAACATCATTCCGCAGCACATCATCGTTCCGCAGATTCCGAATGCGGAAATCGCTAATCTATTGTTAGTAAAATAAAGTAAAATGCTGCGAGAAATCATCTATTCTCGCAAAAAGATAAGTCTTTCCTTGCAAGAAAAGACACATTTCTCACGAGAAATGTCTTATATCTCACGGGAAACGTCTTATATCTCACGGGAAATGCCTTATCTCTTACAAGAAATGCCTTATCTCTTACAAGAAATGTCTTATCTCTTACAAGAAATGTCTTATCTTTTGCAAGAAATAAGACATTTCTCGCTGTATTTAATGAATCGCGCCGCGTTATTTTCAGTTTGAAGCATTGATATTTGCCTTTGCGCCAAGCGGGAATTGATTTTCGTAAGCGTGGGCGAGATTCAGCAGGTTTGCTTCCGACCAATGCCGCCCGACAAGCTGCAAACCAACCGGCAAATTTTCGCTCGATAAGCCGCACGGAACTGAAACGCCCGGAATGCCCGCCAAATTTGCCGAAGCCGTGTAAATATCGCTCAGATACATCGCCAACGGGTCATTTGATTTTTCGCCGATTTTAAAAGCGGTGGTCGGCGCGGTCGGCGTGATAATCGCGTCGCATCGCTCGAAAGCATTCAGAAAATCTTGTTTCAAAAGCGAGCGGACTTTTTGCGCTTTGGCGTAATAAGCGTCGTAATAACCGCTTGATAAAACATAAGTGCCGAGCATTATGCGGCGTTTGACTTCCGCGCCGAAACCTTCTTCGCGCGTTTTCATATACATCTCGCGCAAATCGTGCGAGCCTTCGGCGCGAAAACCGTAACGCACGCCGTCGAACCGCGCTAAGTTTGAAGACGCTTCAGCCGTCGCCAAAATATAATAAACCGCAATCGAATATTTCGAGTTCGGCAATTCGACATCAACGATTTCCGCGCCGAGCGAGCGGTAATTTTCGATTGACTGCTCGACCGCGTTTCTCACTTCATCGTCCAAACCTTCTCCGAACAGCGCACGCGGAACGCCGATTCGTTTTCCTTTGATTTCCTTTTCGAGTTCCGCCGAATAATCCGGCACTTCAACATCGGCGGTTGTCGCGTCGTTTTCGTCGCGTCCGGCGATTGCGCCTAAAACTTCGGCGACATCTTTTGACGTTTGCCCGAAAATTCCGATTTGGTCTAATGACGAAGCAAACGCGACGAGTCCGAAACGCGAGATTCTGCCGTAGGTCGGTTTTAATCCGACGATGCCGCAAAATGAAGCGGGCTGGCGCACCGAACCGCCGGTTTCCGATCCCAACGCGGCGCGAACTACGCCCGACGCAACCGCAACCGCCGAACCGCCGGAACTTCCGCCCGGAACGCGCGTCGTGTCCCATGGATTTTTCACCGCGCCGAACGCCGAATTTTCGTTAGACGAACCCATCGCAAATTCGTCCATATTCGTCTTCCCGACGATAACCGCGCCCGCGTTTAATAATTTTTCGACTGCCGTTGCGTTATATTGCGGGCGATAATTTCCCAAAATCCGCGAGCCGCACGAAGTCTGCGAAAAGCTGGTGCAGATATTGTCTTTGACCGCGATTGCCAAGCCGCGCAAAGGTTGATTTTCGCCGGAGCTTTTCTCCAATTCTTCGGCGCGTCGTAATGCGTAATCGCGCTCGATTGTTAAAAACGAATTAAGCGTTTCGTTCAACTTTTCAGCATTGTCTAAGTTTTTTTCGATGTTCGAGCGAATGGACATAATTTAATTTGAAACTTTGTTAACCAACCATTTTTCGTTTTCTTTAACGGCTTCGACTTTTATCTCACGCTGCTCGCTTCGCGTTTCGCTTTTCCAAAAAAGCACGACTTCAAAAACGGTTTTTGTCGGCGAAATGATCTCGCAGCCGCCGACGCGAAACGCCTTCGGATAATCGTCTGTCTGCGTAAAATAATCCGTCGCGCCGACAGGTTGAGCGGCTAAATCGCGTTTTAATTCTTCGGTCAGAAATTTCTCCTGCGGCTGCAAATTTTCCTTCGACGGTTTCATATCGCCTCCGAAATGAAACGAATAAAATTCTTTGAGCGTATCGCGTGCCTCTTTGCATTCGGGTTTTTCGAGATTCGGAATGCTGCACGCGGCGAACGCCAAAAGCAGAAACGCTCCGCAAGTAAAAAGTAAAAAGTAAAAATATTTTGCCACAGAGTTCACGGAGAACACGGAGACAAAATATTTCCCTCTGAGAACTCTGTGTCCTCGGTGGCTGGATTTCTTCATAAAACTTTCGGAACTTGAAAATGTCCGGCGACTGCCGAAGGTGCTTGGTCTAATGCCTTTTTTTGTCCGAGCGATTCGTGCGGCGCGTCGTCGCGCATCGTCGCGGTCGCTTCGCCCTCGACGGTCAAACCGCCGATTGACGCTTCGACGTTTTCGGTGTTGAGTTCGTTTAACTGCTCGACGTATTTGACGATATTCGCCATCTGCGGCGTGTAGAGTGCAACTTCTTCGTCGGTGATTTCAAGATGCGCGAGCTTGGCTATTTTTTTAACGTCCATATTGGAAAAATTTTATTTATTATTTTCGTCGGCTTTCTTCATTTTCTCTTTTCTCGCTAAACAACTGCCCGCCGCGAGCAAAAATTGATAACGCAGATTGTCATCCGTAATCGCGTCTGCCGAATGCCGAAGTTTCGGCGTAACTTCTTCGAGCGCGATTTCTATTTGCTCTTCGTCGCTGATTAAATTCTTGCGATGTTTGGCGCGTTCGGCTTCGACTGTTTCCTCGTCTATGCGAAATTCGATGAACGTAACGACGGCTTGCCCAAGCACGGAATTGAGTTTGAAAATCATCTGCCCGCTCAAAGTTTCCAGATGCCGCTTCCACATTTTATCGGCGACGGCGATGATCAGATGTTTATTGAAAAGCCGCAGCGGAACGGCGTGTTCGGACAAACTCGCGCCCGCGATTTTGCGCCACGCGGCAAACGCGACCGCCTCGCGGATTTCCTCCGTGTCTTCAAATTCTTTGAGAAGTTTCGGCAGTGCGCGAAAAAGTTCGTTCATAAAACATTCGGTCGGTTGTCAGCCGCCAAGCAATCGCTTAATCTTTTCAAATGTCAATTTAACATTAAATTTATGAAATTTGAACTTCCAAAATTGATTTTAGCCTCGTCGAGTCCGCGCCGCGCAGAGATTCTAAAGGCGGTCGGCTGGAAATACGAAAAGTGCGTCGCCGACATTGACGAAACCGAATTGCCGAACGAATCGCCGGAAGATTACGTGCGGAGATTGGCAAAAGAAAAAGCTGTCGCCGTTGCGAAAAATTACGATGACGCTTTGGTTTTGGGCGCGGACACAATCGTCGTCATCGAAAACGAAATCGTCGGCAAGCCGAAAGATTACGCCGACGCGCGAAGAATGTTAAAAATGCTTTCTGGAAATTGGCACGAAGTTTTAACCGGAATCGCGCTGGTAAAAGTTGCGAAAGGGAACTCTGAAACGAAAGTTGATTTGCGTAAAACGCGGGTTAAATTCGCCGAGATGTCAGAAGCGGAAATCGAGTTTTTAATCGAACGCGGCGAGCCGCTCGACAAAGCCGGCGCGTATGCCGTGCAAGCCCAAGCCGCGCTGTTCATTGAAGAAATCAAAGGCGATTATTGGAATGTCGTTGGCTTGCCGGTGAGTTTGGTTTATGAATTAGCAAGAACGCTTTGCAAGTAAAAAGTAAAAAGGCAAAAGTAAAAAGTGGAGAAGGTGAAAAAGGGGAAAAGTAAATCGCATATCAATTTACTTTTCCCCTTTTAAACTTTTTATCTTTATAGAATTTTGTCAATCGCCTGTGAAATCGGGATTGAAATATCGCTTTTCGGGTCGAGACCGCTGAACGGCTCACCGACTATTTTTCCTTCTTTATTCAAGATAACGAATGAAGGAATCTGGTCAATTTTATATCTTTTCAAAATAGTCCCGCCCTCCGAATCGCGCAGAATCGTTACGCTCAATTTGTTTGTCGAGGCAAATTTGCGAATCGCTTCGTCGCTTGCGTAATTTTTCGATTTCTCGGAAGTCGAATCGGTCGAAATAAAATAAAAAACCACGTCGCGTCCGGCGTATTTTTTGGCGAGTTTGTTGATGGAAACGGCTTGCTGCGCCGAAAGCGGCAGCCATTGTGCGCCGATTGCCATCACGACGACTTTGCCTTTTTGGGCTTCCAGATTGATTTTCTGCCCGTCAATAGACGTGAAACTTATTTCCTGCGCCGAAGCCGCCAGCGCAAATACGAATAGAAAACTTAAAATCGCTAATAATGATTTAATGTTTTTCATAATTTTGGTGAATTTCGATTTCCCCGAAATTCGTTTATTTAGATGCAGATTTGATGCCAATGATTGCATTTGACGGGAATTTTATTGTTTGCGGTTGATAACCGTATTATCTATCAAGCGCGTATTTCCGAAACGCGCGGCGACGGCAATCAAAACGGCATTTTCGCCGATCCGCTCGATGGGTTCGAGCGTTTCCGCGTCAACGACGGCGACGTAATCAATTCGCGCGAGCGGTTCGGTTTCAATTTTCCCGCGCACGATTTCCGCCAGCCGCGCCGCGTTTCGCTCGCCTTCTTTGGCGGCTAATTTCGCTTCGCGCAACGCTTGAAAAATTATCGAAGCCTTTTCTCTTTCTTCCGCGCTCAGATGCGCGTTGCGCGAAGACATCGCCAAACCCGATTCTTCGCGGATTGTGCGACCGGCGATGATTTCCGTATCGAATCCCAAATCTTTTGTCAGACGTTTGACGACGGCGACTTGCTGCGCGTCCTTCTGACCGAAAAAAGCGAAATCGGGGCGTATCGTGTTAAATAAAATCGTAACGACAGTCGCCACGCCGCGAAAATGTCCGGGACGCGACGCGCCTTCTAAAGTATCGGTCAAATTTTCGATATAAACATACGTTGAAAAACCTTCGACGTAAATCTCGCGCTCGTCCGGCGCGAAAATATAATCAACCTGATATTGAGTCAAAAGCGCGGCATCGGCGGTTAAATCTCGCGGATATTTTTTGAAATCCGCTTCTTCGCTAAACTGCACGGGATTAACGAAAATCGAAACAATAACGACATCGCATCTCTGTCTAGCTTCTTCGACCAACGATAAATGTCCCGCGTGAAGCGCACCCATCTTCGGCACGAAACCGATTAGTTTATTTTCGCGCCGCAGCTTGCGTGCCAGCGATGACATTCTCGCGCGGCGGTTGATTATTTCCATAATTTGAAGAATAAATTAGGCTTGCTTTTTCATTTTTGCTTTCGCTTCCTTCGGCAAACCGTAAGATTCTTTTTCGCTCGGATACGTTCCGTTCTTTACGTCTTCCATAAAATTCTGCACGGCTTCGGTCATCACCTCGCGGATGTTGGCGTATTGACGCACGAAGCGCGGCAATCTGCCGAAAGACAATCCAACCAAATCGTGCAGAACCAAAACCTGAATATCGCATTCGATTCCTGCGCCGATGCCGACGGTTGAAATCGTCAATTCCTTTGTGATTATCTCGGCAATCTCGCGCGGCACGAGTTCCAGAACAATCGCAAACGCGCCCGCCTCTTCAAGCATTTTAGCATCTTCAATCAACCTTTGCGCGTCGTCGGCGGTTTTGCCCTGCACGGCGTAACCGCCGAGTTTGTGAACCGACTGCGGCGTGAGTCCGATGTGCGCCATCACGGGAATTTCTTCGTCAACCAGCCTTTTGACCAACTTGACGCGGTTGCGTCCGCCTTCTAATTTTATCGCTTCCGCGCCGCCGTCTTTCAATAAAACCAGAGCGTTTTTGACGGTTGTGTTTTCGCCCGTGTGATAGCTTCCGTAAGGCATATCGGCGACGAGCAAAGCGCGATTCGAGCCGCGCTTGACGGCTTTGACGGCGGATAAAATCTCTTCCAAAGTTACGGGAATCGTGTTGCCGTAACCGTGTATGACATTGCCCATACTGTCGCCGACGAGAATAATTTCCACGCCCGCTTCGTCCACGATTCGCGCCGACGGATAATCGTAAGCCGTCAGGCAAACTAATTTTTCGCCCTTTTCCTTCGCCGCACGAAGCGCGGGAACATAAACTTTTTCGGGTTTGTCGGGTTGCAGATATGCCATAATTTTTAGATTGCGGATTTTGGAATCCAACGCTTCACCTTCGAATCGTCCTCAACTGTATAAAGTAATTCCTGAATGATTTTATTTAAAGTCGGGTGAACAAAATGCGGCGCGAGTTCGGCAAGCGGCACGAGAACGAATTTGCGCTCGTGCAGACGCGGATGCGGAACGACTAAAAATTCGCTGTTCGTTTCGTGGTCGCCGTAAAACAGCAAATCGAGGTCAACCGTGCGCGGTTTCAAAAGAGTTTTTTCGCGCCGCCCCAAAAGATATTCGATGCGAAGCATTCGCGCCAGCATCTGCGACGGCGAAATATTGGTTACGCAAATTTCCGCCACCATATTCAAATAAGCGGCGTGTTCTTCTGATTCGTCAACGCCGAGCGGTTCGGTTTCGTAAATGGCGGAAAGTTTGTTGACGGTAAAACTTGCTTCCATCAAACCGCGCACGGCAAGCAGCAGATTGCCGGCGCGGTCGCCCAGATTCGAGCCGAGTCCGACGTAAGTTGTAATGACTTCCGTTTCCACGTTTGACCAATATATTTTGAATTGAAATAAAAAAGACTGTTGATAAGTTTGCGAAAATTTAGCCGAAAGCGCAAATAAAATTTTGTATTTCACGGCTTTATTTACTTTTCGGCGCATAAATGTTTCAATTAAAACAGTTGATAATTTGAATTCCAGCAATGAGTTTTCCAAAAAATTCATTCGGGCGGTCTATAAGAAAGCGTGTGCCGTCTTGACAAAAATTACGCGCCTTTTTGAAATGCCACGCAAAAAATTTCGTTATAATCAACGTCTCGAACCCGCCACGGAACGCTCTTTTCAGGAATATATTCAGAATCAACCCGCGCCGCAAACGACGCGCACCGAACTGCTGCGCTTGATTCGCGGCGGCGAAGACACTTATCTCGAACTCAAAATTCAGCTTTCCAATCCCGAAAAAATCGCTAAGGGAATCGTCGCGCTCGCCAACACCGACGGCGGAATGATGGTTTTCGGCGTAACCGACGGTTTGCGCGTCGAAGGTGTGCGCTACGCCGAAGAAGTGCAGGCGGAACTCGCGCGAATTTGCCGCGAGGAAATACATCCGCCGATTTTGCCGCTTCTCGACTGCATCGCGTTCGACAACGGCAGGCGCATTGTCGTTTTGGAAGTCGAAGGCAAACGCCGTCCGTATCGCACGCGCGACGGCAGATTTTATTTGCGCTTCGGCGCGGAGAAACGCGAGATTTCACGCGCTGAATTATCAGATTGGCTGAACGAGATTCGTCCTCTAAACTACGAAAACATTCCGCTTCAAGACGCGAATGAAGCGGATTTTGACGACGGACTTTTGTGGAGTTTCGCGGGCGCGTTCGACGATGACCTGCTCGGCAAAAATCTTTATCAAACCGGCGATTTTTTGAAAAAGGATTTGCTTCTTGCCGTCGGCGGCGCGGACGAATTTATGCCGACCGTCGCGGGCGTTTTGCTGTTCGGAAAAAGCGAGCGGGTTGCGGAACTGCTTCCGCACGCGAAAATTACGGCGGCGCGTTACGCGGGCGAAAACGGCAACGCGCAGGTTGTCGAATCCAAAGAATCAAGCGGGAATCTTCTATTTTTATACGAATCCATTCTGCGGTTTATCGAGCGTTACTGCGATTTGTCGAAGGACAAACCGCGCAAAAAATCTGCAGCGGCACGAGAGGGAAATTCAATCGTTCAGGCTCGCGGCGTTTATCATCTTTTCTCGATTCGAGAAGCGATTGCCAACGCAATCGTTCACCGCGATTTGGCGTTGCGCGAAATTTCGACGCGCGTTTTGATTTACGACAACGCGATTGAAATTATCAATCCACGCCGCACAAAAGGATTTGCGCCGCCCGCATCGAGAGCGATTCGTTACGGAATTACCCAAAGGCTAAATCCGCAAATCGCCGCGATTTTTTCGAGACGCGAATACGGAACGAACATTCCGAAAGGCGGTCTGCCGATGATTCTGCGCTCGTCGAAATATTTCTCCGACCGGCGCGTCGAGATTTATACCTCGAATGATGAGTTTAAGCTGAAAATTTACAGCATATAGATTCCAAAATAAAAGGCGGACAAAAAAGTCCGCCGTTAAAAATTTGATTTGTAATTTGCCGTCTATTTTTTCTGTTTTTCTGACTTCGGTGCTTCCGCTCCCGGAGCGATATAAAACGGGCGATACTGAATAACGTAACCTTTATCTTCATAAACGCCGTCGCCGTCAACGTCAACCTTTACTTCGAGATTATATTTTTTGCCCGGTTCGTGTTTGTCGCCCGCGTCGTAAGCGATGCTGTATTGGCTTCGCATCAGAGAGTTGATTGATTGGATGTCGGACGGAATTTCGCCCGGAAAAGTTACGGGAAAATACGCGCCGCCAGATTCTTTGGCGAAAGTTTTCATCGCGTTGTCAGCCTGCAAAAAGGTCATTCTGCCGGGCGTGCCGTCAATGCCGTCGGTTGCCGGAAGACGGTCTTCGTATCTTTTGAGAAACAGCTTGCCCGTGCCGATAATATAAATCGGCACGCCGACGCTTTGAATGATTTTGCGAACTTTGTCGTAGTTTATTGTGCTGAACGTATCAATGCCGGAAGTAACCAGAATAATGGCGCGGCGTTGGGCTTTGACATCAATCATTCCGCCATAATCCGCGGTGCGCTCTTTTGAATCGTCCAGCACGACCGCATCGCCTTTTCCGCCGACGAGCGCGAATTTCAGCGCGTCGTATAAATTACTTTCACGAAACGCCGGATTATTCCGCAGAAGCAAATCTACGCTCTGGCGCAGACGATTCGGGTCGTTCGTAAAATCGGTAATCGGCGTGGGTCGAATGTCGTAAGCAATTAAAGAAGCGTAATCGCCGGGCGGCTTGATAAATTTAGAAAGAAAGTAAGCGACCGGGCGAATGACTTCCAATGTTCCCGATTCCTGCCCGCCATTTCCATACAACCCGAAAATCTCCGACCATTTGCTGAATTCGACAACCATCGTTACGGTAATCGGTGCTTCGGGCGTGGCGAAATTCGTGATTTCCTGTTTCACGCCGTTTTCAAAAACAGCGAAGTTTTCCTTTTTCAAGCCGGTGATAATTTGTCCGGTTTTTTTGTTATAAACTACCGTGTCAACATTGACGATGTTGGTTTTAATTTTCAAAACCTCTTCGTCAACGACCGCGTTTTTTTCTTCTTCTTCCTGTTTGCGTTTCGCTTCTTCGGCTTTGATTTCCTCTTCGGTTTTCGGCACGGGACGCTTGTTTTTCTTGCCATTACTCGTCGGCACGTCGCCTTTTTGCGGACGCGATTGCGCGAGAATGCTCGAGTTAAAAG
>JBPCMK010000042.1:0-9261 GCA_051002375.1 Pyrinomonadaceae bacterium | reverse complement strand
CGCCGAGCAAATCTTCCGGGTTCTTGTAATCCCGAATCAATTCATCAAGTATTTCTTTTCGTATCGTCATAAGTGTAAATCTCCTTATTCTATAAATTTCGATTTACACAAAATTTCTTACAGCCCCACTGAACAAATATAAGTTTTCATTCGTGCAATGCTTATTTACAGTCTTGTAATGCCTATTTACGGTGTCGTAATGTCTAATTACGGTGTCGCAACACCTAATTATAGTGTCGTAATATCTAATTACGGTGTCGTAATACCTAATTACAGTATCGTAATACCTAATTACAGTATCGTAATGTTTATTTACAGTGCTGTAATACCTAATTACGGTGTCGTAATGTCTAATTACGGTCTTGTAATGTCCATTTACAGTTGTGTAATGTCTAATTACAGTCCTGCATATTAACTTTTCACAAATGAAAACTCAGCTTTTGCTCAAGCAAACTCAATATCTTTGACTGAAAACCATTTTCTCGAAGGCTGTTATTTAAGCCGCAGAGCATCTTTCATTACATAAAAAATCCAATTTTCTTCCATCACGCCGCTAATCAGAGAAGAATCCGCGCCGGTGGCGAAAATCGCTACGTCTTCGCCGCCGTGCGTTTCATCGTTTAAAGGAACGGCGGCTTCCTGTTTGTAATCGGGGCTGGTAACTTCTTCCTGCGTCAAAGTCGGGCGCGTCCCGCCGCGATAGCCTTTGCCGTTCGCGTAGCCGAGCGTCGTATACGGCTTCTGATTTTTGTCGGTTTTCGGTTTGTCTTCGAGCAGTCCGTTGTTGTCAACTTCGCGGACAAGACCGAGAATGTTGTTGCCGCGAATCGGGTAGCCGCCCATCGTAAAAGTATGGCTGTGGTCGGCGGTTACGATGATTAAAGTATCTTTCAAATCTACTTTCGAGGCGGCGGCGCGCACGGCGTTTGACAATTCAATCGCTTCGGTCAGCGCGCGAAAAGCGTTGCCGTTGTGATGTGCGTGATCAATGCGTCCGGCTTCGACCATCAGGAAAAAACCTTTTTTATTGTTTGATAAAACGTCAATCGCCTTCGTCGTCATTTCGGTCAGCGAAGGCTCGCCCGCCTTGTCCTTCGGGCGGTCGTAATTGTATTGCATATGCGACGGCTCGAACAAACCGAGCAAGTGCCTAGTCTTTTTCGGGTCAATCGCATCGAACTGCTGTTTGTTCCAAACGTAATCGGAATTTTTATATTTATTCAGCCATTCCTTCGTCAAATCGCGCCCGTCCATTCGCTCGCCTTTGACGTTCGGATATTCGGGATCATCCATTTGATTCGGCAGAAATTTCGTCCGCCCGCCGCCGAGCGCGACTTCCAAACCGTCGCCGTAATTGAATTCGATAAGCTGTCGGGCGATGTCTGGAAACTTCGCATCATAAGCCGCTTTTGAACGGTCGAAAATATCTTTGTCGGTTTCCCAATCGCGGTCAGCCGTGTGCGCGTAACACGCGGCGGGCGTGGCGTGCGTCAATCGCGCCGTCGTTACCACGCCGGTTGATTTGCCGTTGTCTTCCGCCATTTCAAGCAGCGTTTTCGTTTCGTTGCCTTTGACGGTTCGATAATCTTCGCGGACGATGTTTTGATTGACCGACAGCGTTCCTTCGTCGGTTTTAATGCCGGTCATAATCGCGCTCATCGTCGGCGCGGAATCGGAAGTTTGCTGGTTCGCGCTGTAAGTTTTTGAAAGCGCGAGATTGGGAAACTGCTCGAAGCTCAAACGATTTTCCTCGCCGCTTTCGCCGCGCATCTGACCTTCCAAAATCCTCGAAGCCGTAATCGTCGTTGCGCCTATTCCGTCGCCGAGAAAAAGAATCACATTCTTTGCCCGCTTGCCGAAGTTCGGCTGATTCTTTCGCTGCTCAATCGCCGCTTCGCCGCCGCGCCGCCAACTGTCGGGCGTTTCCTCTCGCTTAACCGGAAACGGATTCGTATTGGTTGTTTGCAAAGTCGCTTTCGACGGAAATACAATCAGCGAAATCAAACTGCCGAAAATTAAAAAGGCAATAAAAGTTTTATTGCCGAAAATTATTTTATTCATTTTATTTTTGAAGTTTCCAATTCAAACGGGAAACGATTCGGAATAGATAAAAGATGAGAGATGATAACTGATAGATTTATCTCTCATCTATTATCTTTCATCTCCGAGCTATTCCGAATCGCTCCTCGTTCCAACTAACTCTTCTCTTCAAACAGCGAAACATACTCGCCGTAACCTTCTTCTTCCAGTTTGTCCGCCGGAACGAACCGCATCGCCGCCGAATTCATACAATAGCGCATTCCGGTTTCGGTCGGACCGTCGTTAAAAATATGTCCGAGATGCGAATCGGCGTGTTTCGAGCGAACTTCCGTGCGCCGCATTCCGAATTTACTATCCGTGCGCTCGGTAAAGTTTTCAGCGACGAGCGGT
Source organism: Pyrinomonadaceae bacterium (assembly GCA_051002375.1). Taxonomy (GTDB): domain Bacteria; phylum Acidobacteriota; class Blastocatellia; order Pyrinomonadales; family Pyrinomonadaceae. Next base: position 6,831 of record JBPCMK010000042.1, on the reverse strand, counting down.
TTATCAAAACTCGCCCAACCGCAGCTCGAATCGAACTTTTCCTTCGACGAAAACAGCGGCTCGCCCGAAACGATGTCAACGTATAAACCGTCTTCCTTGTTATTCCAATATTCGTTCTGATGCGGTGGCTCCGTTCCTTGATTTTGCGTTACCTCGTATTGCATCGGTGTTAATTTTTGCTTCAATTCTTCATCTGTCGGTTTGGTATAATCTTTCATTTTTTACTCCTTGTTCTTTTTTCGCCCTTGCTCACGCGCGGGCTTCTGCCTTTTATTAATAAGCGCAATGATAATTAGAGCTTTCAAAAACGCGCGCCCATTTTCCGTCTTTGCCGCGACTGTAGACGTGAAAAGTATTTCCCTCGAAGCCTTGAATGACGGTAAAAATTTCGGCGGTCGTGTCGCCGGTATATTCCAATGCGTCGAGTAATAATTCGCTGCCAATGCCCTGGTCTAAATCCTTCATTTCGCCGCTCATAATTTCTTTCGGCGTAACTTTGCTGTATTCGCTGTAACCGAATTGATATTTGCCGTCGCTGTCCTCGTCGGCGATAAAAAACAACAAATTTCTTTCCTTCGCCGAACTCTCGACCCAATATGAACCGACCAATTCCGCCTTGCCGTCGTTGTCCGCGTCAATCGCAGTCAGATTATAATAATGCAAATCTTTCGTCGCGTCGGCAGACACGCCTTGCTTGGCGTATTCGGCACGCACCAGCGATTCGATTTCGGCGCGTTCGGCGACGGTCGGCAAACGCCGCACGCCCAACGCGGTCGGCTGCGTCCGCGCGTCGGTCGCCAAACCCATTACGAAGCCTTTCAGTTTTGCCTTCGGCGATTGCGTCGTTACGGTCGCCAGATTTTTGTTGCAGTCGGCTTTCGTATTGGAACTTTTAACCGTAACCGTGCCGTTTAATTTGCCGCCGAAAATCAAACTGTATTTCGCATTCGGTTTATAAAAAGTGCTGGCAAAAGCCGCCAGCGATTTCGGATCGCCGCTGCCGTTGACGGTTTCAACCAACGCGCCTTTATCAATCTCGCCGATTGGCTCAAGCGTTTTTCCATCATCTAAAACAGCGAAAATAATCGGTTTCGGTCTAGCCGTTGTTTTTGTCGTCGGACGCTTTTGCGAAAAACTCGCGGAAATTAACATTAAAATTAATCCGCAGCAGACAGATATTTTTTTCATCATTTTTATTTTTATACTTATGATTTTTACTCTCTTGCAGCTAATCTTAAAACGCTTTCGCGCTCGTGTCGCCCGCGTTCAGAACTTCTTTACTTTCGCTTTTGGTCGCGCCGATTTTTTCTGAAACTAATTTTCCCTGCATAAACTGTAAAAGATATTCGCGTCCGCCGGCTTTTGAATCTGTTCCCGACATATTAAATCCGCCGAACGGATGCGCTCCGACCAATGCGCCGGTGCATTTGCGGTTGAAATAAAGGTTGCCGACGTGAAATTCGTTTCTCGCTTTTTCCAATTTTTCTTCGCTTGCTGAATAAACCGCGCCGGTCAAACCGAATTCCGTATCGTTGGCGATTTCCAGCGCGTGGTCGAAATCTTTCGCTTTGATAACCGCCAACACGGGCGCGAAAACTTCTTCCTGTTCGAGGGTTGATTTCGCCGCGACTTCATCAATAATCGTCGGCTCGATATAAAATCCTTTCGAGCTGTCGCCGTTGCCGCCGACTAAAAGTTTTCCGCCTTCTTCAACGCCTTTAGTGATGTATTTCAAAGTCGTGTCGAACGAGCGTTGATTGATAACGGCAGTCATATTCGTATCCGCTTCGGTCGGCGAACCGACTTTTAATTGTTTGGTCAATTCGACAATTTTTTTCATCAATTCATCGTGAACTTTTTCGTCAACAATCAGGCGCGAACACGCCGAGCATTTCTGTCCTTGATACCCGAACGCCGCCTGCACAACGCCCGTCGCCGCCGATTCCAAATCAGCGTCAGCGTCAACGACAATCGCGTCCTTGCCGCCCATTTCCGCCACGACGCGCTTGATCCAAAGCTGTCCGGCGCGCGTTTTCGCCGCCTGTTCATTGATATGCAAACCGACTTGTTTTGAACCCGTGAACGAAATAAATCTGGTTTTCGGATGCGTTACCATTTGCTCGCCCGTCGCCGCGCTGCCCGTAATAAAATTCACCACGCCTTTCGGCACGCCGACTTCTTCCAAAACCTCGACAAACTTCGCCGCAATCGTCGGCGAATCCGACGAAGGTTTTAAAACGACCGTGTTGCCGCAAACAATCGCCGCCGAAGTCATTCCCGCCATAATCGCCAAAGGGAAATTCCACGGCGGAATAATCGCGCCGACACCGAGCGGAATATATTCGAGCCGGTTATCTTCGCCCGCGATTTGCGTAATCGGCTGTCGTTGCGCGTAACGAATCATCTCGCGCCCGTAAAATTCCAAAAAGTCAATCGCTTCGGCTGTGTCGCCGTCGGCTTCCGCCCAAGTTTTGCCGACTTCAAAAACCATCCACGCGCTAAAATAATGTTTCCTGTCGCGCAAGATTTTCGCCGCTTTGAAAAGATATTCGGCGCGTTCTTCGGCTCGCACATTGCGCCACGTTTTAAACGCTTCGGTTGCCGCCTCAATCGCTCGATTCACCAAATTTTCCGCGTCCGAATCCACTTCGGAAAACTTCCCGACGACCTGCGATTTCTCCGACGGATTATAACTTTCAAATTTCGCGTCGAGCATAATTTTCTCGCCATTGATGACAATCGGATATTCTCTCCCTAGTTCGCTTCTCACCTGTTCAATCGCCTCGCGCATCGCTTCGGCGTTTGCCGGTTTTTTGTAATCGGTGAACGGTTCGTTCTTAAATTCGTCTGTTGTTCTTTGTGTTTGCATAATTTTATTTCCGTTAATTTATACTGTCTCCAAAATTGCTCTTTTCGGTTCGGGCAAAGGTTTTCCGTCTTGTCTGAAAATTTCAACCCATTCGTCAACAACTTCTAAAAGCTCTTTGAAAACCTCTACCGGATCGTCGCCGTGAACGCCGCCATACATCAGTTCTGGACACATTCCGATAAAACAATTGTCTTCATCGCTCCAATATACAATTTTTTCATAAACGTCGGCAGGATTTCTCATTTTATTTCACCTTCTTAATCGCGTCTTTGACAATCTTTTCCTGATATTTTCTCGCATCGTCGCCGGTTTTGCCCGAAACTGTTACTCTGATGCCTAAAATATGTTCATAATTTCGATGACTTCCCTTTCCGCCGCGATTTATAAAACCGCTCTCGTTCGAGTTCAGCAATCAATTCTCTAATTTTCGGCGGCATTGATTATTCCCATTTTCCCGTTTTCTGTAATTGTTTGATTTTACGCTTTGCCATTGCCCTTTTTAAAACCGTCATTCGGTCGAGAAAAATAATTCCGTCGCAGTGGTCTGTTTCGTGCAGAACGCACCGCGCCGCGAGTTCCGCCGCGTCGAGTTCCCGCGCGTTTCCGTCTGTGTCCCGATAACGCACAACGGCTCGCAAATTTCGCTGGATTTGCTGGAAAATTCCGGGAAACGAAAGACAGCCTTCGCTGCCTTCCTGCGAGCCTTCGGCGTAAACAATTTCGGGATTTATCATCGCGTATTTCTGCGTTTCGTCTTCGCCGCCGGAACAATCCATCACGAAAAGCCGCTGCGATAAATTTATCTGCGGCGCGGCAAGTCCGATTCCCTCCGCCGCATACATCGTCTCGAACATATCGGCGACGAGATTTTTTAATTTCTTGTCAAATCGCTCGACCGGCTTGCCGACCGCGAGCAGAACGGGCGCGGGATATTTGACGATTTCGAGCAAAGCCATAAATGAATTTTAACCGGAGAGAGGCAAAGGCGCAAAATATGCCGAATAAAAACGATTGAATTTTATTCGGCGGCGGACACTTTCGCTTTTTCCGTTTCCGTCCAATCGCACAAAATTTTCTTGTCTTCTTCGCTCAAACGCGCGTCGCGGTGAATCCAGAGATATTGATTATACGGCATCGTGCCGTTTGTTACTTCGTCGCAGATTTCGTCTAATTTGCGGCGTTTCCGATTTTTGTCGGAAGTCGCCCAAACCGAAAAATTCAAATGCTGCCGACCTTCGGTGATGTGATTATTCAGCAGCCACGAAAACGGCGCGACGTTTGAATACCAAGGATAATTTGTTTGGTTTGAATGACAATCATTACAGCTTCGTTTGAGAATCGCTTCGACGTTTTCAGGAACTTGCGCGTTTGCCTCCAAAGTTTCCGCCTGCACAATCGGCGGATTCATGCGATCTGGACGATAAAATTGAATGGCAATAAATCCGACCGCTAAAACGACGACGATAATTTTCAGTATTTTTTTTGCCTTCATCCGTGTTATCCTCATTTCTAAAAAATGTAAAAAATGTCCGAAATTCTTTCTCTCAATGTTCAAGATAAACATTCGTTTGTTTCAAAGACAAGCGCGGTCGGACATTTGGGCGAAGAACTCGCCGCGCGATTTTTGATTAAAAAAGGTTATCGCCTCGTTGCGGCAAATTTTAAAGTTCCGGTCGGCAGAAATCGTCGCGGCGCGAGCGTTTCGGGCGAGATTGATTTAATCGCTTTGGACGAAAAGGTTTTATGCTTTATCGAAGTCAAAACGCGCTCGTCCGACGAATTTGCCTCGCCGCTCGCGGCAGTTGATTTGCGAAAGCAGCGGCAAATCACACGAACGGCGCGAATCTATCGCAAAACATTCCGGCTCGATTCGATGAGATTTCGATACGATGTCGTGAGCATCGTTTTAAGCGAAAACGCCAAACCGAAGATTGAACTCTTCAAAAAATTTTGGAACGAAAGCAAATTTAAAAAACGATTTTGGGCGGACGAATTTTGAGTTTTACGTTAAATCGCTCGCCAAAATTGAATACTGAAACTTTAATTATTTCGCTCCGTATTTTTTACAAAGTTTCTAAAAAATAAAAAAAGGAGAAATTTATGTTCAAACGCATCTTGATTTTTACACTTTTGGTCGTATCATTTACCACTTTTAATATGAAAACCGAAGCGCAGATGCCGCCGATTATTGACCGCGAGTTGCTGTTCGGCAACCCGGAAATCGCCGGAGCGCAAATCTCGCCCGACGGCAAATACATCGCTTTTTTGAAGCCGTATAAAGACACGCGCAACATCTGGGTTAAAAAGGTTGACGAGCCGTTCGTGAATGCGAAACTTATTACCAACCGCACCGACCGACCGATTCCGGGCTTTTTCTGGTCGCGCGACGGCAAATATATTTTGTTCACGCAGGACAAAGGCGGCGACGAAAATTTCAACGTCTACGCCGTCAATCCGAGCGACGCTCCGGCGAAGGATTCGGACGTTCCGGCAGCGCGAAATCTGACCGACGCGCAGAAAGTCCGCGCCGAAATTTTCGCCGTTCCGAAATCAGACCCCGACGCGATTTATGTCGGTTTGAACGACCGCGATCCGGCTTGGCACGATCTTTACAAAGTGAAAATCTCGACCGGCGAACGCACTTTAATCACTAAAAATACCGACCGTTTGCAGGGAGTAATTTTCGATAACGCCGATAAAATGCGGCTCGCTCTGCGCGTTCCGCCAAACGGCGACACGGAAATTCTGCGGCTCGACGCGGACGGCAAATCCACGAAAATCTATTCGTGCAATTTGTTTGAAACTTGCGCTCCCGTTCGGTTTAATAAAGACAACAAACGGGTTTATCTGCAAACCAATAAAGGCAATCCCGATTTGACGCAGTTAATTTTGCTCGACGTGGACACGGGCAAAGAAGAACTCGTCGAGTCCGACCCGAAAAACCGCGTTGATTTAGGCAACGCGATATTTTCCGATTTGACCGACGAACTTCTCGCCACGACTTACGACGACGAGCGCGAAAGGATTTACTGGAAAAATAAAGACTACGAAGCCGATTATAAATTTTTGCAAAGCAAATATCCGAACGAGGAAATCTCTTTCGGCTCGTCAACCGCCGACGAAAATCTGTGGCTCGTCTCCGTTCACAGCGACACCGAACCGGGCGAAACAGTTTTGTTCAATCGCAAGACGAAACAGATTACGCCGCAGTATAGAATTTATGAAAAATTAAATCGCGCCGACCTCGCGCCGATGAAATCCATCACTTACAAATCTTCGGACGGTTTGGAAATTCCCGCTTATCTGACTTTGCCGAAAGGCGTGGCGGCGAAAAACCTGCCGGTCGTCGTGTTTCCGCACGGCGGACCCTGGGCGCGTGATTCGTGGGGTTATAATCCGTTCGCGCAATTTTTCGCCAATCGCGGTTACGCCGTTCTCGAACCGAATTTCCGCGCTTCGACCGGCTACGGTAAAAAATTTCTAAGTGCCGGAAACAATCAATGGGGCGACAAGATGCAGGACGATTTGACGTGGGGCGTGAAATATCTCGTCGCGCAAGGCATCGCCGACCCGAAACGCATCGGCATAATGGGCGGCAGTTACGGCGGTTACGCGACGCTCGCGGGCGTTACGTTCACGCCGGATTTGTATGCGGCGGCGGTCGCGTATGTCGCGCCGTCAAATTTGATAACGCTGCTCGAAACTATTCCGCCGTATTGGGAAGCCGGGCGAATAATGTTTTATAAACGAATGGGCGACCCGAACACGCCCGAAGGCAAAGCGCAGCTTTTAAGGCAATCGCCTTTAAATTCAGCCGATAAAATAAAAACTCCGCTGATGGTCGTGCAGGGCGCGAACGATCCGCGCGTCAATATCCGCGAAGCCAATCAAATTGTCGTCGCCTTGCGCGATAGAAATTATCCGGTCGAATACATCGTCGCGCCCGACGAAGGACACGGCTT
>JBPCMK010000041.1:0-11031 GCA_051002375.1 Pyrinomonadaceae bacterium | reverse complement strand
AAAGTATGTTTTTCTCCGCTGCGATAACCTTTTTCTAAGGCTTCGCTTTCTGCTACACTCAGTTCAAGTTTTTTGATTTTTCCCATTTCGGGAAATAATATACCATCTTTGTGTCCGACTACTTAGTAATTGAATCTAAAAACCAAAATGAGCGCGACGGCGGAATCAATTTCCGATAAAAATTTCAGTAAAAAACCGGCGGAAAACACCGCGTCGTCACAGGCTTGGACACCGAGTTTTAATCCGTGGCTGATTGCGATTTCGGTGATGCTGGCGACGGTGATGGAAGTTCTTGATACTTCGGTTGCCAACGTCGCTCTGCCGCACATCGCCGGAAATCTTTCGGCGACGACCGACGAAGCGACCTGGGTTTTGACGAGTTATCTCATCTCGAACGCGATAATTCTGCCCGCCACGAGTTGGATTACAAAGTTTGTCGGGCGCAAACGATTTCTCATCATTTCAATCGGTGTTTTTACATTCGCTTCGGCATTGTGCGGCGCGGCTCCGAATCTGACGATTTTGATTATCGCACGTATTTTGCAGGGACTCGGCGGCGGCGCGTTGCAGCCGATTGCCCAAGCCGTTCTGCTCGAAAGTTTTCCGCCGGTAAAACGCGGCGCGGCGATGGCACTTTACGGAATGGGCGTGGTCGTCGCGCCGATTATCGGTCCGACTTTGGGTGGCTGGGTAACAGATAATTATTCGTGGCGTTGGATTTTCTACATCAATCTGCCGGTCGGTTTGCTCGCCGCGTTTATGGCGAATACGTTTGTCGAAGACCCGCCGTATATTCAAAATCAAAAGCCCGGACGCATTGATTATATCGGTTTCGGTTTGATGGCTCTGGGTCTGTCCGCGCTCGAATTGACGCTCGATTTGGGACAGCAGAGAGATTGGTTTTCGTCGCCCGTAATTATTTTCACTGCCGTAATGTCCGCCGTTTCTCTGCTCGTGTTTATCGCTTGGGAACTTTACACGCCCGAACCGATTGTTAATCTGCGCGTTTTCTTAAACCGCAATTTCGCCGTCGGAACTGCCTTGATTGGTTCGGTCGGCGTGGTTCTGTACGGTTCGACGGTTTTGATTCCGCTGTTTTTGCAGACTCTGCTCGGTTATTCGGCAACGGAAAGCGGTTTGGCGGTCAGTCCGCGCGGCATCGGTTCGGTCGTTTCGATGATTGTCGTCGGGCGACTTATCGGCAAAATTGACAGTCGTTATTTGATAATGTTCGGGTTTCTGGTGCTTGGTTTTTCAACTTACGTTTTCACCGGAATCAATCTCGAAATCGCGCAGACGAATATTATTTATCCGATAATCGTCAGCGGTTTCGCGCTCGGCTTCGTCTTTGTGCCTTTGACGACTTTGACGATGGGAACGCTTCCCAATTCGGAAATCGGCAACGCTTCGGGCATCTACAACTTGATGCGAAACACGGGCGGAAGTTTCGGCATCGCGGCGATCACGACGTTTCTCTCACGCGGGGCGCAGCAGCATCAAGTTCCGCTTTCCGCCAATTTGGATCAATATAATCCGGCTTTTCAACAAACTTTCGAGCAAATTAAAAATTCCTTAATGGCGCACGCCGACGCGGTAACGGCAACGCAGCAAGCGTATCAAGCGATTTACGGAATGATGGTCAAACAAGCGGCGGTTCTTGCTTATATTGACAACTTCAGGCTGCTTGCCATTATCTGTTTTATCGGCGTTCCGGCGGCGTTTTTATTCAAGCGTGTGAAAGCTGCGAAACCGCCGCCGGGCGCACATTAAAATCGTCTTCATTTCAAAGTTTTGTTCGCGCATAGAAATAAAGTTAAACTAAATACGCTTTATAAAAATGCCGGTTAATTTTCCGAAAACGAAATGAATAAAAAACAAATCGCCGTTTATTACGAACATCCCGAATGGTTTCGCCCGCTTTTTGCGGAATTGGAGAAACGCGAAATTTCGTTTGAAAAAATCAACGCGGCGAACGATTTTTACAATCCGAACGAGATGAAGAATTACGCGCTCGTTTTCAATCGAATGAGCGCGTCGGCGTATTTGCGCGGACACGGCGGCGCGATTTTTTACACGCGCGGATTTTTGGCGAGCTTAGAGCAAAAAGGTGTGCGCGTCATCAACGGTTACGAAGCATTTCAAATCGAGATTTCCAAAGCCCTACAAGCCGCTTTATTTGATTCGCTCGGCGTGAAATATCCGGCGACGCGCGTTATCAATTCAGCCGAAAAAGCAATCGAAGCGGCGAAGGATTTACAGTTTCCCGTCATCGTCAAACCGAACATCGGCGGGCGCGGCGCAGGGATAATTAAGTTTGAAACTGCGAAAGATTTAAAAGCGGCGGTTGAAAACAATCTGATTGATTTGGGAATTGATTCGACCGCGCTCGTTCAGGAATTTGCGCCAAAACGCGGCGGCTCGATTCAGCGCATCGAAACGCTCGGCGGCAAGTTTTTATACGGCTTGAAGATATTTCCCGAAGGCGAGAATTTTAATCTTTGTCCGGCTGAAGTTTGCCAAATCGAAGACGCGAAACAAACGATTGGAATCAGCGCGGTTGGCGAAATGTGTCTCGCTGACGCGCCGAAAACCGGATTGAGAATTGAAGCGTTCGAGCCGCCGCCGGAGATTATCGAAACGGTCGAGCGAATCGTTGCGAAAGCGAAAATTGATGTCGGCGGAGTCGAATATTTGATTGACGATAAAACGGGCGACACGCTTTTTTATGACATCAACGCGCTGTCGAATTTTGTCGCCGACGCGCCGAATTTAATCGGTTTTGACCCGCACGAAAAATTAGTTGATTTTTTAGAACAGGAGATTGAAAAATGCGCTACGGATATTGGATGCCGGTCTTCGGCGGTTGGTTGAGAAACGTCGAAAACGAACAAATGGAAGCGAGTTGGAATTACACGAAAAAACTCGCGAAGCGAAGCGAGGAAATCGGTTTCGATTTGTCGCTCGTCGCCGAATTGAATTTAAACGACATCAAAGGCGTTGACGCGCCTTCGCTCGATGCGTGGTCAACCGCCGCTGCTTTGACTGCCGTTACGAACACGCTCGAATTAATGGTCGCGGTGCGTCCGACATTTCACAATCCCGCGCTGCTTGCCAAACAAGCCGCCAACATTGACCGCATCGGTGGCGGCGGAAGATTGAGTTTGAACGTCGTTTCGTCGTGGTGGGCGGGCGAAGCGAAAAAGTTCGGCGTGCAGTTTGACGAACACGACGACCGCTACGCGCGAACGGCGGAATGGCTCGAAATTGTCAATAAATTATGGAAGTCGGATCATTTCGATTACGCGGGCAATTACTACAAAATCGAAGACGCGGTTATGCAGCCGAAGCCGATTCACAAACCGATAATTTACGCGGGCGGCGAGTCGGAAAAAGCTAAAGACACGATTGCCCGTCAATGCGACGCTTATGTGATGCACGGCGACGCGCCCGAAAAAGTGAAATTAAAAATCGAAGATATGGAAAGTCGCCGCGAGAAATTAAATCTGCCGCCGATGATTTACGGCGTTGCCGGTTACGCGATTGTGCGAAATTCCGATGCGGAAGTTAAAAGAGAAATCGGACGCATTACGGATGTCAAACAGACGGCGGCAGGTTACGGAAATTATCAAGATTGGTTGGCGAACACGAAGTTGGAACAGCAAGTTTCGCTCGAAGATTATTCGGTTTCAAATCGCGGACTTCGTTCGGGTTTGACTGGAACGCCTGACCAAGTTGCCGCGCGTGTCGCTGAATTTGAAAATGTCGGCGTAAATTTATTGCTTTTGCAATCGAGTCCACAACTCGAAGAAATGGAACGATTCGCCGAAGCCATCATAAAATAAAAGCGTGAATTTGGCGGCAGTTTAAAAATTGAATAGGACTTTCTCAAAAACTTTTAACGAGTCGCGGCAAAAACGCCGGGACGAATAAATACTTTTGTCTCTACTTTTCCATCATAAAAATCTTACACTTTTCTTGTTTCTCATAAAAACTTTGCGTCCTTTTATAACGGATAAAGTTTTCACTTACGGGCGTGTTTTGAATCTCGCCGAAAAGTTAAATGCGGGATTTTACATTTAACCGTGATTTAATCTGAATTTACCTTCGCTGTAACATTCGCCGCCTAATCTGAAGAATACTCAGGCAAAAATAAATTTAACAATTAACGAGGTATATAAAGATGAAGATTTCAAAAATCTTTTTAATAGGACTATTTTTTACTTTTGTATGGACGGTTTCGGCGCAGTCGCAACTGACAACCGGAGCAATCAGCGGCACGGTGCAGGATATTGACGGCGCAGTCGTCAACGGCGCGACCGTCACGGTGTTGAATGAAGAAACCAATCAAACACGGACGATTATTACTAATGACGATGGCTTGTTTGTCGCTCCGGTGCTGTCAGTCGGAGATTATACAGTCATCATCGAGAAGGAAGGCTTTTCTAAAATCGAACAGAAAAATCTGAAAGTTAATGTCGGAAGAACAACTACGCTGCGCCTGATTTTACAGACAGGTGCGGTTTCTGCCGTCGTAACAATCGAAAACACGCCGATTATTGATACGGTGAAAACTGACGAATCACTTTGATTTCGCGCACGCAAATCAACGAACTGCCGATTAACGGGCGACGCGCCGATCAATTTGCATTACTCGCTCCCGGAGTTACGCGCGAGGGGCGTTTCGGTCTGCTTTCGTATCGGGGACAATCAGGCGTTTTTAATAACTTCACGCTCGAAGGTAACGACGATAATCAGGCGTATTTTTCTGAGGCGGCGGGCAGAACGCGCATCGCCAGCAACATCAGCGCAAACGCGATTCAGGAATTTCAAGTCGCCGTCTCGAATTTTCTGCCGGAATTCGGACGCTCGGCGGGCGGCGGCATCAACGCGGTTGTTCGTTCGGGCGGCAACAATTTTCACGGCGACGGCTTCTGGTATTTTCGCAATCAAAGTTTCAGCGGACGCGATCCTCTGGCGACGATTAACCCGCCCGAACGCCGCGACCAATTCGGCGGCTCGTTCAGCGGTCCGATCATTAAAAATAAATTATTCTTCTTCGCCAATTACGACCAGCAGCTTCGCAATTTTCCGCTCGACACTGAAGATTTGAGCGGCGTTCTGACAACTGGACTTCCGGCAAATGCAAATGCGGCTGACCAAGCGGCATTCGCCCTCGGAACGGCGGATTTACGAAGCCGCTTTCCCGGCGGTGCGCCCGGAAATTCTCTGCCACGTAAATTTAATCAAAATCTGGCACTCGCTAAAGTTGATTGGGTTGTCAACAGCGTGAATAATTTTTCACTCACTTATAACTACTTGAACGCCCGAAATTTGAACGGCATTCAAACTCCTCTGGTTCTCGGCAACGTCGGGCGCAACGGCTCGGACGACGTGCGAATTCACACCTTGAACAGCCGCTTAACAACTATTTTCAGTCCCAAGTTGGTTAATGAATTGCGCTTTGAAGTCAAACGCGATTTTGAATTCGAGTTAGGCAACCAGCCGCCGCCGCAGGTTTTTGTCGGCGGATTTTCCTTTGGACGCGCCAGTTTTCTCGAACGCCCCGCGCTGCCCGACGAGCGGCGTTATCAAGTAGTTGATAACGTCAGCTACACCATCGGCAATCACGCGGTAAAAGTCGGCGGCGATATAAACTTCGTCCGCGACATAATCAATAATCCCGCAAATTTCGGAGCATCTTATTCATATTCAAACGCGCTCACCTACGGACGCGATCTCGTTGCCCGCGCCAACGGCGTTGTGGCTAGAAATTATACGAATTACACGCAGAGTTTCGGTATTCCGGGTTTGACGTTTTCGACGACCGATTACTCGGCGTTTGTCCAAGACCAATGGCGGATTCGCAAAAACTTAACCATTAATTACGGTTTGCGTTATGATCTTCAGCGTTTGCCGAATCCGGTTGCGCCGAACCCTGACATTCCCGAAACGACCGTTATCAATGAAGCTAAATCTAATTTTGGACCGCGCGTCGGCGTGGCTTGGGACATTTTCGGCAACCAGAAAAATCTGGTGCGCGGCGGCTACGGAATTTATTACGGCAGAACGCCGAACGGCACGATTTTCAACGCCTTGACGCAAACCGGCTTGCGCGATCCGCAGACGGGATTGCCGGATTTAACCAGAACGGTCGTCGGCATTTCGGTTAATCCGAATACGACGGGTGCGCCCGTGTTTCCCGATATTTTATCTTCGTTTCCGACGAATCTCGCCACCAGCACGAATGTATTCCGTCTCGACCCGAATTTCAAAAATCCGCGTCTTCAGGAAATCAACATCGGTTACGAGCGCGAAATCGTCAAAAATTTGAGCGTCTCGGCAAGTTTCATTTACACCAAAGGCGACCGCCTGCCGGTAACTTTCGACACGAATTTGCCCGAACCGACATTTACGAGAAATTATCTGCTTCCCGACGGCACGACTTTTACCGTTCCGTTCGGCGCGGGATTGACTTGCACAATCGCTCCGGCAAACGGTTCTTGCCCGACGGCGAACCGCGTCAATGTCAATGCTTCGCGCCCGAACCCGAATTTCGGCGCACTCAACCAGCAGCGTTCAATCGGCGCGACCTATTACCGCGCTTTGTTCGTCGAAGTCAAACGCCGATTCGCGCAAGGATTTCAATTTAACATTGCCTACACGCTCGCAAAAGCGGAAAATCTTTCCGGCACGGGCGGCGGCGACGGCAGCGGCTCGGAAAGTCCGTTCGGCGGTTCGAGTTTGTTTAATCAATTTGATAATTCGCTGAATCGCGCCGCCGCGCCGACCGACCAGCGGCATCGCTTTGTCTTTAACGGAATCTGGCAGATTCCAAAGGTCAAACATGCCAACGGCTTTGTTCGCGCCCTCGTCAACGGCTATCAATTAAGCGGAATTTTTACGGGCGAATCGGGCAGACCGTATTCGGCAAACATTTCGATTCCGACAATTTCCTTCGTGCAGAACAATCAGATTTTCACCCCGTTCGGTGGCGGAACGCTCGGCATCGGCGGTTTGAGTCTTGCTCCGAACATCGAGCGCAACAGCATCTACGGCGAGGCTAATTACAAAGTAGATTTGCGTCTGTCGCGGACTTTCAACATCACCGAAAAAGTTCAGGTCGAATTGCTCGGCGAAGCGTTCAATTTATTTAACCGTTCAAATTTTAACGGCTTTAACACGACGCTTTACAATACGGTTACGCCGTCGCCGAATCCGCCAGCTGCCAACACGCCGATTCAGTTTATTCAAAACACGAGTTTCGGCTTACCGAACAACGACGGCTCGCAGCCGGACGGCACGAATGCCCGCCGCTTCCAACTCGCGGCGCGTTTTCGTTTTTAATTTTCAGTGGATTTAGAGGAAAAGCGCAAAGTATTGCAATACTTTGCGCTTTTCCTTAGCGCGACATTTTCGGTTTTTATTTCGGACTTACTTAAACAACAACTTTTTTACTTCGCTCCGTTCGTCTGCTCAATCGCCGGTTTGTCGCCGTTTTTCTGCATTTGGTCGCGGAACAAATTTAATAAAAGCAAAGTTCCGATTCCGCCTCCGCCGTCGCCCGCGCCGCCGCCCGAAGCCATAATGTCGGGCGTGATGCGAACGCCTTTTTCGCCGATGACTTTTAAGGTTTCGACCAAAGCCACGCCGTTTGCACCGAGAGCTTTGACTTGTTCGTTGTAGGCAACGCCCTGCGCTTCGCCCATTAAGCGGACTTTTTCGGCTTCGGATTTGCCTGTTTCCGAGATGTAATACGCTTCGCCGTCGGCTTCGCGTTTGCGCTGTTCCGAGCGTTTGGCGGAAATTTCCACGCCGACCGTCGCTTCCATCAAACTGCGCTGATTGTCAGCCTGCGAACTTGTTTTCTCCAATTCGATGCGTTTGATTTCGGCTTCGCGCTGGGCGTTGAACATTCCTTGTTTTTGTTCCGCCAAAATCTTTTCCGTCTGCGTTTTCATCAATTCTTCCGGCAGATGAATGTGGCAAATCAGCACGTTGACGACATCAACGTGATATTTCAAAAGGTGCATTCTGACTCTGGCTTCGGCGCGTTCCTGTTCTTCGTGGCGATTTTGCAAATACGCCATCGCCGAAGATTCGGACGCTTGATTACGGAAAATCGAGTCAATTAAAGGGTGCATCACGTTTTGAATCAGACGCATCGTGTCGCCGATTTTCGCCACCATAAACGGCGCGTCTTCGGGCTTGACGCGAAAGACGACGCGCACTTCCAACTGCATCGTAAAACCGTCTTTCGAGATAACTTCAAACGGATCGAAAGTTCCGGCGATTTCGCCCGCCGTCCATTCGACGGTTTGATTCGTCGTCGGAATAATAATCGGCGTGGTCGCCAGAGTGTTGACGTAATAGCGTCCGGGTCCGACGACGACTTCCTGAATGCCGCGAAAACCGGCAGGCACGACGTAGGCTTCGTGCGCTCCGCTGTCGAGTCGTTTGTCCGCCGGATCACTGGAAGCAATTTCGGCTTTAATTTCTTCAATTGAAGTCGTGTCGCCTTCAATTTTGTTGAGTTTGTCGGTGGCTAACTTCATTTGTTCGGCTTCTTCGCGTTCGAGTCGCTCACGCACTTTTCGCGCCATTTCCTGTCGTATTTCTTCGGACGGATCTTTGCCGACGTTGGAAACGACAACCGCGACTTCGCCGGGTTTTACTTCCTTCGCCGATTCGGGAATCACTTTGAAAAGCAGAGGGTTGATGTAATAAGTTCCGGGCAGCAGAATATCTTTCTGCGGACCGCGCTGACCGCCGCGGGCGAGAAATTCGTTGCTGTCCTGAAAATTGTCGTGTCCTTCGATGGCAACCGCGACATAATCCTTCGGGTCGAGCGGCGCACCGTCGAGTGCTTCGACTAAACCGACGGTATTTTCGCTAATCGCGGTCGCGTCGAAAAGTTTGATATTAAAAAGTCCGGGCTTGATTTCGTTGGTATTTTCAAGCGCGATTGAGTTCGTGTGAATTCGATAAGTTCCCGGCGTTAAAACTTCGACCTGCGCTCCTTTCTGCCCGCCGTTGTAGATAAAACTTTCCGCGTCCTGAAAATTCTTGTGTCCCTGCACGGCTTTACCGAAAAGTCTGCCCTGTGAAAGCTGTGTTCCGTCAGCACTTGTTACGATACCGACTTTGCCCGTCGGAATCGTCGCCGCTTTCGCAATCGAAACGCGGAACAAATACGGATGAATCGCCCATTTTCCCGGCGGCAGAGTTCGCAGTTGAATGCCTTTCACGCCGCCTTGTTTGATGAAAGCAATCGGGTCTTGAAAATTATTGTGCGCGTTCTGCGCTCGGTCGGGCGCGAAAATCGAGCCGGTCTGCATCGGTTCGCCGTCAATCGCATCAATCACGCCGAGTTCGTCCGCGCCGATTTCCACCAACGGCACTTTTTGAATCACGCGCTCAATCGGATACAAAACAAAATGCAGTCCGGGCTTTAAAACGTCGGCTTGAATCCCGATTTCGCCGTCCGTCGCCACGACTCGACCTTGCGGCATCTTTTTGCCCGCGTAACGCCGTTCCTTAATTCCGACTTCGGTCGCGCCGACGTTGACTAGAAAGCGCGTAACGACATACCAAATCACGCCCAAAACAATCAGGACGGCAACCGCCAA
Organism: Pyrinomonadaceae bacterium; assembly: GCA_051002375.1. Taxonomy (GTDB): domain Bacteria; phylum Acidobacteriota; class Blastocatellia; order Pyrinomonadales; family Pyrinomonadaceae. Next base: position 1,405 of record JBPCMK010000041.1, on the reverse strand, counting down.
AAAGATTAAAACACCTAAATTTTCGTTCATTGTAGTTTCCTCAATTTGCCAAAGAAATTAGCCGCGAACAGCATAAATAACACAAATTATTTTCTCTCTGATTATGTAAGACGTTTAAGCGTAAAACATTTCACACGTAAAAATTTATCTGCATTCACTAAGTGTAATTTGCGGCTAAAAATCTTACTCTGAATTTCCGCGCAGTCGTTCGATTTCCTGTTTTATCCAAAACAACGCGCCAGAAATTCTTTCCTGTTGGGGAAGCGTGCGAAAATGGCTATCCAACAAATCAGCCAAATCCGTCGAGGTTAAATTTTCGATTTTATTTTCACGCCAAACTTGTATCACATTTTCCGCCGTTTGTGAAAAGACTTCTGCCGATTCACTGATCGCGGCAAGCCGCAAAAGCTCGATTGTGTTTTGTTTCGTCGGCTCGCCGCGCCAGATTTTTTCAAACTCGCGCACCTTTTCCGACTTTTCAAACAAAACTTTACGCTCGGCTTCTTTGCGTTCGGCTTCGACCCGCATTTGTGCTTCACGCTCGCTTGCACGAATCTCTTCGTCGTCCGGCTCGAACAGCGAGCGATACGGCGGAACATCAGCAAATTGTTTTTGATTTTCTGATTTGAGAGATTTGGTTTTGCGCCGTAGATAAACGGAAAAACCGACAATCGCCGAAATTGAAACGGCGATAATCATTGCGAAGAAAATTACAATAAAGAGAAGCATCTGCCAAAAGCCAACGCGAAACTTCAATTCGTTTCAAAACCACTTCCGAGCGTTGCCCTCACAAGATTGATATACGGCGAATTTACGGAAAAGTTTAAGAAATATTTAGCCACAGATGCACACAAATAAACACGGATAAAAACCGGATTAAATCATTTCTTAATCTTTAAAAAATCTGTGTTTATCTGTGGTTAAATTTCTTCTCTGCATCAATTTGAAATCGCATTAAACAAAAGCGGAAACGTCGCCAAAGATTGACCGCGATATTGCGGGCGAAAGCCGAATAAAATTATCTTGCCTTTGCCGATATTCATCGAAACGAGTGCGGCTTTGCCGGCGATTCGTTCCGCGCCGAGAATGTAGCCGGAAAGCAGAATGTCTTTCGGATTGTCGGGATATTTGGCGATGATTTGCACGTTTGCGCCGTCGGTGATTTCAAACGCGGGCGAATCTTCAAACCACGTGATTGAATCTTTCGGCATTCCTTTGGCGATTGGCGAAGTCGTGTCGAGCGTCGTTCGCAGAATCGAGCCGGGAATGTAGAAATCTTTGTGCGGTAAATTTTTGGTAACGTCGCGGACGGGCAGATTGAATTGTTCGATGGCGAAATCCGAAGCGCGGTTGAGAAAAACCAAAGTGCCACCCGCTTCGACAAATTTCCGCAAATTCGCCACGC
>JBPCMK010000040.1:0-38320 GCA_051002375.1 Pyrinomonadaceae bacterium | reverse complement strand
TCTAAATCGGCAATTGACGAGATAAATCATCTGCTCGACCCGCAGCGTGAAAAGGGCGGTAATGATTTGGAAATTACCGGGGAAGTGCAGACGGAAGAAAAACCGACGGCGAAGAAAGCAGCGAAACCGAAAGCCAAGACGAAAGTAACGAAAACGGCGAAGCCGAAAATGGCGAAGCCAAAAGCAAAGAAAGCAGCAACGGCGAAAACGGCTAAGCCGAAAGCACAGAAAGCGGCAACAGCGAAAAAAACTGCAACCAAAGCGGCAAAGAACAAAAAAGCTGCTCCAAAAAAAGCATCTAAAACTAAAAAGGAGGCGGCTGAATAATTATGATGGAACTTAGTGTTTGGGATATTTTGAAGTCGCCGGTAGTTGCGGAAAAATCCGTGCTCTTGAAAGAAGCGAGCAGTGAAGATGAAACCGTCGGACAAATTCTGACTTTTCGGGTTAATACAAAAGCCGGAAAAATTCACATCCGGCGAGCGGTCGAAGAAATTTTCAACGTAAAGGTAGCGAAGATTCGCACGGTTCAATACGAAGGCAAAATGAAAAAACGCGGACGGCACGAAGGTCGCCGCGCTTCCTGGAAAAAGGCTTACGTTACTTTGAAAAAAGGCGAGCCGCACGTTGATTACGCGGAAGCGATTTAAGGAATTTACGATTTTCTAAAATCGAAAATAAGAAGATGGGAATTAAGAGATTAAAACCGACATCGCCGGCGCGAAGATACCAAACATATCTGACGCGCGACGAATTAACGCCGAACGCAAAGCCGGAAAAATCTTTGCTGGAGCCGAAGACGAGAATATCGGGGCGCAACAGCGACGGGCGCATTACAGTTCGTCGGCGCGGCGGTGGTCATAAACGTCATTACCGGATTATTGATTTTAAGCGCAATAAACCGGGCATCGCGGGCAAAGTTTCGCAAATCGAATACGACCCGAATCGTTCGGCGCATATCGCTTTGATAACTTATCTCGACGGCGAGAAACGATACATTATCGCGCCGGTCGGATTGAAAGTCGGCTCGATGATTATGAGCGGCGCAGAAGCTGATATTCTGCCGGGCAATGCTTTGCCGATTACAAACATTCCGCTTGGAACGCAGATTCACAATATTGAAATGCGACCGGGTAAAGGCGGACAGATGGCGCGTTCAGCCGGAGCGTTCGCGCAGCTTGTCGCTAAAGAAGGCGATTACGCGCAATTGAGAATGCCTTCGGGCGAAGTTCGCCGCGTGCCGGTTGTTTGTATGGCAACCGTTGGACAAGTCGGCAATGTTGAAAATGAAAATGTTTCACTCGGTAAAGCGGGAAGAAATCGCTGGAAAGGTTTGCGACCGAAAGTTCGCGGCGTGGCGATGAATCCGGTTGACCATCCGCACGGCGGCGGCGAAGGTAAAACTTCCGGCGGTCGCCATCCGGTAACGCCTTGGGGACAACCGACGCGCGGCTATAAAACGCGACGAAACAAACGCACTAGCAATATGATTGTGCGCGACAGAAGAAGAAAATAAAGTAAAAAGATATGCCACGTTCATTAAAGAAAGGTCCGTTTATAGATTTAAGCGTGCAGAAAATTTTAAGAAAAATCCGTGAAGGCGCGAACAAGCCGCAGGCGATTAAAACCTGGTCGCGCCGTTCGACGATTACGCCGGAAATGGTCGGTTTGACTTTTGGCGTTCACAACGGCAAACGACACATTCCGGTTTATGTAACGGAAAATATGGTCGGACATAAACTCGGCGAATTTTCTCCGACGAGAACTTTCAAAGGACATCCGGGAACAAAGGCGGAAAAGTCAGCGAAGAGAAAATAGTTTGTCGTTTTAATTAACTCGACTACTGATAAAGATATGGAAGCGATAGCAAAAACAAGACATCTGAAAGGTTCGCCCCGCAAAGCGCGGCTCGTGATTGATTTGATTCGCGGGCGCAATGTTTCGCAAGCGTTAAACATTTTAAAATTTACCGATAAACGCGCGGCTGACCCGATTGCGAAAACTTTGCGTTCGGCAATCGCCAATGCGACTTATTTGGCGGAACAGCAAAACATCGCTATTGACCCGGATGATTTGTTTATCAAAACCTGTTTCGTTGATATGGGAGTGCATAAAAATCGTCGCCGTATGCGTCCCGCGCCGCCAGGTCGCGCTTTCCGTGAACAGCGTCATTATTGTCATATCACAATCTTAGTTTCGAGCGATGCGCCGGTAGATACGAAATCCGCCAAAAAATCGCTGCAAACTTCAGGTGAAAAAGGCGACGGCGGAGCAAAAGGAAAAGATGCGCCGAAGCCGGAAGCGATTAAGAAAACCAAGAAGACAAGCGAAGTAAAAGAAACGAAAACGGCAAGCGCGGAAAAAACTCCGAAGGTTAAAGAAACCAAAAAAGTGCAATCCGAAAAACCAGCGGCGGAAGAAAAGGTAGAAACTGTATCTCCGGTTATTGAAGCACCTGAGGAAATCACAACTGCGGCAGTGTCCGAAACTCCGATTGTTTCCGATCCTGTCGCCGAAATGATGGATACAAAGGGAACGCCGGAAGCGGAAGAAACCAAACAGCCGAAAGCCGAGAAACCAGCAGAAACTATAGAAGCAAAAGCCGAAGTTCCGGCAGAGACAAAAGCGGCGAAAACTGAAGAGCCGAAAGTTGAAAAAACACCGGAAACTAAAAAAACTGAAAAGCCGGCAGAAACGAAAACAGCAAAAGCTAAAGACGCGACGGAAGAACCGGCTGACATTTTAGAAATGGATTCGCCGAAAGCCTCGAAAGAAAACGTAGAAAAACAAAAGGCGGAAGCGTCAGATGCGAAAAACGTCCAGTCGCAAACGCCTGCGGAACGAAACGAAACGAAGAAAGCTGACGAAGCACAATTAGCCGAGGACGATATTCTCGAATTACAGTAATTAAATTTTTATGGGACAAAAGGTTCATCCATACGGCTTTCGAGTCGGATACAACAAAGACTGGCACTCGCATTGGTATGCCAAACGTGAATTCGCCGAATTTTTGGCGGAAGATTTAAACCTCAAGCGCAATTTGAAAAAGCGTTTTGCGGGCGCGGGCGTTTCGCACATTGACGTTGAACGCGCCGCCAACCGTTTGAAAATTATTATTTACACGGCGCGTCCCGGAATTATCATTGGGCGAAAAGGCGCGGAGATTGAAAAATTAAAAGAAGATTTGTCAAAGAAAACCGGACGCGACGTGATTGTTTCGATTCAGGAAATTCGCCAGCCGGAACTCAACGCGCAGCTTCAAGCCGAGAAAATCGCGCAGCAATTAGAGAAACGTATTGCGTTTCGCCGCGCGATGAAAAAGACGATTGAAGAATCAATCCGTTTTGGCGCGGAAGGCATCAAGGTAATGATTGCCGGACGTTTGAACGGCGCGGAAATCGCCCGCACCGAATGGACTCTGCAGGGTCGTCTGCCGCTTCACACTTTGCGTGCGGATATTGATTACGGATTCGCCGAAGCGTTGACGACGTTCGGAATTATCGGCGTGAAATGCTGGATTTATCGCGGCGAGATTTTAGACCCGAATGCTTCGATGGCTCGCGGAACGACGACCGATCCGATGAAGGAAGTCAAAGTTGACAGAAGTGCGCGTCGCGGAGACGGTCGCCCGCCGCGTCGTGATAGAAATGACGGCGGTGGCGGTCGCGGTGGCAGAGGCTAATTAAAATTTTATAATCGTTATTAATTAGAAGGTGAACAGTTATGTTGATGCCTAAAAAGGTCAAGCACCGAAGAGTGATGAAAGGTCGTATGCGCGGGGTAGCTTCGCGCGGCGATAAATTAAACTTCGGTGATTTTGGACTCAAAACTTTAGAAGCGGCTTGGATTACCGACCGCCAAATCGAAGCGGCTCGTATCGCTATGACGCGCCACATCAAACGCGGCGGCAAAATCTGGATTCGGATGTTTCCCGACAAGCCGATTACGAAAAAACCGGCGGAAACCCGTATGGGAAGCGGCAAGGGCGCACCCGACCATTGGGTCGCGGTCGTCAAACCGGGCAGAATTTTGTATGAAATTCAAGGTGTCCCCGAAGACCTCGCGCGTGAAGCGTTCGCGCTCGCCGCGCAAAAATTGCCGATTAAAACGAAGTTTGTCAACCGTGCCGATTTGGAAGGAGGCGTTGTTTAAGAAATGAAGCGAAAAGAAATAATGGAACAACTCAACCAGATGGACACGGACGAATTGCGCGAGCAAGGCGACAGCTTAAAAGAATCGCTGTTTCGTCTGAAATTCAAAAAATCTTTGGGCGTGGGCGATTCGGTCAACGACATTCGCCGCGAGCGCAAAACTTTGGCGCGGGTCCATACGTTGATTATGCAGCGCGAGCCGGCACAGAAAGGCAAAAGTAAAAAGGCAAAGGTAAAAAGTTAAAATAAAAAGCAATGCCAAGAAAGAAGAAAGAAGAATTAGAAGCCGAAGAAGGAAACGCGGCGGAAGTCAGCCAAGACGAAGCGACGAATGAAAATGTCGTCGAAGCGGCGGCTGATGAAACGGCGGAAACTGCGGCGGAAGAAAAACCGAAACGAACGCGCAAAGCGAAAGCCGACGACGCGCAGGCAAGCGAAACAGCGGAAGAACCTTCGTTTGTTGACAGCGTGATTAATACGGTTTCAACGGTTGCGGGCAGCGTCGCGGACGCGGTTTCGAGCGGCGTTTCAACGGTCGTTTCGGCGGTTACGGGAGACTCGACGGCGAACGGCGAATCGAAATCGCAGCACAGCAAGCGGGCGGAAAAAATCGGAATCGTGCAGTCGGACAAAATGACGAAAACCGTTACCGTGCGCGTTGACCGCGTGGTCAAACATCCGGTTTATCGCAAATACATTAAACGTCGCAAGAAATTTATGGCGCATGATGAACTCGGCGCAACTATCGGCGATAAGGTTCGCATTATGGAAACCAGACCGTTGTCGGCGAAAAAGCGTTGGCGCGTGATGGAGATTATTCAGAAAGCAGAGAAGTAATTTTGTCCGTCGTTCGTTGCTCATTGTCCGTTGCAAAAAACAACTGACAACTGACAACTGACAACTGACAACTCAAGGTGAGATTATGATTCAGATGCAAACCTCTTTGACGGTTGCCGATAATTCGGGAGCGAAAAGAGTAGTAATGATTATGCCGATTGGCGGTTCGACCGGAAAAATCGCCCGGCTCGGCGATAAAATTAAAGTTACCGTCAAAGAAGCCGCGCCGGACGGAACGGCAAAAAAAGGTAAGGTTTATAACGCCGTCATCGTTCGCACGCGCAAAGAAGTGCGCCGCAAAGACGGCAGTTATATCCGCTTTGACGAAAACGCCGCCGTGCTGATCAAAGACGATAACACGCCGATTGGAACGCGCGTTTTCGGTCCGGTCGCCCGCGAGCTGCGCGAAAAGAATTTTATGAAAATCGTTTCGCTCGCGCCGGAGGTTATTTAAAGTAAAAAGTAAAAAGGCAAAAGTGAGAGCGGCGGCAATTTTACCGGATACCGAAGATTAAAGAAATGAAAGAAGTAAAAAAGGGAACGATTCGTTCAAGAATAAAAAAAGGCGACACGGTGGTTTTTGTCGCGGGCAAAGAATACGCCCGTTTTGACAACAACGGCAAACGCAAACCGTATAGTGGCGAAGTGATGGCGGTTGATTCGCGCAAGGGAAAAGTCAAAGTTGCGGGCGCGGCGATTTCCAAGCGTCATAAAAAAGCCGTGCCGCAAATGAATGTCGAAGGCGGAATTATCGAAATCGAATCGTGGGTTGATATTTCAAATGTTTCGCTTCTCGACCCGAAAACCAATAAGCCGACGCGCGTCAAATACGTAACGCGCGACGGCAAAACAGTTCGCGTCGCCAAAAGCGGCGAATTGATTCCAGAACCGCCGCGCCGCGTAGATACGAAAAAGAAAAGTTCCGACGACGAAACGGATTCGGAACAATAAAATAAGTTTTGAGATTTGGAAACGCCTGCAACGGCGAGACCCAAACAAATAAATAAAATGGCAAGACTGAAAGAAAAATATACGAACGAAATCGCTCCGGCAATCGCCAAGGAATTCGACATCAAAAATCCGATGGCGATTCCGCGCATCGAAAAAATCGTCGTCAATATGGGAATCGGCGAGGCGATTGCGAACGCGAAAATTCTCGACACGGCGGCGGAAGAACTACGCTCGATCACCGGACAAAAGCCGGTGATTACGAAAGCGAAAAAATCAATCGCGTCGTTCAAACTGCGGCAGGGAATGAACATCGGCACGATGGTAACTTTGCGCGGCGAGCGAATGTATGAATTTCTCGACCGACTTATTTCCGTCGCTCTCCCGCGCGTCCGCGACTTTCGCGGCGTGTCGGCAAAGGCTTTTGACGGGCGCGGAAATTACACTCTGGGAATTCGTGACCAGTTGATTTTCCCCGAAATTGATTTTAATAAAGTTGATAAAACTCGCGGAATGAATATCTCGATTGTTACGACCGCGAAAACAGACGAGCAATCGCGTGCGCTTCTAAAAGCACTCGGAATGCCGTTCAGACAATAGTTAGAAAGTTTCAAATTTCAGGTTTCAAATTACAAGACGAAAACCTGAAACTTGAAACTTGAAACTTGAAACTTAAGATTTATGGCAAAGATTAGTAAAGTTGGAAAAAACGAAAAACGCAAAAAAAAGGTTGTGCAATACGCGGCGCGGCGGGCGGAGTTTAAGAAAATCATTAACGACCCGAATTCGTCAGTCGAACAGGTTGACGAAGCCGTAATAAAGTTACAAAAACTTCCACGTGATGCAAGTCCGATTCGCGTTCGCAATCGCTGTTCGCAGACGGGACGCTCGCGCGGCACTTTGCGAAAATTCGGACTTTCTCGAAACGCTTTCCGCGAACTCGCCCTGCAAGGACAAATTCCGGGCGTAGTTAAATCAAGCTGGTAACTCGATTTGGGATTTGGGATTGCGGATTTGGGATTGGCGCGTTAATCGAATTGCGCAATTCCGAAACAAAAAATCCGCAACCCGCAATCCCAAATCCCAAATAATTTTACGGAGTAAAATATGACAGACCCAATCGCAGATATGCTCACTCGAATTCGCAACGCAATCGCGGCGAATCATTCGCGTGTGGATATTCCCGGTTCAAAATTGAAAATGGAAGTGGCGCGTATTCTGAAGGAAGAAGGTTACATCAATAATTATGTAACCAAAGGCGAAGGCGTAAAATATATGATTCGCATTTTTCTTCGCTACGATGCCAAAGGCACTTCGTCTATCACGCATCTCTCGCGCGTGTCGCGTCCCGGCAGACGAGTTTTCGTCGGCGCGTTGGAGATTCCGCGAGTTCTCGGTGGCTACGGCGTAAATATCGTTTCGACTTCCAGAGGTTTAATGAGCGGAAAACGCGCCCGCAAGGAAAACGTGGGCGGCGAAATTTTAGCAGAAATCTATTAGAGAGTAGAGAGTCGAGAGTCGAGTGTGGAGAGTCAAAGCGGATTCTTACTCTCGACTCTCGACTCTCCCCTAAAAAGTTATGTCTCGTGTAGGAAAAAAACCGATTACGTTGCCGTCAGGCGTGAGCGTAACAATCAACAGTAACGAATTGGAAGTTAAAGGTCCGAAAGGAACGCTGAAAACTCCGGTTCCCGCAGGCGTTGAATTTAAAATGGAAAATGGAACGCTCGTCGCCGAACGCGCCAACGATGATTTGTCGGCGTTGCACGGTCTTGCACGAGCTTTGGCAAACAACGCCATCGTCGGTGTAACCGAAGGCTTTACAAAACAGATGGATGTCGTCGGCGTTGGTTACAAAGCCGATGTGCAGGGCAAGAAAATCGTTTTCTCGCTCGGTTATTCGCATCCGGTCGAATACGCTCTGCCGGACGGAATCGAAGCGAAAGCCGAAAGAGTTCCGGCGAAAACGATCATCAATCAATATCAATTAACATTGACTTTGAGCGGCATTGACAAACAAAAACTCGGACAGGTCGCGGCGGAATTAAACCGTCTGCGAAAGCCGGACGCATATAAAGGCAAAGGCGTTCGCTATGCCGACAAGTTTTATAAATTGAAACCCGGAAAGACGGGCAAATAGATTTACGATTTGGGATTGCGGATTTGGGATTGGCGCGTTATTAAAGCGCAAATTCAATTTACGAAAAATCCCAAATCCCAAATTGAAATATGGCTACTAATAATAGAGCAGAAATACGTCGCGGCGTTCAGAGCCGCATTCGTAAGAAAGTGAGCGGCACGGCGGAGCGTCCGCGGCTGGCGGTTTTTCGCAGTTTGAATCATATTTACGCGCAAATAATTGACGACGCAAACGGCAAAACTTTGGCGGCGGCTTCGACCGTCGAAAAAGTTTTGAAAGGTGATAAAAGCGGCGGAACGATTGCGGCGGCGCAAACAATCGGCAAAACAATCGCCGAACGCGCACAGTCGGCGGGCATTTCGCAAGTGGTTTTCGACCGTGGCGGATACGTTTATCATGGGCGGGTCAAAGCTCTTCTCGACGCGACGCGCGAAGCCGGATTGAACAAAAACGAAACTGAAAATAAAAAATCAGAAAACGTAAAAGAAGAAAAGAATGAAAACAAATAGACAGAGAATTTCACCGGACAGTCTGAATTTGAAAGACCAATTGATTTCAATCAACCGCGTAACGAAAGTCGTCAAGGGCGGCAAAAATATGTCGTTTGCCGCGCTCGTCGTCGTCGGCGACGAAGCCGGTCATGTCGGATTCGGCACGGGCAAAGCCAAAGAAGTTCCGAACGCGATAAAAAAAGCGGTCGAATCGGCGAAGAATAATTTGATTCGCGTTCCTTTGATTGATGGAACTCTGCCGCATCAAATGATTGGCGAATACGGCGCGGGCAGAGTCCTTCTCAAACCGGCGGCGGAAGGAACGGGCGTTATCGCGGGCGGAGCGGTTCGCGCGGTTTTGCAGTCGCTCGGCGTTCACAACGTCCGCACGAAAATTCTCGGTTCGGCAAATCCGCACAACGTCATTCGCGCAACTTTTAACGGGTTGACGAGAATGAAAGACCCGATGGAAGTGGCGCGTCTGCGCGGCAAACAGGTCGAAGAACTTTTATAGTTTGGAGAGTCTAGGGAGTCTGGAGAGTCGAAAATGACTTCAGACTTTCCAGGCTCCCAGACTTCCCTAGACTTAAAGAAATGACACAGAAAGAAGAAACACAACAGAGCGGCGGAACAATCAAGATTCAGTATTATCGAAGTATGATTGGCTATTCCAAAAAGCAAAAGGCGGTTATTAAAAGTTTGGGCATTACGAAATTGAACCAAACCATTACGCGTCCGGATAATCCGTCAATGCGCGGCATCGTCGAGAAAGTTCCGCATCTTTTGAGAATTGTCGAATAGGTTTTCGTGAATCGTGAATCGCTAATCGCCGAATAGGAAAAGTTTCTGAAAAGAGCTAAACTATTTACGATACACCGTTCACGATTTACCATTTACGAGGAAAAGAAAATGGCATTAGCATTAAATAATTTAAAGCCCGCCGAAGGCTCGACGCACAAAAAGAAACGAGTCGGACGCGGACCGGGTTCGGGACTAGGCAAAACGTCGGGAAAAGGACATAAAGGGCAAAAATCGCGTTCGGGTTATTCAAGTAAAATCGGTTTTGAAGGCGGGCAGATGCCGCTTCAACGCCGCTTGCCGAAACGCGGTTTTACGAATATCTTCAAAAAGAAATGGCTCGAAATCAGTCTCGCCAAACTCGAAGAAAACTTCAGCGCGGGCGACGAGATTACGCCGGAAATTCTGCACGAGCGCGGGCTGATTAAAAAAGCCAAACACGACCTCGTGATTTTAGGCAGCGGCGATATGTCAAAGGCGTTGAAAATTTCCGCGCACCGCTTTACGAAAACCGCGAAGGATAAAATCGAAAAAGCGGGCGGAAGTATTACGGAAATTAAAAAAGAAACTGCTTCTGCGGTTTAGCCTGCCGTCAGCCGTCAGTGGTTCGTTGAATGTATAAAATTGCAAACGCGATTTTATTTCAACAAGCAGCGGACAGCGGACAGCGGACAACAGACAAATTTATATGGAAAAGTTTTTTGCCGCCGTTCAAAATATGTTCAAAGTTCCAGAGCTGCGGAAGAGAATTCTCTTCACGCTCGGAATGCTGGCGATTTATCGTCTCGGAGCGCACGTTACCGCGCCGGGCATTAACAGTGCGCGGCTCGAACAAGTTTGGAGCGAAGTCGCCGGAACGCTTTTGGGCGTTCTTGATTTGTTTTCAGGCGGAAATTTCAGAACGATTTCTGTTTTCGCGCTCGGCGTAACGCCGTATATTACGGCTTCGATTATTCTCCAACTAATGCCGGTTCTCTCGCCAGCGTTCAAAAAAATTCAAGAAGAAGGCGAAGTCGGGCGACAGAAAATCAACCAATGGACGCGCTATCTGACAGTCGCATTGTGCGCCGTGCAGACATTTTTCGTGGCGACTTGGCTGCACCGAAACGGCATTATACCGGAAACTTGGTGGGCGACTTTGATGATTGTCGTAACGCTGACGACGGGGACGATTTTCGTGATGTGGCTCGGCGAGCAAATTACCGAACGCGGCATCGGCAACGGAATTTCGCTGCTTATTTTTGCCGGAATCGTCATCGGACTTCCGCGCGGCATCGCGCAGATTTCCGATAGAGTCGGACAAGGTGATCCGCTGCAAACGCTCGGCGTTGTCTTTTTGGTGGTCGTTTTAGTCGCGCTGATTGCGCTGATTGTTTCTGTCGAATCGGCACGGCGCAACATCGCTATCAGTTATGCGAGTCGGCGCGTCGGCAATCAAACTTTTCGCGGACAGGAAACGAGTTTGCCTTTGAAAATAAATATGGGCGGCGTGATTCCCGTCATTTTTGCTTCGTCCGTTTTGGCAATGCCGCAAACCGTCTTTTCGGCTCTGCCGCCCGATCCGGCGAATCCCGATTCGGTGTGGAGCAAAATTTACGCTTTCTTCCAACAGTTTCACGGCGGCGATCCTTATTATGAATTCGTGTTTATCTCATTAATTGTGCTTTTCACATTCTTTTATATCACGATTATTTTCAATACGGATGAAGTCGCGGACAATTTGCGGAAGCACGGCGGATTTGTTCCGGGCGTTCGTCCCGGTGCGCCGACGGCTAATTATTTGAATACGATTTTAACCAGACTAACGACGGTCGGCGCGATTTATTTGGCATTTATCGCGTTTGTTCCGCAACTGCTTTTGAGCGGTTTCAAAGTTGCGCGTCTGCCGTTTATCGGAACTGCCGTTGATAACTTTATTTCCGCAACGCCCGGTTTTAGCTGGATTCCGACCGGACTCGGTTATCAATTCTTTTTCGGCGGAACGTCGCTTTTAATTTTAGTCGGCGTGGCGATGGACACGATTGCACAGATTGAAGCGCAGCTCGTAATGCGAAATTACGAAGGCTTTTTAGGCGCAGGCTCACAACTTCGCGGGCGACGGGCGTAAGAAATTTTAGCCACAGAGAACACAGAGCGCACGGAGAAAATTTGATTTCTGAAAATTTCTCTGAGAACTCTGTGTTCTCTGTGGCTAAATCTCGTAAAATTTTAATGGACAAAATCATTGTTTTAATCGGTGCGCCGGGCGCAGGGAAAGGAACACAGGCGCGACTGCTCGAAGAACGGCGCGGTATTCCGCAAATCTCGACCGGCGATATGTTCCGCGAAATGAAAAACGACGATACGCCGCTCGCCAAAGAGGTTCAGGCGATTATGAATTCCGGCAAACTGATTTCCGATGAGCTTACTTTTCAAATCGTCCAGAACAAAACCGCGAGAGAAGAAGCGAGTTATATTTTAGACGGCTTTCCGCGCACGGCGGTACAAGCAGAGATGCTTGAAACTTTGGCGGAAGAACAAGACAAAGAAATTCAGGCAATCGAAGTTGATATTCCAAAAGAAGAATTGATGAAGCGTCTGACGGGTCGCCGTTCGTGTCCGGTTTGCGGCGAGATTTATAACATTTATTCCAAGCCGCCGAAGGAAGATAATGTTTGTGATTTTCACCCGACAACGCAATTGACACATCGCGCCGACGACAACGAAGAAAGCGTCTCGACTCGTTTGGCGACTTACGAAAATCAGACGAAGCCTTTGCTCGATTATTACGAAAAATCGGGACGCTTGAAAAAAGTCAAAGGCACGGGCGAATTGGAAGAAATTTACAAGGCAATAAACGAGTTGATTTAAAGAATTTTGAGCAGTTCAAGAATCGGCGGCATTGTCAGTAATTTGAGCCGCGTCATTTTAGGAAAGAGAATGATTATCGCCAAATCGAGAAAAGATTTAGACCGAATGCGCGAGGCAGGCGAGGTTATCGCCGAAGTGCGCGAAGCAGTTCGGCAAATGATCGCGCCGGGCATTACGACTCTTGAACTAAATGAAGCCGCCGCGAAAATGATGCGGGACGCTGGAGCGCGACCGGCGTTTTTGGGTTATCAGCCAAACGGCTTAACACCGTTTCCATTTGTGATTTGCGCTTCGCGGAACGAGCAAGTCGTTCACGGGTTTTCTAACGCCGCGCCGCTCGTCGAAGGCGATGTTATTTCGGTTGATATGGCGGCAAGCTATAACGGATTTGTCGGCGATACGGCGATAACGGTTGCGGTTGGCGAAGTCGGCGACGAAATTAAACAGTTGATTCGCGTAACGGAAGAATGTCTGCATCTCGGCATCGCGCAATGTTATCCGAATAAAAGAATCGGCGATGTAAGTTGGGCGATTCAGCAGCACGCGGACAAATACGGTTACGGAATCGTCCGCGATTACACCGGACACGGCATCGGTCGAAATATGCACGAATCGCCGCAGATCGCCAATCACGGCAGACAAGGCACAAAGGAAAAAATTCGCGCCGGATATTGCTTCGCCATCGAGCCGATGCTCAATTTGGGAACGCACGAAACGAAAACTCTGGACGATAAATGGACGGTCGTAACGGCGGACGGCAAACCGAGTGCGCACTGCGAACACACGGTTGCGGTAACTGAGGACGGACCGGAAATTTTAACTTTAACAAAGCAGCAAAAAGCGCAGTTGAAAACATCAAAAACCGAAACCGTTTCAGCGTAACTTGAAAAATGACGCGAGAAGCGGTAATATAAATAGTTTGTCGAATCGAACAAGATTTACTCTGTAAATATGTCGAAAGAAGAAGCAAGAGAAGTAACGGCGACTGTGCTTGAAACTCTGCCCAATGCGATGTTTAAGGTTGAACTCGAAGGAAACAATCAGCATCAGGTTTTGGCGCATATTTCCGGTAAAATGCGGAAAAATTTTATTCGTATTTTGCCCGGAGATCGAGTTTTGGTCGAACTTTCGCCATACGATTTAGCGCGTGGGCGAATTACTTACCGCTACAAATAAAAGGAAAATACTATGAAAGTTCGTCCTTCAGTAAAAAAAATGTGCGATAAATGCAAAATCATTCATCGCAAAGGCGTGGTGCGCGTGATTTGCGACAACCCGAAACACAAACAAAGACAAGGATAAGACGATTGCGGGTTGCGGATTTGGGGTTGCGGATTTTGTAAAAAAAAACGCGCCAATCCCAAATCCCGAAGCCACAATCTCAAATTAAATTATGGCTCGTGTAGCAGGTGTGGATTTGCCGCCGAATAAAAGAGCGCAAATCGGTTTAACTTATATTTACGGAATCGGGAAATCGCGGGCGACCGCGATTTTGAACGAAGCCTCGATCAGCATTGACTCGAAAATCAAGGATTTGAGCGAAGACGAATTAATTCAGATTCGCACGATTCTCGATTCGCAGGGCGAAATCGAAGGCGATTTGCGAAAGCGAGTCCAGATGGATGTCAAGCGTTTGATGGACATCGGCTGCTATCGCGGTCTGCGGCATCGTCGCGGCTTACCCGTTCGCGGACAACGCACAAGCACGAACGCAAGAACCCGAAAAGGTCCGCGCAAAGCGGCGGTTGCGAAGAAGAAAGCACCGGGCAAGAAATAGGTTTCAGGTTTCAGGTTTCAGGTTTTTGTATTTCAACTTGAAACTTGAAACTAACAAAAATATGGCAAAAGCAGTAACAACAAAGAAAAAAACTTTTCGGAAGAAAGAGAAAAAGAATATACCGATGGGAATCGTGTTTATTGCGGCATCGTTTAATAACACCATGATTTCTATTACCGATACGGAAGGCAATTTGATAGCGCAATCTTCGTCGGGTGCGCGCGGCTTTCGCGGCTCGCGCAAAGGAACTCCGTTTGCCGCGCAGCAGGCTGCTTCGGAAGCGGCGCGTAAAGCGTTGGAAGTCGGAATGCGCGAAGTGCAAGTGCGCGTCAAAGGTCCAGGCGGCGGTCGTGAGTCGGCGATTCGGGCAATTAATAATGCGGGCATTCGCGTAACTTCGATTCGTGATACAACGCCGATTCCGCATAATGGTTGCCGACCGCCGAAACGTAGAAGAGTTTGAGAATTTAATTATCAAAAGGAAGAAGGGAAATTTGAAATGATTTCCTGTAAACTTTTCCGTTAAATTACGGAAGCGAAAAAACATTATGGCTAGATATAGAGATGCGGTGTGCCGTCTGTGCCGCCGCGAAGGTGGAAAATTATTTTTGAAGGGCGACCGCTGTTTTAAGCCGTCGTGCGCGATTGAAAAGCGCGGAACTCAGCCGCCGGGAATGCACGGCGCAACCGCCAGACGAAAAGTTCTTGCCGGTTACGGGCAGCAACTTCGAGAAAAACAAAAGGTCAAGCGCATCTATTTCGTGCTTGAAAAACAATTTCGCAATTATTTCGAGAAAGCATCCAGACAAAAAGGCATCACGGGCGAAAATCTGCTTTTTATGCTTGAACGTCGGCTTGATAACGTCGTTTATCGGGCTGGATTTTCTACGTCTCGGCGGCAGGCGCGGCAGCTTGTTAATCACGGACACATCGAAGTCAACGGGCGCAAGGTTGATATTCCTTCGTTCCAAGTGAAGACGGGCGATGTCGTTACGGTCAAAGATAAAACCGTCAAAAATACGCACGTCGAAAGCGCGTGGCAAACCGCCGTCGGTCGCGGTCGTCCGGGTTGGATTAGCGCGGCGGGCGGCGCGGATTTGAGCGTTACGGTTTCAACTCTGCCGACTCGCGCCGACATTGACCCGACAATCAACGAGCAGTTAATTGTAGAACTTTACAGCAAGTAATTTTTTAGTCTGGAGAGTCCAGAGGGTTTGGAGAGTCAAAACCAGACTCACGACTCTCTGGACTCTCCAGACTTTCTAAAAAGAATATGACACAAACGAATAATTGGACAAATTTCCAGATACCGAGTCGCTTAAACGTCGAACAGGAAACTTTGACCGAGCGATACGGAAAATTTTACGCGCAGCCGTTCGAGCGCGGATTCGGCACGACCATCGGTAATTCTCTGCGTCGCGCACTTCTCTCGTCAATCGAAGGCGCGGCAATTACCGCCGTTAAAATCGAAGGCGTGGAACACGAATTTTCATCAATTAAAGGAGTGGTTGAAGATGCGACCGACATTATCTTGAATCTCAAACAAGTTCCGTTCAAACTGCACGGAACTGTCCCGAAAACTTTAACAATCAGCAAAAAAGGCGTGGGCGAAGTTACCAGCGCGGACATCGAAGCGGATGGCGACGTGGAAATTCTCGACGATTCGGTTCATATCGCAACCATTTCCGATAAAGGAAATCTGAATATCGAAATGCGTTTGAAGTCGGGAAGAGGTTATGTTTCCGCCGAATTTAACAACGACGAAGATTTGTCGGTCGGTTATATTCCGATTGACGCGGTTCACACGCCGATTAAAAAAGTAAATTACAGCGTGGACAAAACCCGTCAAGGCTCGAACACCGAACTCGACAAATTGACGATTGAAGTTTGGACGGACGGCTCGGTCAAACCCGACGATTCAATCGGTTTGGCGGCAAAGCTCGTCAAAGACCATATGTCAATCTTCATCAATTTTGAAGAGGAAGAAGAAGATTACAAATTTGAAGACATTGCGCGTCCGCCGCTTCTTCGCAACGATTTATTAGACCGTTCGGTTGACGAATTGGAGTTGTCGGTTCGTTCATACAATTGTTTGAAAAACGCCGATATTCGCTCGATTCGAGATTTGATTCACCGCAGCGAGCGCGATATGCTGCACACGAAAAACTTCGGCAAAAAATCTTTGACGGAAATCAAAGACATGCTTCACGGAATGGGACTCGATTTCGGAATGGATTTTGACGAACAAGGCAATCCGATTCCGGGTTCGGGCGGACGAGACTTAGATTAAGGATGAAGGATGAGGGATGAAGGACGAATAAAACTTAAAGTATTTCTTATTCATCCCTCATCCTTCATCCTTCACAAAAACTATGCGACACTTAAAAGCACATCGTAAATTGGGAAGAACGACCGAGCATCGAATTTCGATGCTGCGGAATATGGCGGCATCTTTGATTACATCGGAAAAAGGTTATATCGTAACGACCGTTCCAAAAGCGAAGGAACTTCGTCCGTTTGTCGAGAAAGTTATCACGTTGGCGCGGCGGGCGAAAAATTTGTCGGGCGACTCGGCAAAGGCGCAGGAAGTTCATCTGCGTCGGCAGGCGGCGCGATTTTTTCACGCGGGAAATTCGACTTTCAAAAATGAGCAAAGTCGTTTTCGCGGCGCGAAAGGAACAGCTAAAGAACCACTCGAAAGAACGGCTGGCGTGAAAGCCGTCCAGCATCTTTTCGATGAACTCGGCGCGAGATATAAAGACCGCAACGGCGGCTATACGCGAATTATCAAACTCGGGAATCGGAAGGGCGACAACGCGCAGATGGCGGTTATCGAATTGGTTGACAACCCACGCGAGATAGCGGCGAAAAAATAAGTAGGCGGAAAACAGTAGCAGTGGGCAGACAAAAGTTTCCTACATTGCATACTGTTTTTCTTTTGGAGTGAAAATGAGTCAACAAGCGACATCGGCGAAAAAGGAAACGGTTAAAAAGCAAGCGGCAAGTTCGCGGGCGAAAGCGTCCGAGCCTTCACTGAATATGGACGAACTGCGGGAGCTTGCGACGCTGGTTAATGAAAACGGATTTACAGATTTTGAATTCGAGAATGCGAACATCCGCGTTCGCTTGAGCAAAAATCCCGCGCCGCAAATGTTTCAAGCGACGCCGCAATATGCTCCGTCGTTTGCTCCTGCTTCCGCTCCGACTCAATCCGCTCAAACGCAAACCGAAACTGCTTCGACAGAAACGACAGCCGACGAAGGCTTGCATCAAATAACGTCGCCGATTGTCGGAACTTTTTATCGCTCGCCATCGCCCGACAAAGAACCGTATGTCAAAGAGGGCAGCAACGTCTCGCCTGATACGATTGTCTGCATCGTCGAAGCGATGAAATTGATGAACGAAATCGAAGCGGAAGTGTCCGGCGAAATCGTCAAAGTCTATGTCGAAAGCGGTCAGCCCGTCGAATTTGGTCAACCGCTTTTCGGAATTAGAAAGTAGAAATTAGCCACGAACAAACACGAAAAATCACGAATAAAATTAAATAAAAATTTCGTGTTCTTTCGTGTTTGTTCGTGGCTAAAAAACTGTAAAAATAAAAATGCGAGAATTTCGCAAAATTTTAATCGCCAATCGCGGCGAGATTGCGTGCAGGATAATCTGGACGTGCAAGGAGATGGGAATAAAAACCGTCGCCGTGCATTCGACCGCTGACCGCGAAGCGTTGCACGTTCGCTATGCCGACGAAGCGATTTGCATCGGCGGTGCGCCGTCGGCAGAAAGTTATTTGAACATTCCGGCGATTATCAGCGCGGCGGAAATTACGAATGTGGACGCGATTCATCCGGGCTACGGTTTTTTAGCCGAATCGGAAAGATTTGCCAAAGTTTGCGAAGACTGCAATATCAAATTCATCGGTCCGCGCCCGGAAGTTATCGGAATGATGGGCGATAAAGTCGAAGCTCGTCGGACAATGAAAGCGGCGGGCGTTCCGATTCTTCCCGGCTCGCCTGAACCGATTGAATCGGCGGAAGAAGCCATAAAATTAGCCAAAGAAATCGGCTTTCCGGTAATTATTAAAGCGGCGGCGGGCGGCGGCGGACGCGGAATGCGAATCGTGCGCCGCGCGGAAGAATTAGCGACAAATCTCGAACTCGCGCAGACCGAAGCACTCGCCGCATTCAAAAACGGCAGCGTTTATATTGAAAAATATATCGAGCGACCGCGCCATATCGAAATTCAAGTTCTCGCCGACGAACACGGCAGCGTGATTCATCTAGGGGAACGCGAATGCACGATACAGCGACGGCATCAAAAATTATTGGAAGAATCGCCGTCGCCGGTCATCACCAAAGAACAGCGCGAAAAAATGGGCGCGGTCGCCGTCAAAGCCTGCAAGGAAATCGGCTATTCGAGCGCGGGAACTTTTGAATTTCTTTTGGACGAAGACGGTTCGTTTTATTTTATGGAAATGAACACGCGCATTCAGGTCGAGCATCCCGTAACGGAGATGGTTACGCTCGCCGACATCGTGCGAAATCAAATCCGCATCGCGCAGGGCGAAGAATTATCTTATACGCAAGACGACGTGCAAATTATCGGACATTCAATCGAATGCCGCATTAACGCCGAAGACCCGGAAAAATTTACGCCGTCGCCCGGACGCATTACGGCTTTCAACATTCCGGGCGGACCGGGCGTGAGAGTTGACACGGCGGTTTATCCGGGCTATGTTGTGCCGCCTTATTACGATTCGATGATTGCCAAACTCATCGTTCTCGCCCGCACGCGCGAACTCGCAATCGCCAGAATGAAACGCGCTCTCGAAGTGATGGTCGTCGAGGGAATCAAGACGACGATTCCGCTTCATTTGAAAATTATGAACGACGAGAAATTTCAAAAGGGCGATTTCTCGACAAAGTTTATGGAAGACTTTTTATCAACGAAAGGTTGATAGTGAAATGCGAAAAGCGGATAATGAATCTGCTAACTTTTCGCTTTTAGTTATTAGTTACAAATTAATTTTCGCGGTTGTCGTTTTCAAAAAAAAAGCGAATTTTCTGCGAGCAAAAGGAGAGACTATTTTTAGTAACATTTTTTATGGCAACAGCAAAAGAAACAAAGGAAACGATAGTCAGCGACTATCAAACACACGCGGGCGACACGGGTTCGTCGCAAGTGCAAATCGCGCTTTTAACGCAGCGCATCAACGAATTGACCGAACACTTTAAAGTTCACAAAAAAGACAATCACTCGCGGCGCGGATTATTGAAAATGGTCTCACGGCGCAGAAAATTGCTTGATTATCTCAAGCGCGAAGACATCAACGAATATCATACGATTATCGAAAAATTAGGACTGAGAAGATAAGTTCAGAGAGTTCAGAGAATCCAGAGAGTTTAGAGAGTCAGAAAAATCAACTGACTCACGACTCTCTAAACTCTCTGGATTCTCTGAACTCAAAGATTGACTGCTTCGAGTCATCACAAATAACGGTTCTCTCGAAGAATTAACCGGCGGAAGCTGAACGTGACAGCGCACCAAACCCGTCCGGTTTAATGAGAATCGAATCGCTAATGAAATCCAAAGGCGGCGGAGCTTTCACGAAACGGCTCGGTCGTCTTTTATTGTATAGAGGAAGAAAAATATGTCACAAAGAAAATACTTAAATGAAAAAATAAAATTAGGCGACAAAGATTTGATAGTGGAAACCGGCAAAGTCGCCAAGCAAGCCGACGGCGCGGTCGTCGTTCGATACGGCGACACGATGATTTTGGTAACGGCGGTCAGTATGCGAATCGCGAAAGAAGGATTAGACTTTTTTCCGCTCACGGTCGAATACCGCGAATCAACTTATTCTGCTGGAAGAATTCCGGGAAATTATTTTCGGCGCGAAGGTCGTCCGAATGAAAAGGAAGTTTTAACCTGCCGGATGATTGACCGTCCCGTTCGTCCGCTTTTCCCCGACGGCTATCGTTTTGAAACGCAAATCGTCGGCTCGGTCATTTCCGCCGATGACGAAAACGACCCGGACGTGATTGCGATGACGGGCGCGTCTTTCGCTTTGTCTCTCTCGGATATTCCGTTTGAAAATCCGATTGCGGCGGTTCGCGTCGGTTTGATTGACGGCAAATATATCGTCAATCCGACGTATGACGAACGGCGCGAATCGCTTTTGAATTTAATCGTCGCCGGAACGGAAGAAGCGATTGTGATGGTCGAAGCGCAGGCAAGCGAAGTCGAAGAAAAAATAATGCTCGAAGCGTTGATGCTCGCGCATAAAGAAATTAAACGCTTGTGTCTCTGGCAGAAGGAATTGTTCAAGGCGTTGGATATTAAAAAACGCACTTTTGAAGTTGCCGAACCCGACGAAAAACAAGTTAAGGAAGTCGAGAAAAAATACGGCGACCGCCTGCGCGAAGCACTCGACACGACGGGCAAAGACAAACTCACGAGCTACGCGGCAGTTGACGCTCTGAAAAAAGAAGTCGTCGAAAGCTACGCTGACGACGCGGAAAAACAAGCGACGGCAGGCAAAGTTTTCTCGCATTTGAAGGAAAAGATTTTCAGGGAAGATATGCTCGGAAATCGTCGTCGTCCCGACGGTCGAAAGTTTTCGGAGATTCGCCCGATTTCGTGCGAAGTCGGCTGGCTGCCGCGCGTTCACGGCTCGTCATTATTTACTCGCGGCGAAACGCAAGCGATTGTTACGGCGACTTTGGGAACGAAAATGGACGAGCAGTTCACCGACGATTTGGAAAAAGGCGAAGTCAAAAAACGCTTTATGCTGCATTATAATTTCCCGCCCTATTCGGTTGGCGAAGCGGGACGTTTCGGCGGCTCGAGCAGACGAGAAATCGGACACGGCAATCTGGCGCGGCGTGCGCTCGAAGCGATTATGCCGACGGAAGAAGAATTTCCATACACGGTTCGCATCGTCTCCGACATCACCGAATCGAACGGTTCGAGTTCGATGGCGAGCGTTTGCGGCGGTTGTCTTTCATTGATGGACGCGGGCGTTCCGATTAAAAAACCGGTCGCGGGCGTGGCGATGGGTTTGGTGATGGAAGGCAATCGTTACGCGATTCTCTCGGACATCGCGGGCGCGGAAGATCATTACGGCGATATGGATTTCAAAGTAACGGGAACTGCCGACGGCATCACCGCGTTGCAGATGGACATCAAAATCGCCGGCATCAACGCGATGATTTTATCTGAAGCATTGGAGCAGGCGAAAAAAGGTCGAATGCACATTTTAAATATAATGACGCAGACGATTAGCGAACCGCGCGAGGAAATTTCGCCGTTTGCGCCGCGCATCATCACGATTAAAATCAACCCGGACAAAATCCGCGATGTCATCGGACCGGGCGGCAAAATGATTCGTTCGATAACGGAAGAAACGGGCGCGAAAATTGATGTTTCCGACGACGGCACGATTAACATCGCCACCGCCGACGGCGAAGCCGGAGCCGCCGCAGTTGCCAGAATTCGCGCTTTGACCGCCGAAGCGGAAATCGGCGAAACGTATCTCGGAACGGTTTCGAGAATCGTTGACTTCGGCGCGTTCGTCGAAATTATTCCCGGACTCGACGGACTTCTGCACATTTCGGAAATCTCCGACCGCCGAATCCGCGATGTGCGCGACGAACTCAAAGAAGGACAACAGATTATGGTCAAGTGCATCGGCAAGGAAGGAAATAAAATCAAACTCTCGCGCAAAGCAGTATTAAATGAAGAAAAAGCGCAAGCGCAAGAAGGTTAGAAAGTAAAAAGTAAAAAGTAAAAAGTAAAAAAGCAAAAGTAAAAAGTGAAGAATCTATTTTTTAACTTTTCACTTTTGCCTTTTTACTTTTTACTTACAAAGCTTTTTTACTAGAATTATTTCTGGAAATTTTGTATTATTACAACTTCTACACACTTGAACGGCTGACAAAAGAGTTATCATAGAAAAAAAATGCGGCAAAACATCAAAAAAAGAGTGCAAATTTTTTAATTTTTTGATATAGTTTTCCAGATTGCCCCGACAACTTTGTAATTAACGAGTTTCAATGAAAACTCGCTAATCGGTATTTTCCAAAGAAAAATAAATTTCAGCTAGGTAAAAGACGATGAAAAATTTAAACTTCAAATTTGTTCTTTCAGCTATCGCGCTTTATTCGCTGCTTTTTGCGGCGACGGCAAAAGCTGCTCCGATACAATTTAATCAAGTAATGCAGGTCGTTAATGCTAAACCGGGCAAGGCAAGCACTGGCGGATTCGAGCAATTAAGACTCGCGGGCGATAATCCCGTTGTCAGCGGCAACGGCGACGATACGAAAACCGATACGCCGCCCGCGCCGCAGCAAGACGAGCGCGTAATTACGGAAACCCGCGCGGAAATCGTCGAAGACGAGGCTTGCGACTGCACGCCGATTCTTCCCGCCGCTAAAAGATTTCCATACGCTTGGCTGGCTCTGGGCGGAGTTCCGCTTTTGTTTCTGATTCCGCACGGCGGCGATAAGGTAGATACGCCAACGCCGACCACAACGCCAACGATGACACCAACCGAAACGCCGACCGTTACGCCGACAGACACGCCGCCCGTTCCCGAACCGATGACGATTCTTTTATTCGGAACGGGTCTCGCCGGTGTCGGACTCGCGGCTCGTCGAAAATTCGGCAAAAAGGACGAGGAAGAATCTGAGGAAGAATAAAAATGTCGGCGATAAAAGCGTTTTGTCAGATAAAGACTCAAATGCTTTTATTTCCGTTTTTATAAAATTCACGAGCGATAGTCTGTCGCTTGACTATCAAAAACTTTGAGGACAAAAAAATGCGAAGAATCACACTTAATTTTCTATTTATAATCGGACTTGCATTGAGCATCGGTTTGACGAGCGCAACTGCTTTCGACGGCAAGGATAATAAAAATCGCCGACCGAAAAACACCGGCATTCTTTCGGTGAAAACCACGCCGGTCGCCTATCAAGTGAAAGTTGACGGGCAAGTCGTCGGAATGAGCGGCGTTGATACGCCCGCCGAATTTTATCTCGCGCCCGGCTCGCACCGCATCGAGATTCAAGGTCCCGACGGAACGCAGCCTTTCGTCCGCGATATTGACGTGCGACCGGACCAGAAAAATTGTATCTGTCTGAAAGTCGTCGAAACCGTATCCAAACGTCCGTGTCCGTATGACATTCGTCTAGCCGGACCCGACCGCGTAATGGAAGGCGATTTGATTACATTCGCTTCGACCAACGCCGTTACCGAAGGCGCGATTCCGGTCAATTATAATTGGACGGTTTCCGGCGGAAACATCACGAGCGGACAGGGAACTCCGGCGATTACGGTTGACACGACCGGAATGGGCGGGAAAACGGTTACTGCCGATTTAGACGTGAACGACGGCGTTTATGACGCGACGTGCCGTCAAAAAATTTCCGTTCCGACCATCGTCGAAAACAAACCTTTGCCGCCGGGACCGCGCCGCTTTGACGAATTTCCGTCGAGAACTTTTGACGACGATAAAGCCCGCCTCGACGCATTCGCCATCGAATTGCAAAATAATCCCGATTCGCAAGGCTACATTATTATGTATCAAGGCACGGATCGAAACAGCGTGCAAAAACGAAACGTAACTGTTTTGAGCAAGCGAACAATTGATTATTTAGTCAAAGCGCGCGGCATAGACCCGCGCCGAGTGGTAATTGCCAACTGGGGAACGCGACCGGAAACGTATTACGATTTGTGGATTGTTCCGCCGGGAGCGCAGCCGCCCGTGCCGGGACAGCAATAATCGAAATCGTTGTCAACGAAAAAAAGCGAAAGAGAAAAAGAAAGGGAGACGTGATAAAAGCGTTTCCCTTTCTTTTTTGTTTTATTCGTTGTTGCCCGCGCGTCATTCGTTGTAAAATTCTCGTTTTTGAACTTGAAACCTGAAACTCGAAACTCGAAACTATAATTTATGTCAGCACCGAATATCGAAACAATCGTCTCTTTGGCAAAACGTCGCGGCTTTGTTTTTCCCGCGTCGGAAATTTACGGCGGCTTGGGCAGCAGTTGGGATTACGGCTCGCTCGGAGTCGAATTGGCGAACAACATCAAACGCAGTTGGTGGCGTTGGCTTGTCCACGAACGCGACGACATCGAAGGCTTGGATTCTTCGATTATCCAAAATCGCTCGGTATGGAAATACAGCGGACACGAAACGACATTCAGCGATCCGCTGGTTGATTGCCGCGTTTGTAAAGGCAGATTCCGGCTCGATAAATTGCAAGACGTTCAATGCCCGAAACACTCGTCGGTTCACGCGGGCGAAGACAAAGAATGCGATTTGACCGAAGCGCGTGAATTTAATTTGATGTTCAAAACAACCGTCGGCGCGGTTTCGACCGACGAAGACGAGACGGCTTTAGCATATCTCAGACCGGAAACGGCGCAGGGAATTTTTATCAATTTCGCCAACGTCTTAAACACCTCGCGCCGCAAACTGCCGTTCGGCATCGCGCAAATCGGCAAAGCGTTTCGCAACGAAGTTACGCCCGGAAATTTTATTTTCCGCACCAGAGAATTCGAGCAGATGGAAATGGAATATTTCTGCACGCCCGAAGACGCGCCGAAAGTCCACCAGGAATTTATTGACGCTTTTCAGGAATGGTTTTACTCGCTCGGAATTTCCGCCGATAATCTGAAATTGTATGAACAAACGCCGGAAGAACTCGCGCATTACGCTGAACGAACGGTTGATATTTTGTATCGCTTTTTTCCCGAACGCGCGAGCGACGAAGAAAAGCAGTTTGACGAATTAATGGGAATTGCCAATCGAAAAGATTTCGACTTAAAAGCGCATTCAAAAAAACCCGAAGACGCGGAAGGCAAACGAATCAATTCCGATTCGACCGACGATTTATCGTATTTCGACGAAGCGACGAAACAGCGTTTTTATCCTTACGTTATTGAACCTTCCGTCGGCGTAAATCGCACTTTGCTCGCGGTTTTAATGGATGCTTACACCGAGAAAACAAACGACAGAAATGAAACGCGCGTGATTTTAAAATTGAAACCGGAACTCGCGCCGATAAAAGTCGCCGTTCTGCAGCTGGCGAAAAACAAACCGGAAATCGTCGCAATGGCAAAACAGATTAAAAAAGATTTGCTGCCCGTGATGCGAACCGTCTACGACGACACGGGCGGCATCGGCAAACTTTATGCGCGGCAAGACGAAATCGGCACGCCGTTCTGCGTTACGGTTGACCACGAATCACTCGAAGACAACGCCGTTACCGTGCGTGATAGAGATTCTTGGGAACAGGAAAGAGTTAAAATTTCGGAGTTGAAAAATTATCTACAAACCCGTTTAAGTTGAAGGAAATTGTAACAAGACAAACAAGATTTCGGTTTTGCTTGTCTATCTCTATTTTTGTGCGGCTCGATGAAATCATCTGAAAAAATTATAAATCTTGCCAAAATAATTGAAGCGGGCGGCGGACGCGCGATGCTCGTCGGCGGCTGCGTGCGCGATGAATTGATGGGCATCGAACTGAAGGACTTCGATTTGGAAATCTACGGTGTCGAGCCGGCAAAACTGCGCGAAATTCTCGAATCGTTTGGCGAAGTCAACGCCGTCGGCGAAGCGTTCACGGTTTATAAATCGGGAAACGATTTGGATGTCGCATTGCCGCGCCGCGAGCGAAAGACCGGAAAAGGACATCGCGGTTTTACGATTGAAGGCGACAAGGATATGTCGTTCGAGGAAGCGGCAAAGCGGCGCGATTTTACAATCAATACGATTCTAAAAGATGTTTTAACCGGCGAGATTATTGACATTTACGGCGGGCAAGCAGATATAAAAAATAACATTCTGCGCGTCGTTTCAAAGGAAACTTTTGCGGAAGATTCTTTGCGCGTCCTTCGCGCCGCGCAGTTGGCCGCGCGTTTTGAATTTGATATTGATGCGGAAACCGTCGAGATTTGCCGTGCGATTGATTTGACCGATTTGCCAAAGGAACGCATTTGGGGCGAGTTTGAAAAATTGCTTTTGAAAGCGCGAAAACCTTCAATCGGTTTGCAATGGCTTTATGAATTGAACGTCGTTGAACAATTATTTCCAGAATTAAAATCGCTCGTCGGTGTGCCGCAAGAAACGGAATGGCATCCCGAAGGCGACGTTGATATTCACACATTGCTCGTTGTTGACCGTGCGCGTGAATTGATTGACGATTTGCCTTATGCGAAAAAAGTTACGGTGATGCTCGGTGCGCTTTGCCACGATTTCGGCAAGCCCGCGACGACAAAATTTTTCGACGGACGCTGGCGTTCCTACGCGCACGACGAAGCCGGAATTGCGCCGACGATTTCTTTTTTAGACAAGTTAGGAATTTATACAATCAACAATTTTGACGTGCGCGGGCAAGTCATCCAACTTGTTCGTTATCATTTAAAGCCAGGCGAATTTTATAAACAGCGCGAGAATTTGGGCGACGGCGCGTTTCGTCGTCTGGCAAGAAAAGTCGAACCCGATTTGCTTTATCGCGTCGCCCGCGCCGACACGCTCGGACGCAACGCGCCTTGGCTTTCGCCGGAAACTCGTTTCGACGCTGTGCCGCAAGAATGGTTTATCGAACGAGCCAAAGAATTAGCTGTCGAAACCGAAGCACCGAAACCGATTCTGTTGGGACGACATTTGATTGAACTCGGCTTGAAACCGTCAAAACAATTCGGTGAAATTATAAATACCGTTTATGAACTTCAATTAGATGGTAAAATCGCAAATGTCGAAGAAGCGAAACGAGAAGCCAGAAAAATTATCGGGAGATGAGAATAACCGTCAAAATTATATTATTCGCGGCGGTCGGCATCATCAGTTTGTTTTACAGGCAAGATGAAATTTCGACGAACGAAGAAATTTTCACTGCTTTTACGATTGAGGCAAAATCGGCTGACATCGAATTTTATTGGAAAAATGATGATGGCGCGAATTTCGGAAGTATTCAAAATCTCGAAAACTACGCCGAAGCGCACGGCAAGCATTTGCGGTTTGCGATGAACGGCGGAATGTATCAGGAAGACGGAAAACCTTTGGGCGTTTTCGTGCAAAACGGTCGGATCGTTACGCCTTTGAATTTAAGAAACGCCGACGGCAATTTTTATATTCAGCCGAACGGCGTTTTTTATTTGACGAATCAGCACCGGGCGTTCGTCGTCCCAACTGCCGATTTTCAATTAAATCAAAACATTCGATTCGCTACGCAATCCGGTCCGATGCTTATCGTTGACGGGCGAATAAATTCGATATTTCAGCCTGCTTCGCCAAATTTGAATATCAGAAACGGCGTTTGCGTTTTGGACAACGGCAAAATCATTTTCGCCATCTCCCGCCGCAAAATAAATTTCTACGATTTTGCAAATTATTTTAAGAATTCGGGCTGCCAAAACGCTTTATATCTCGACGGTTTTGTTTCGAGAATGTATGCGCCCGAAAAGAATATTTCGCAAACTGACGGAAACTTCGGCGTGATAATCGGTATCGTTGAATAAATTTTATAAAATAAACTGACAGATGTTTATAGATATTACGCCGCTCAAAATCTCACGCGATTATCGCCTGCTTTTTTTCGGTCAACTCATCTCGTTTTTCGGTTCGATGATGTCGTTTGTCGTCGTGCCGGTGCAGATGTTTCAGCTTACGCAGTCGAACTTGATGGTCGGTTTGATTGGCGTGGCGGAATTCGTGCCGATGTTCACGCTGGCGTTTGTCGGCGGCGCGTTGGCGGACGCGGTTGACCGCCGGAAAATGCTGCGGATAACCGAAGTCGGGCAAACGATTGTAACGGCGATTCTGCTCGGAAATTCTCTTTTGCCGCGACCGCAAATCTGGGTTTTGTTTGTCTGCGTCGGTTTGCACGCCGGACTTGCCGGTTTGCAGCGTCCGTCGTTTGAAGCGTTGATTCCGCGCATCGTGCCGCTCGAATATATGACGGCGGTTTCCGCTCTGAACTCGATTCGCTTTAACGTCGGCGCGATTTTCAGCCCGATTCTGGCGGGAATTATTGTCGGAACTTTAGGCGCGAAAATCGCATATTCGATTGATTTGATAACCTTCGCCGCTTCGCTCGCCGCCGTCTGGCTGATTCGCGCCGTGCCGCCCGCGCCGGATGCGGAAAGACCGAATTTTGAATCAATCAAGAGAGGTTTTCGATACGCGATAAGCCGTCAGGATTTGCTCGGCACGTATCTGGTTGACATCAATGCGATGCTTTTCGGAATGCCGAAAGCGTTGTTTCCCGCGCTCGCTGTCGCGTTCGGTGTCGGCTCGTCGGTCGGATTTTTTTATTCGGCAATCGCCGTCGGCGCACTCGCCGCGAGTTTGACTTCGGGCTGGGCAAAAAAAGTTCACCGGCACGGTTTGGCGATAGCTCTAGCGGCTGGCTTGTGGGGCGTGGCGATTATTTTTTTCGGTCTTTCGGATAATCTTTATTTGGGACTTTTCTTTCTCGGCGCGGCGGGATTTTTCGATATGATTAGCGGAATTTTTCGCGGCACGATTTGGAATCAAACGATACCGAATCGCTTTCGCGGGCGGCTTGCCGGAATCGAGATGATAAGTTTTTTGACCGGTCCGATGCTCGGCGACGCGGAATCGGGAATCGTCGCGCATTTTTCCGGCGTGAAAACTTCGATTATAATAGGCGGCGTATTAACCGTTCTCGGCACGATTATTTTAGCATTGTTGTTGCCGCAATTTATCAAATATGACGGGCGTGAGGGCTTAAAACGAAAGGAAAGCGAAGAAGCCGAAGCGAACAATTTACAAACGATAAGTTAAATATTTATGCCTTTAATCAAAAAAAGACAGCTTGAAATCTGGTCGCAGTTGAGCGGCGACGAGCGCGAGCGATTTCTCGAATCGCTGCCCGCGACAAAAGAGCAAATCGAAGATTTATTCGACTATATTGACCAACGAACGGCGAAAGAGCCGTGCATTCACAACCTCCGATTTACGATGCAGTTTTTGATGGAAAACCATCTGAATATGCCGAAGGTAATGAGTTGGCTTAATGAAAATGGCGGCTATTGCGACTGTGAGGTTTTGCAGAATATCGAGCCGAACTGGTTTATGGCATTTGACGAAACGGAGTAAGATTGTCGAGAGATTTATTCAAACGCCTCAAGATATTTAACACCCGCGCCCGTGTTGAAAATCACGATTGTTTCGTTTTCTTTAACGAAATTCTGCCGAATCAATTCGCGTAAAGCGGGCAAACACGCCGCGCCTTCGGGAGCGCAAAATACGCCTTCCGCCGCGCCGATTTCTTTGACGGCGGCGAGCAAATCCGCATCGCTGACGGCGACGGCAGTTCCGTTTGATTTTCGCAAAGCGTCAAGAATTAAAAAATCTCCAATCGCTTTCGGGACGCGCAAACCGGAAGCGACGGTCGCGGCGTTCGGAAATTCGTCGGCGAAAATTTCGCCTTCGTGAAACGCTTTGACGATTGGAGCGCAGCCGACGGATTGGACGGAAACCATTCGCGGTCGAAATGAATCAATCCAATTCATCGCTTCCATTTCGTCGAACGCTTTCCACATTCCGATTAATCCCGTGCCGCCGCCGGTCGGGTAAAGAATCACGTCGGGCAACTTCCAATCAAACTGCTCGGCGAGTTCGTAACCCATCGTTTTTTTGCCTTCGACGCGATACGGCTCTTTTAAAGTCGAAACGTCAAACCAGCCTTCCGCATCTTTTCTTTCGGCGACGATTCGTCCGCAATCGGTAATCAAACCGTCAATTAAATTGACGCTCGCGCCGGTTTGCTCGCATTCGATAATATTCGCTCGCGGCGTATCTCGCGGCATAAAAAGATGCGCTTCCATTCCGGCGCGTGAAGCGTAAGCCGCAAGCGCGCCCGCCGCGTTTCCGGCACTCGGCGCGGCAACTTTCGTTACGCCGAGTTCCTTCGCCATCGAAACCGCCGCCGCCATTCCGCGAGCCTTGAAACTCTGGGTCGGATTGGTTGATTCGTCTTTAATATACAGAATTAATTTTAAAGGCAAAGTCGCGGCAAGCCGTTCGGCTTTTAACAAAGGCGTGAAACCTTCGCCAAGACAAACGATATTTTCTTCGTTTTCGACCGGCAAAACTTCGCGGTAACGCCACAAATTTTCCGCGCGATTTTTTAAAGATTCTTTCGTCAAAGTTTCGGCGGCTTGCGCTAAATCATAATGCACGAGAAGCGGTTTGCCGCATTCGACACAAAGATTGTGTAATTTATTCGCCTCGTATTTTTTATGACAACTGGCGCATTCGAGATGTGTTACATTCATAAAATTCTTTTTAAAAACATTCACCGATAAAAAAATTCCTTCAAGATATTAACCAGAACATCGTAGCCAAGCGAGATTGTGCCGTAGCGTAAGCCGTCTTTATAATCATAATTTTTCGGATACCAAGTTTCGGTGGCGATGATGTTGCTCGTATATGCGCCGACGATGCGCGGAAATCCGACGACGCGCTTGCCGTCGGGTTTGCGGGCGGCGAAAGTGGTTAAAACCGCGTTTGCTAATCTGTCGCTGAATTTCCGTTTGCCGCTTTTGTAAAAATTACTGTCGAGTTTCAAAGTTTCGTCCAAACCATAAACGACGGTTTCTTCAATCGCGCTTTTGCCAAACGCCGAACCTAATCGCCGCGCAAATCCTTTGCCGTTGTTTTCCCATTCTTCCGGCGAATCAATAGCCTGCGCGAAGCCTGCCGAAACCACATCGCCG
The DNA here is from genome assembly GCA_051002375.1 of Pyrinomonadaceae bacterium. Lineage (GTDB taxonomy): Bacteria > Acidobacteriota > Blastocatellia > Pyrinomonadales > Pyrinomonadaceae. The sequence goes on along the minus strand of JBPCMK010000040.1, from coordinate 7,585 downwards.
AGCAGAGCAATCGGGCTGAATGTGCGTTTGATATATTTTTTGAAACGCTCGTCAGCGTTAGGGCGCGAATAGTTAGTTTGCGGCGCGGCGGGAAAATCTTCAGCTTGAGGCGAAGATTTTTTTTCGGGAAAAAATCTATTTTTATTCGTCGAATTGAAATCGTCTGAAATCGCTCGATTCGATTTAACAATCGCCGCTTGATGAAATTGGTTGTTCGATTGCTGACAAAAAACCGCGCTCGAAAAAACACCCGATAAAAAAAGCGTTACCAAAGATAACGCCGTCGAATTAAATTTAATTTGATTCACTCCCTTTCCCCTTTTGCATGGTAAATAATCTCAAACTACTGTCTCATTTTTGCAGCAAAGGTTTCAAGGCTTTATACACATTATCCGTCATAATTTTTTCGCCTTCCGCGTTCGGATGAATGCCGTCGGCTTGATTGAGATTTTTGTTGAGCGCGACGTTTTCCAGCAAAAACGGCAAGAAATCAACTTTGTATTCGCTCGCCAAATCCGGGAAAACCGCGATGTAATCGCGCTGATATTGCGCGCCCATCGTCGGCGGCGCGAGCATTCCGCACAGCAGAACGCGGATTTTTTTCGCCTGCGCTCGTTTGATAATCGCGGCGAGATTTTCCTTCATTTTGGCGACCGGAAGTCCGCGCAGCAAATCGTTCGCGCCGAGTTCGAGAACTAAAATACGCACGTTGTCCTGTTCCAAAACCCAATCAACTCTTTCCAGACCGCCAATCGAAGTTTCGCCCGAAACGCCCGCGTTGACGACTTCGTAATCGTAACCGTCGGCTTTTAATTTCTCCTGCAAAAGATACGGATAAGATTCTTTTTCAGCCAAGCCGAAACCGGCGGTCAAACTGTCGCCGAACGCGACGATTTTCGGCTTGCCGGAAAGAACTTGAATGGGCGGTTTCTTTACATCTGCTTTGTTTGTCTTTTGTTCGGCGGACGACGCGCCGCACGCCGAAAGAAAGAAAATGAAACTTAAAAACGCCGCCGCGCGAATTAAATTTTTATGAAATTTGAAATCAAACATAAATACCTCGAATAAATTCTATGTTTTTGATGCGAATTTTGGCGAACTTGTTCGCGGCTTTTTCGCTGTGGGGTTATCATTGAGAAAGAATTTTAACGCAAAGACGCAGAGGCGCAAAAGCGCAAAGAAAAACAAAATAAAATTTATATAAATGAACTCCTCTTTTAATAAGTCTTTGCGCCTCTGCGCCTCTGCGTTAAATAAAATTATGATTAAACTAAAAAAGGTAACGAAAGTCGTTCGCTCCGGCACGGAAGATTTGACGATTTTAGATGCGGTTTCGATGGAAATTCCAGACGGCGAATTCGTCGCCGTAACGGGCGCGTCGGGAAGCGGAAAATCTACTTTGCTCGGGTTAATCGCCGGACTCGACGCGCCGACTGCGGGCGAGATTTCGATTGACGGCGACTTGATTACCGCGATGAGCGAAGACGAATTGGCGATTATCAGAAGCGAGAAAATCGGTTTTATTTTTCAATCGTTTCATCTGATTCCGAGTCTCACGGCTTTTGAAAATATCTTGATTCCGATGGAGATTGCAGATTTGAAAAATGCGCGAGAACGCGCCGAACAATTGCTCGTTGACGTAGATTTAACGAATCGCGGACATCACTATCCAACCGAACTTTCCGGCGGCGAACAGCAGCGCGTCGCCATCGCCCGCGCCTTTGCGAACAAACCGAAAATCCTTCTGGCGGACGAGCCGACGGGAAATTTGGATTCAAAAAACGGTTCGCATATTTTCGATTTGATGACTGATTTGCATTCTAAAAATAATGTAACGCTCGTGCTGGTTACACACGACCACGCTTTGGCGAAGAAAGCCCAGCGACAAATAATTTTGAAAGACGGGCGCGTTTTAAGCGATGATAGAAATTACTCAAATATACGCGAGTCAATCATTGCTGAGATGAATGCTTCAGATGAAGATTTTTTGAGCGAAGAAGAATTTAAAGTCCAACTTGAAAAAGATTAGGGCGAACAAAATCAAGTTTAAAAAACATAGACATTCGCGTTCTGCGAATGTGGACGCATTACGAATGAATTTTATTTTCAATTTAACTTGGCGGGAAATTCGTTCGTCGTGGCGGCGATTGTTGTTTTTCTTTTTGTGCATCGCCATCGGTGTCGGCTCGATTGTCGCGCTGCGTTCGCTGATTCAAAATTTAAGTCAAACAATCGGCGGCGACGCGCGCGCGCTGATGACCGCCGATTTTGAAGTCAGTTCGACGAATGATTTTACGCCGACCGACGTTTCAAAAATCGAAGCGGTTTTGAGTCAAACAAAAATCGTCGAAGCGCAAACCGAAGCCGTTACGACGAGCGCGATGACGAAGCCGACGGAAGCGTCGAACCAGACTTTTCAGATGGTCGAACTCAAAGGCATCAATCCCGAATTTCCGCTCGTCGGCGATTTTATTTTGTCGAACGGCAAACGATTTGATTACAAGTTACTTGAAAACCACGGCGCGGTCGTCGCGTTTGTTTTGCTGGAAAGATTGAACGTCAAAATCGGCGGCAAAATTCGCATCGGCGACGCTGAATTCCAGATTCGCGCGACGTTTGACGAAGAGCCGGGCGGCGCGAGCGGCTTTCGTCTCGGACCGCGAGTTTTCATCGAAAAAAAAGCGTTTGACGATGCCGGTTTGACGAAAAACAGCCGCGTGCGCCATCGCATTCTTTACCGCGCGTCGGACAATCCGACGGCGGTCGTAAATAATCTGCGTGAAGCATTGAAAGGCACGACTTTGACCGTTCAGTCTTATCGGGAGACGCAGGAAAATCTGAACGAGCAGTTTAACAAAACCGAAAATTATCTTTCCTTGACAGGACTTTTAATTTTGGTTCTCGGCGGTGTCGGCGTATGGAATGTGGCGCGGGTTTTCGTCGAGCAGAAACGCAAATCAATCGCCGTTTTGAAATGTCTCGGCGCAAGCGGAACGCGCATTATCACGGTTTATCTTTTGCAAATTCTGACGCTCGGTTTTTTTGGAAGTTTGTTCGGCGTGGTTTTGGCGCAAATAACTTTGTGGTTTGCGAGTTGGCGATTCGGCGACGCGCTGCCGAAATCTATGAGCTACGCCGTGCATTTTCAAGTCGCGTGGCAAGGCGTTCTTTTGGGCATTTTAATCTCGCTGCTTTTTTCCGCGCTGCCGCTGCTTCAAGTTCGGACGATCAAACCGAATCTTCTGCTGCGCGACGAAACGAATGAAAAAATGCGCCGTCTCGATTGGACAAAATTTACATTCGGCGCGGTTTCTTTAATCGGTTTGCTCGGCGTGGCGGCGTGGCAGGCAGGCTCAGTAAAAGTCGGCGCGATTTTTTTAATCGGTTTGGGCGCGACGAGTTTATTTTTATATTTCGCGGCAGTCGCGCTGACGTGGATATTAAAAAAATTCAAAAACTTCGGCTCGTTTGCCGTCGCGCAAGCCGTCAATTCGCTGTATCGTCCGGGCAATCAAACGCGCATTATTCTGCTCGCCGTCGGTTTGGGCGCGTTCGTCGTTCTCGCCGTTCAATCTTTGCAGGCGAATCTCGTCCGCGAATTCGATTTCACGCGCAATCAGAAATTGCCGAGCTTGTTTTTTATAGACATTCAAAAAAGCCAGATTGACGCGCTAAAACAAATCGTCGAAGCGCGTTCCGGCGAAGCCGTGCAAGTCGTCCCGACCGTCCGCGCTCGAATCGCCGCGATAAACGGCAAGCCGTTCGATTACGAAAACCGCGAAGTTCGTCAGCAGCAAGGACAAATCGGGCGCGAATTCGCCATCACATACCGGCGGGAACTTGACGAAAACGAAACAATCATCGCGGGCGATTGGTGGAAAGGCGAAAGCGATTCAAACGAAGCGGAAGTTTCGGTCGAAGAAGATATGGCGAAAAGATTAAACGTCGAAGCGGGCGATTGGATTACGTTCGACATTTCGGGCAGAAAAATTCCGGCTCGCGTCGCCAACATCCGCAAGCTCGATTTACGCAACACGCGCACGGCTTTCGTCTTCGTCTTTCGACCGGGAACTCTGGAAAAAGCCCCGCAAACATTCGTCGCCACGGTTCTCAAAAGAATGTCGGAAACCGACCGCGCCAGATTGCAGCGACAAATCATAGACGAATTTCCGAACGTCCAAATCTTCGATGTCGCCGACATCATCGCCGCCGTGCAAAAGCTCATCAACAATTTTGTCTTAGCGATTTCCTTCGTCGGCGGTTTCGTCATTTTAAGCGGAATGTTAATTTTAATCGGCTCGATTGCGCTCACCAAATCGCAAAGGATTTACGAAAACGCCATCTTAAAAACGCTCGGCGCGAAACGCTGGACTTTAGCCGCGATTCTTTTCGGCGAATACGGACTTTTAGGGATTTTAGCGGGAATCATCGGCGCGACCTTCGCCGTAATTTTATCTTATGTCGCTGCGAAATATCTGTTTCTAATCGAATGGCAATTCGACGCGCGATTAACCGTCATCGGAATTTTAATAACGGCTCTGCTCGTAATGCTCGTCGGCGCGGCGGCGAGCTTCGACGTTTTGTTTAGAAAACCGCTCGCCATTCTGCGTTCTCAGTAATAAATCTAAAGTTCAGAGTAACGTCTTCAGGCGTTACTCTTAACCGTTTATGTCATTGACAATTATTCGAGATTAAAATTCGGAATAACTGATAACGGATAGTTGATAGCTGATAGATTTTATCTCTCATCTGCGATCTTTCATCTTTCATCCGTTCCGAATTAAATTCCCGAAACTGATTTTGCTCGACTATAATTAATTATTCGGCGGGTTTTTCGGCTTACGCTGACCTGTTCTGTATTCGCTTTTTTTCTTCATTCCGAGCGAAGCGAATTCGTTTGAACTCGCGCCGAACTGCGCTTTGACTTGTTCTTTTACGCCGAGAATCATATCGTGAAAGTCCCATTCGGAAGCCGTCGCATCATCGCGGGCGGCATCCGATTCGGCTTTCTTTTGCACCTCGACGGTTTGATTGCCGTCCTTCGCGGTTTTCGCGGCGGTTACGTCCGCTATTTTATAAACCGTATTGCTCGGATTGTAATTGGTAATTGCCAGCAGCGCGGAGTATGCATCCAAATCTTCCTGTAAGATAATCGGGCGCAGACGTTTCGTTTTGTTATTTGCCATCTTTTTATCTCCTGTAAAGTAAGTTTGAATAAGATAAGCAGACTTCAATGAGAAGAGAGCTTTGTTTCGGAATTGAAACGCCGCTAATATAAAGAAATATCAGGGAAAAGTAAAGAAAAATCTTTCTGACGAATAACAGCAATAGTGAAATCCGGCTTTGTTATCGAATAATCCGACAAGATTATTCGCTAATCTTCCGAACGCAAAACGTAATCTCGACAGATAATCAAGAAATCGAAAGAGATTATTTGATAATCCCCCACGCGCATCGAGTAATCACAAAAGATTTCTTTGTAATCTGATGTGAAAACATCGAACGCCGATGAGCGCGTTTGATAATCTGAAAATATTCATCGGCGACAACACGAAAAATCATTGTAATTACGCGCCGTGTTGCTTAAAATTATCATTGTGATAAATAAAACTATGTGTCGTTACACATTTTATTTGGCTGCTGCGCTTTCGGCTTTCGGGATTGACGCGCTTTAATTGTAAAATACTGTCGGGAGTTGAAATTATGTTAGAAGTTAAAGGAAAAGTTCACAACGGCGCGGTTTTGCCGATTGAGCCGCTTGGCGATTCTTACGAAGGCAAAGAAGTAATTATTACGTTGATTGACGAACGACCGGCGAACGAAGAAAGCGATTGGGAAAGATTGTTTGCGGCAATCGAGGAAAATCAGATTGATGCTGACATTACCGATTTAGCTCACAACCACGACCATTATTTATACGGCACGGCAAAACGTGAAAATTAAGCTGAACGAGATTTTCTGTTAAAATAAATGCGAGGTTAAAAATATGCCAAGCACAATTCAAGAAGTTTATCGGCAGCAAATTTTACCATTGGGCGAGAAGGAGCGGCTCAAACTCGCCGCGCTCATCATTAACGATATTTCAAATCAACCGGAAACAAACGGCGAAGCGAAAAGCGCGGGCGGCATTAGAGAATTGTTCGGCAGTTGGAGCAGCGGCAATCCGCATTCGTCCGACAACGAGCAGATTGATGCCGATTTAGCGCGGGCGTATGCCGACACGCACGACGATGAATAAAATACTGGTTGATACGTCCGGCTTTTTCAGTCTTTACGACAGAGCCGACAAACATCACCTTCAAGCCGTTTCGCTTTACGACGCGGCGGCAAGCCGTTTGACGACGAGCTACGTTTTAGCCGAATACACCGCGCTCGCTCACATTCGCGGCGTTCCGCGTCGTGAAATTATAAAATTTAGTCATCTGATTTTGGAAGATGAAACGGTCGGGATAATTTGGGTTGATGAAACTCTGCACCGCCAATCCGTCGCGCTGCTGCGGGAAAGAACCGACAAGAATTATTCCCTCTGTGATGCCGTCAGTTTCGTCATAATGCGCGAGCGTGGAATCGCCGAGTCTTTAACCACCGACAAACATTTTCGTCAGGAAGGTTTTGTCAGGCTTTTGGAGAAATAAAATTATGCGTCGTTACACTTTTTATCTGGCGGTTGCGCTGTTGGCTTTCGGGATTGGTTCGGTGTTTGTTTTTCAGTATTACTGGAAAACTGAAAATATTGTGTCGAGTGTTGATATAAGAAGCGAGAATAATGTTTCTACGAGGAATCGCGGTAGTATCAGTTCCGATATACAAAAACAAGATTCGCAAATGCTCGCTTCCGATTCTCCTTCAGATGATAAGAAAACGGAATTTACCTGCAATAATAAAATCTTGTCTGCCGTTCTGAACGATTTAAGAAAAGATGAGAGTTTTGAGGAAGATGCGCGAAATTTCTTTAAAGATAAAAAATCAGTAGATTGTAATGACATTTTGTATATAAAAGAAAATATAGACTTGAACAATGACGGAATTATGGAAGCCGATGTGCGAAGCAACAGTTCTCTTATCTGCGGCGCAAGCGGAAATTGTTCGATTTGGATTTACGGAAAACACAGAAAGACTTACAAGCAATTATTATACGGCTTCGGAGTTGAGTATAAAACAAAGCAAAACTCAACCAACGGTTATCGAGATATTTTAGTTGTCGAACACGCATCCTGCTGTTCCTCATATCAAACAACATATAAATTTGACGGAGAAAATTATAAAGAAGATAAATGTTCGTTTATTGATAGTGAAAAGCCGAGCGGAAAAAACGTGATTACCTGCGAATCTGCAAGAAAGGAGGAAGAGTCTCGCATAAATATGATGTTTCCAAAGTAGCCGGTTAAACTTTAAAACTTGGAAAAACCCCCACAATTTGTTAGCCTTAGCATTGATTTACAGCATCAGACTTCAAAATTTTTATTCAGCTTTTTATATTAAACGATTATGTTCAGTGATAATTTCAGACGCGGCGAAGGGAAAGGGAAGGGAAAGACCGGCTCGAAAGCCGCGTCGAAACTTGCCGATATTGGTTGGAAGGCGT
>JBPCMK010000039.1:0-7112 GCA_051002375.1 Pyrinomonadaceae bacterium | reverse complement strand
GAAAGATTATCTTTCATTTGAGAGTTTGACCACAGCCATTAAGGAAATCTTGAGTAATTTAGGGGCAGAATACAAAATCAATTTTAAGGACAGAATATTTATAAAATAATTCTGTCCACATACTTATCTTGGAAATTGTATAAATGATGATTTTGTGAAGTTACAAATGAAAAAGAAAAATTTCCAAGTGTTCAACAATCCTCTTGTCTATTTTATTTGTATGAGGTTAGTAAATCCGAACGACAACTAAAATATGGCAAAAATTTACCTGTGTTTGTAGACAGTACAATTCAAGCAGTTAAAAGTTTGGTTACTTCTGAAAATCTTGTTTCACATCAAATTATAGATTGTGGAAGGACAGATGAAGTTGAAGTTAAGATACATCTTTGTATCTTTGATTCTATTTAACTTAAATCTTTCGCGCCTGTGATTGCACAGCCGTAATCGCCACCGCGTCAACAATATCTTCGGCTTTGCAGCCGCGCGATAAATCGTTGCAAGGTTTGTCCAAGCCTTGCAGAATTGGACCGATTGCCGTTCCGCCGGTTAATCTTTCGGTTAATTTATAAGCGATGTTGCCCGCGTTCAAATCAGGGAAAATTAAAACATTCGCTTTGCCCGCAACCGATGAGCCTTGCGCCTTTGACGCGGCGACCGATGGAATCAATGCCGCATCCGCTTGGAGTTCGCCGTCAATTTCTAATTCGGGAAAACGGGCGCGAACGGTTTTCGTCGCTTCGACGACTTTTTCAATCAATGGATGTTTCGCGCTTCCTTTCGTGGAAAATGAAAGCATCGCAACTTTCGGCGCGACGTTTAAAAGAGCGCGGCAAGAATCAGCCGAAGCGATGGCGATTTCGGCGAGTTCCGTAACCGTCGGGTCAATCACCACGCCGCAGTCGGCGTAAATCATCGCTCCCGCCGCGCCGAACTTTACATCGGGGACGACCATCAAGAAAAACGACGAAACGGTTTTGAATCCGGCGCGAACGCCAACGCATTGAATCGCGGCGCGAACGGTGTGCGCGGTCGCGTTCGTCGCGCCCGCGACCGAACCGTCAGCTTTGCCCGCACGGACGAGAAGATTGCCGTAAAAAAGCGAATCTTTAACGACAGTTTCGGCTTCTTCGAGCGTTACGCCTTTGGCGCGTCGCAATTCGTGATAAAGCATCGCCATTTTGCCGAAGTCGTTCGATTTCCGGTGGTCGAGAATTTCCACGCCGTTTAGATTCGCATTTGCCGTTCGCGCCGCATCGCGGATTTTTTCCTCGTCGCCGATTAAAGTAATTCGAGCGATTTTATCGCGGGCGCACATTTCGGCGGCTTGCACAGTGCGAGCGTCTTCGCCTTCGGGCAGAACGATGTGCTGTAAATCGTTGGCGGCGCGTTGTTTTATTTGTTGCAAAATCATATTTTCATTATCATTAAATCGAATGTTAAATAATAAATGTTAAATGGAGCGAAAACAATGAGCCGATTGCAGACGAGAGAGGACAAACCGCGCAAAATGAAAAAATCCGAAACGAAAAACCGAATGAAAAATCTGCTGATGTTTTTGCCGAATATGGTTAAACTTCTGGGCAATCTGTTGATTGACAAGCGCGTTTCGGCGGTTGACAAAGCGTTGTTCGCGGCGGCGATTGTTTATGTCATTATGCCGCTCGATTTTATTCCCGACTTTATTCCGTTTTTCGGACAAATTGACGATTTGTATCTCGTCGCGCTGACGCTTTTGAGATTGCTCAATCACGCGGACGAATCGGTTGTTCGGGAAAATTGGTCGGGCAGCGGCGATATTGTCAGTCTGGCAAATTCGATTGCGAGTCTCGCGCCGATGCTTTTGCCGAAAAGAGTTTCGCGCGTGCTGTCGGCAAAAGTCGAATTCGCGCCGGACGCAATCAAATCAATGACGAGCAAAGACAAAAAAAAGAAGCCGATTTTCGTCGAAGTTTCGGCGGGCGACGAAAACGAACGGGTGAAAGTTCCTTCGCCTTCTTGATTAGAAATAGAGCGTGAAAATTTCAAAGCGGCGGCTGATAGACTTCGGCTTCCGCTTTTTTATTTCGCGCGATTTTTTCGGCAAATTTCGAGTAATCGAAAACAAATAATCCGAACGGTTCAACGCCGATTTTCTCCGCCGTTTGATGATGCCGCTGATGTGCGCGGCGAATCGTCAGCAAAATTTTATTTTCGGATTTAAAGGGAACGAAACGCCGATGCGTGAAAAAATCGTGCGTGATGAAATAAACGAATCCGTAAATCGCAATTCCGAAACCAACCGGAAAAGAAAGCGAATCGAGCAAAGGCATTTCGGCAAGCAGCATTAAACCGATTGAAACAAACGCGAAGATTAAACTGAAAATGTCGTTGAGTTCAAGAAAAAATTTATTTGGTCGGTGATGAGTTTGATGAATGCGCCACAAAATGCCGTGAAATAAAAAGCGGTGAACGGCGTAGGAAAAAATTTCCATTCCGGCAAAACCGAGAATTGTAAAAGCGGCAAATCGCATTAGTTTATAAATTCAAATTCACCGAATTTTTCGGGAACGTGAAAACTCGGTTCTTTCGTTCTGGTCGCCTGCCACGCGAGATAGCCGCGCGTCGGGTCTCTGCCGACGCACCGAAAAAGATTTCCCATCCAAACATCGCCCGCTTTCGGAGATTTGCCGAAGGCTTTCCATTCGACTTTTATCGCCATTACGATTTTATTCTTTTCGATTCTCGCGGCTGACTGCATTCCCGAATTATAATCGAAATCGGTTTCGCGTTTGTCGGGCATTTGATAAATTCCCAAATCAATCCATTCGCCCGTCGGCGCGATTTCAAATTCGTAATAATGCCGGAAATCCCGCGCGTTAGGCGCGACGAAAATTTCGCAAACGTCTCTGTCCCAAAGCCCGCGCGTTTTCGTTTTTAAATTCGGCTTTTCGCTGACAATTAAAGGCTCGTTTTGATTCGCTTCAAATCGAACGTAAAGCGCGGAATCAGACCAAAGCATTTTCGCCTTCGCGCGTCGTCCGTTCGGCGCATTTTCGCCCGACCAATAATTTTCAATCGAAATTTCCTTTGCACTTTCCCAAGATTTATTGTCGAATTCGCTGACGGGAAAATCTTTTGCGACGTGCGCGATTCGAGTTCGATTTTGATTTTTCATTTCAGCTTTTTGAGCGTTAATTTGTAAAAAAGAAAACAACAAAATCACCAACGCATAGATTTTCATAATTTTATTTGTTCGTATTGAAAACCGTCTTAAACGCCATCTTCGCCAATTTCCAGCTTCTGTCCCAATCAATTTTGCCGTCTTCGGTGTCGCGTCCGAGAAGTTTGTCGGTCAGCATTTTACGCAAATCTTTGCCTTCGCGTTTGAACATAAATTCTTTGGCGTAAGGCTTCGCCGTTTCAAAGAAATTAAATTCCGGGTCGGTGATAATGCCGATGCCTTCGAGCGTCATCAGCGCACGCATAATGTATGTGAAATTCGACGGCAGACGAAACGGATAATCATACATCACGTCGGCTAAATCGTAAGTCAACTCTTTAAAATTTACTTCTTTTAATTTCAAATTCAGATGAAACTGAAACATTTTTTCAACGACCGGGCGCACGATGTCGGGATTCGAGCCGGGTTTCATAAAATCGAGGTCAATCAAATCCTGCGCGATTCCCGCCGGGTCTTTGGCGACGACGTGGAAAAATGCGTCAATCATTTTCGACTGCAACTGCGGCGTGATTCTGCCGACCATTCCGAAATCGAAAAACGCTAATCTGCCGTCGGGCATCACCAAAAGATTTCCCGGATGCGGATCGGCGTGGAAAAATCCGTCTTCCAAAAGTTGTTTCAGATAAGTTCTGATTAAAAGACGATTGACTTTTTCCGGCGACACATTTTCGGCTTTTAGTTCTTCCAAAGCCGTAACTTTCGTGCCGTGAATAAACTCCATCGTGAGAACTTTTTCGGTCGTCGCGTTCCAGTAAATTTTCGGGACGTGGACGTTTGTCCAATCCTTAAAACTCTCGCTAAAGCGTTCGGCATTGCGACCTTCCGCCGCGTAATCCATTTCCTCGTGAACGGTTTCGTCAAACTCGCGCAGCATTCCCGCCCAATCCGCGTTTTCATTTAAAGACGGAAATCGTTCGGCGAATTTTGTAACTTTTCGCAAAATTTCGATGTCGCCTTTGATAATGCTTTGCAGATTCGGACGCTGAACTTTGACGGCGACTTCTTCGCCCGTGAAAAGTTTGGCGCGATAAACTTGTCCCAAACTTGCCGCCGCAATCGGTTCGACATCAAATTCTTCATAAACTTCGTTGATTTTTCTGCCGAGTTCTTTTTCGATTCGCGCAAACGCAATCGCATTCGGAAACGACGGCACATTGTCTTGCAATTCGCCCAACGCTTTGACAAACGGCAAAGGCAAAAGGTCGGCGCGTGTTCCCAAAGACTGCCCGATTGTGATAAACGTCGGACCTAAATTTATCAGATTTTCTTTCAGCCAAACGGCTTGTTTTTCCTGATTGAGTTCTTTGTTCGCTTCGCCGCCGATGAAAAACCATCGAAGCAGTAAAACGAATTGATGAAAAAACCAAAGATTTATTCGATGAAACCGCTCGCCCAAAACTGCCAGCCACGTTAATCTTTTCGCCGTCGCCAATCGCGCTTCGGCTTGCTTTTGAGATTGTTCGTGATGCAAATCGTATTGGTCGAGATAAAGATAAAGCGACAACATTCCGATCACGCGCGAAACGTGAAAAAGCCGCAAATATCCGCGAAAGCCTTCGTAATTTCGCTCGATTTCGGTTTCTCGTTCGATGAGAAATTTTTCTTCGGCGATTAACTGTTCGTTGGAAATTTGTTTTGCAATCGGCAGATTTTTCGTCGGCGTAAGCGCGGACACGCCGTTGCCGTTTTCAATAATCGGTTCAATCGGTGTTTTTTGAAGCGTCAAATTTTTAATTTCGTCGGTCGTCGCCAAATCGTTTTGCATAAGTTTATTTAGAATCACAAAAAACGATTCGGTTTGCAAAAAAATTCACAATCCGGCGTTTTCACACGATGCTCAAAGAATTCTTTACGCCCAAACGCTTGAAGTAGTTTAGCGCGTGCGTCGAATCTTTTTCTATTTGCGCCTTTAATTCTTCGATGCCGCCAAATTTTTTTTCATCACGAATACGATGCAGAAAGCGGACGCGCAGAACGTCGCCGTATAAATCGCCGTCGAAATCGAAAACGTAAGTTTCAATCGAAGGCTCGGCTTCGTCGCCGAAAGTCGGGCGCACGCCGATATTCGTGATGCCGCGCCGCCATTTTTCGCCGATTAAAGTCGCCGTCGCATAAACGCCGTAACGCGGTATGACGCGGTTTTTCGGTTTGAGATTGGCGGTCGGAAAACCGATGGTGTGTCCGCGCCGGTCGCCGCGAATAATCACGCCTTCCACGCCGTAAGGTCTGCCGAGCATTCGGCGGGCGCGATTAACCTTGCCGTCTTTGAGAAGCTCGCGGATTTTTGATGAACTGATTCTTTGATTATTCAGGCGAACTTCGTCAACTTCGTCCGCCGCAAAATCGAGTTCCGCGCTCATTTTTCTCAGCAGTTCGATATTGCCGCCGCGATTTTTGCCGAATTCAAAACCTTTGCCGAGATAAACTTCCCGCGCCTGAAGCCGGTCGTGAACGATTTCGCGCAGAAAAGTTTCCGCTTCCTGCGCGGCAAAATCTTTGCTGAACCTGATGACGATTGCCTGTTTGATGCCTAAAACTTCCAGCGCGGCAAGCCTTTGGTCGAGCGTTTGCAGCAGCGGCGGCGCGGATTCCGGGTAAAGAACCGAACGCGGATGCGGGTCGAATGTTATCGCGGTCGGCACGGCATTTATCTTCTGTGCGCGTTCAACGACCGTCTGCATAATTTTTTGATGTCCGAGATGCAGCCCGTCAAAAACGCCCAAAGTCAAAACCGTCGGGCGCGAAATGTTGGCGTTTTCCGTTCCGTGAAAAATTTTCATTTCAAATAAAGTTTCATTCCGAGATGCGAGCCTTTGAATCCGAGATTCTCATAAAAGCGGTGCGCGTCTCGCCGTTCGCTGTTAGTCGTCAACTGCACGGCGAAACAATTTTCTTCCCGCGCCCGATTGATTGCCCAACGCATCAATTCTTTGCCGATGCCGCGCCCGCGAAATTTACCGTCAACTCTGACCGATTCGACAGTCGCGCGTTTGCCGCCCTGAAAACTGATTGACGGCGTGAACGTGATTTGCAAAGTCCCGACAACTTCGCCTTCTATTTCCGCCACAATCAATTCATTGTTTTTGTCCGCTTCGATTTCTTCAAACGCTTTGACATAACTTTCCAGTAAAGGCGTTTCATATCGTTCGCGCGTCGCGCCGAGAAAATCATCAGCGAGCATTCGGACGATTGCGGGCAAATCTTCGCGCGTCGCTTGGCGAAAAATAATTTCTTTCATATCTATTCGACAATCAACTCATCATAAGCAAACCAAACATTATCCGGCAAAAGTCTTGAATCGCGTTCGTATAAAACGTCGTGATTCAGATGCGTTAAATATGCGCGTTTCGGCTTGAGCTTTTCGATATATTCTAATGCTTCGTATAAACCCAAATGCGTCGCGTGCGGTTTGATTCGCACGCAGTCTAAAACCAAAACGTCCAAATCCTGCAAGCCGTCCATCGCGTCTTCGGGAATGAAATTCAAATCCGTCGCGTAGGCGAAATCGTTGAATCGGTAAGCGATAACGGGAAGTTTGCCGTGAATGACTTCGAGCGGCATAACTAATAAATTTTCGCTGAAACAAAACGGCGCGTTTTTTTCGATGGTGTGCGGAACGAGTTGCGGCAAACCGCCGCCGAAATGATTAGGCTCGAAAATGTATTGGAAAATGCGGCGTAAATCTTTCCACGCATTCGCGTCGGCGTAAATCGGCATCGCGCCGTAGCGGAAATTGAGCGGGCGAATGTCGTCCATTCCGAAAACGTGGTCAACGTGGCAATGCGTGATCAAAACAGCGTCGAGCTTTTTTATTTTTGCCCGCAAAGCCTGCTGGCGAAAGTCGGCGGAAGTGTCAACGAGAATTGTTTTGCCGTCGTGTTCGATAATAATC
>JBPCMK010000038.1:0-11467 GCA_051002375.1 Pyrinomonadaceae bacterium | reverse complement strand
CATTGACGAAGCGCATCATTTTCTCGTTCCCAGTATGTCGCTGCTGCTTTCGGGAGCGCGTAAATACGGCATCGGTTTGCTCGCCTCTCATCAAGCCACGCAGCAAATTACGCGCCGCGACACAGATATTTTGAGCGGTGTGATGACCAATTGTTACGCGCGAGTTTGCTTCCGCAGCGACACGGATGCGGAAAAGTTAGCCAAAGGATTTTCGTTCTTTACCGCCGAGCATTTGAAAAATCTCGGAGTCGGCGAAGCCATTTGCCGATTTGAGCAAAGCCGTTACGATTTTAATTTGAAAACCTTTCCGCTCGAGGCGGTCAAACCGGAAATCGCCGAGCGAAGAAGAAAAGCCGTTATCGAACAAACGCGAAAACTTTACGCCGCGCCGAAAGCGGATGCCGAGGCGGAAAATCAAAGATGGCGGCAAGTCTCCGGGGCTGTCGAAAAAATCCAGCCGGCGCAAAGCGTTTCGCCGGAAAACCGAAGAAATGAAATCGTCAAAGAAATTCCATCCGGTCAAACGGCGGCGAGCGGCGAAAGCCGTGTTCAAGTCAATAACGGGCGCGGCGGGCGACATCATCAGGAACTCCAAGCCGTCGTTAAACGAATGGCAGAAAGTTACGGCTTTCAAGTTGAGATTGAAAAAAGCGTCCTTGAAGGCACTGGCTTTGTTGACGTTGCGCTTGAAAAAGAAAATCTTAAAATCGCCTGTGAAGTTTCGGTTACTTCGACGGCTGATTACGAAACGAAAAACGTCCTGAAGTGTCTGGCGGCGGGTTACGATTACGCGGTCGTGGTTGTTTCCAATCAAAAAAAACTTCCCATCTTAAATACGAAACTGCGCTCGGATGTTCCAATCGGGCGGCAAGACAAAGTAAAAGCATTCGGTTTAAGCGGACTGCTGACATTTCTGCGTGAATTAGCCGCGCCCGACGAAACGAACTCCAAAAAGCGCGAAAGGAAAAGCGGGCAGAGACTAACTCTGATTGAAGCGAGCGAATTTTTAAGCATCAGTCCGTCGGCACTATATCGCTGGATTCGGGAAGGCAGAGTTCCATTTTACCGAGTCGGGCGCGAATACCGCTTTGACCGCGACGAGATAGTTCTAATTGGGAAATACGATCTTTCCGGCAAGAGAAAAGCATCGGTTAAGCTCTCGCCTTTGAAGATTGAAAAAAATCCGCCGAAAAGCAAAAAGAAGCAGGATGCGCGTTACCGGAAACTGCTCAATTTGGAGTAAAATGAGTGTGCCACTTTGCACACGGCGCGAGGAGGCAAAATGACAGTTAGACGAAGAAAGGACACAGGCAAATGGGTCTGTGATTTT
This sequence comes from Pyrinomonadaceae bacterium, assembly GCA_051002375.1. Lineage (GTDB taxonomy): Bacteria > Acidobacteriota > Blastocatellia > Pyrinomonadales > Pyrinomonadaceae. The sequence continues at coordinate 10,137 of JBPCMK010000038.1, read as the reverse complement.
TATTACAACGGCGAGCGAATTATCAGAACTCTGAAGTTCGCCCGCACGAAAACGGAAGCCGGAGCCGCCGAAGCCGTAATTTTCAATTCGGTCTTCAAACAAGCCTACGGCTTTGATGCGAAACCAGACAAACGCTTTGAGGATTTTGTGATCGAGACGTTTCTGCCCTACTCGGAAGCCAATAAGAAATCGTTTTATGACGACGTGTTGGCTTGTCGCGTTCTAATCGAGGCGTTTAAAAACAAAACCCTGCGGCAAATAACGTCGCCGATGATCGAACAATTCAAACAGGAGCGGCTCAATCAACCTACGAAAAACAAAAGACTGCGCCGTCCGGCAACGGTTAATCGCAGTTTGAGCGTTTTATCAAAGATTTTTTCGCTGGCGTTTGACGCGGAACTCGTTGAAGCAAATCCGTGCAGCCGGGTTCGGAAACTACGGACGAACAACGAACGGGTGCGTGTTTTATCAACCGAAGAGGAAGAAAGGCTTTTTGCGGCGTTAAGCGGCAACGAGTTAGTTAAACAAATCGTCGTCGTCGCCCTGCATACGGGACTGCGGCGCGGCGAGATTTTCAATCTCAAATGGTTCGATGTGGATTTTACTCGCGGATTCGTTCAAGTGCGGGAAAGCAAGTCGGATAAAAAAAGAATCGTGCCGATGAACCGGACCGTCAGAATGCTTCTCGGCGGCTTAAAGCGGACGAGTGAATTTGTCTTTCCGAGTCCGAGAACCGGCAGGCGACTCGACAACATCAAAAAGGGCTTTCGCCGCGCGGCAGACGAGGCGAGTATCGGAGATTTTCGTTTTCACGATTTGCGTCATACCGCCGCAACTCGAATGGCTGATGCGGGAGCCGATGCCTTTACGCTCATGAAAATACTAGGTCATTCGGATATTCGGATGACCGCTCGTTACACACATGCAACTGACGTTGCTTTAAGACGAGCGGTTGAAAATTTAGATGAAAATTCGGATTTTAGTAACGTATTGGTAACGAAACAAAAACGGCAAGCGAGCGGCTTGCCGTAAGTTATTGAAAAGATTGGTGGAGCAGAGGGGGGTCGAACCCCTGACCTCAGCATTGCGAACGCTGCGCTCTGCCAAACTGAGCTACTGCCCCACAAGCGAATTTTAATGATAAAAATCTATTGCCGAACTGTCAAATCTCTGTCGGTTTGAAAGCGGGAATAATTATTGAGTCGTCGCCGGTAAAAGCGAGCCTTTCGGATCATAGGCGTAGGCGCAGTCGTCTTCGATTTTTCCGATAATGCCGTGAAAAACTATTTCGTCGTTTGATAAAACGACGACCACATCGCCCGGACTGTAACGGGTGTAATCAATCTCGAATTTAATCATCGTCGCGTTGCCGTTTTCGTGATTGACGGTTTCGTATTCAAAGTTATCGGCATTAAAACTGATTGTCTGGCAAAAGGCTACTTCCGGCATTTTATTCTCCAAGTCTAAAGTCTAAAGTCCAATGTCCAATGTCTTTTGGAATTGGTATCTGATTTGGTAAAGTCTAACTTTTTAACGGCGCAAAGTCCAAAGTAATCGCGTCATGATCTGAGAGCGGAATATTTTCCGCGTCAATCAGATTTCCGACGGTTTGCGGTTTTCCCTTCGCTTCGATTCCTTTTCCCGCAAACCAATCGAGCCGCGCCGAGACTCTTCCGCCGACTCGACGCGCCGCCCAAAAAATAAACGGAAAACACCATTGCGGCACCCAATCGCCGAGATTCGTGTTATAGGCGGCGTTTTCCATATCGTAATGCAGAGTTCCCGCGCCCGCTTCGTTGAGATTTTTATAATCGAAGCCGCGCCGTTCCAATTCTTGAAAAAGCCCGCGCTCGAAATATCGGTCGGGATGCGGATAATGATTTTTGACGACGTTTTTTACGCCCATTGCGACGCGCCGAAAATAACCGGCAATCGCGTGATTCGCGCTTTGCGCGTTATACGTCGTCGTGTTCCAATCGCCGCCGATAATCGTCGGCAAGGGCGGAAGCGTTTCGAGATAATCAAGCACAATTTTCATTTGCAGTCGCCGATGTCTGCGGGAAGAATGCGCGTCGAGATGGAGCGTTACGGCGCGAAAATCGCCCGCCGCGTGTTCGATTTCGACAATCAAAGCGCGTAAATATCCGAGCCGTTTTTCCTTGCCGAACATTTTATCCTTGCCGTTCGGAAGCGGAACGGAGTGAATATTTTTCAACGGATATTTTGAAAACATCGCCAAGCCGTGAAGCGATTTCGTATTCTCGCCCGCCGCGTGTTCTTCGATGCCGCTTCCTTTTTGCAGAGCGATATAACACGGCGCGAAAGCGTAATTTAATTTTAATTCTCGCGCCAAATCTCGCGCCACAAAACGGTTCGCGCTTCGCGCCATTCCGTAATCGAGTTCGGTCAGCAAAAGCAAATCTTTGTTTTTTAATTTGTCGTGATTTTCGAGCGCGGAAACGATTCCGTCAAAGCGGTTTCCGCGCTCGATGTTCCACGCGAGCGCGTGAACGATTTTGGAAAGATCGCCCGCCGACGCAGACGATTCTGACAAGATTTGCGAGGCGAAATTTTCCTGCGCGACGGCGTTTAGAATTCTTTCGACTTCCGTTTTTACCTTTTGATAGACGGCGGAATTTTCCAATGCTTCGGTCGAATCGAATTCGAGCAGTTCGGGGAAAAATTTATTTAGCCGGTGTTCTAAAATGTCGGGCGAATTTTTCTGTAATGCGGCTTCGGAAACCATAGATGAAATTGTAAGGATAAGAAAAAAGAGAGGCGAAAGGCAAAGTTCAAATTTTGATTTTCCGCTTTTTTTATCAAACGTCGTGGCGTTCTTTGATCGGCACGACGGCGAGAAAATCCTGCGCCATTCGCGTCGTGTAAATTTCCAAAAGCTCGTCAATTCGCCCGCGCGTCGCGGCGTGGAAAATCAAACCGGCGTGTCTCGGTTTTGACACGCGATAGACGATTTCCTTGTCCGCGTAATGCGATGTGTCGGGCGCATCCGTGTTTGCCAAACAGAGCGCAACCGCCGCGTAATCTTGGCGAAGTTTCGGTGTTTGGTATGGATTTTCCTTTGATGCGATTTCCAGTTTCGCCCATTCGCGCCAGAGATTCAGTCCGCTTGCGTGTTCCAAAACGTCAGCGATATACGCGCCGCCGACGCGAGCCGCAACTTCCAAAAGATAAAATTTTCCGTCCCGTTCGCTACGCAAAAATTCGGCGTGAGCGATGCCTTTTTCATACTCGAAACTTTTCAATAGTTGTTTGTTCAGCTTTTCCAATTCGCGCCGCTCTTTCGATTTATAAGCGACGGTGCCGGTCGTGAAAACGCCGCCTTGATGCGACACTTTCAAGGGCGGCTGTCCGTATTCGCTCACGCCGGAAGCGACGATTCTGCCGCCGGCGACAACCGAATCAACGTGAAAAACTTTGCCTTCGATAAAGCGTTCGATTAAAAATTGCGAAGGATGGTCGCGCCAGGTATGCCGCGCGTCAAAATCGTTTAAGGTCTCCCAAACCTGTTCCGCCCGTTCGCATTTTTTTATTCCGAAGGCGTTGACTTCCGTGCGCGGCTTGATAATCCAGGGCGCGGGAACAATTTCTAAAAAGTTTTGAATTTCTTTTGAATTAAACGCGCCGACGAATTCCGGGCAAGGCAGATTTGCCGCGCTTGCTGTTTTTCGCATTCGCAATTTATCGCGGAATCGAAGCAGATACGAACCGCTCAAGCCTTCGATTTGCAGATGCTCTCTGGCTTTGGCGGCGGTCAGCACGTCGAACTCGTCAATGCCGACGATTTTATCAATCGCGTCGCCGCCCGCGATGTTCGTTACGACGCGAATATAATCTTCCTGCGTCGCCTCGCCGCCGACGGTTTTGACCGCGCTCAAACTCGTCCACGCCCACGCTTCGTCCAACAATTTTTCGTGCGTAACGAGCGTAACACGCCAGCCTCGCTCGGCGCATTCTTCGTAAAACTCATTGCCCTTAAAATAGCTGGCGATGCAAACGATGTGATTATTCATATCCGAAATCCAGATTGCAAAATCTAAATTTTATATTTCAAATCGCAAGTTGAAATTTTCTTTCGCCTGCAATTCGTCGTCGTAATTTTCCCTGCTTTGCTTTGTGCTAAAAGAATGGCACAATTTAACTGCAAAGACAACAAATTTTGTTTGTTTTGATATTTATAAACAGACGTTTGGAGTTCAAATTTTTATTCAAACTCTAAACGAAAACACGGAGCAAAAATGGGCGATATTGATATTTTAAATTTATTCAGTCATCTTTTGATTTATATGGTCGTGCTGCTTTTGGCGATTTCCGCGCACGAAGCCGGACACGCTTGGATGTCGCACAAATTCGGCGACGACACGGCGTATATGCTCGGTCGCGTAACCTTAAATCCGGTCGCGCACACCGACCCGATTGGAACGCTTTTGATTCCGATTATTTCCTTCATTTTCGGCGCGGTGGGCGGTGCGTTAGGCTCGATTCCGCTGATCGGCTGGGGCAAACCGACTCCGGTCAATCCGCGCAAATGGACGAACTTCAAATTGGCAAACGTGATGGTTTCCATCGCCGGAGTTTTGGCGAATTTGATTTTGCTGATAATCGGCTTCATTTTGGCGAAAATTATGATGACGCAGGGATTCGGCATTCGTGACTTTTTCGGCAACAGTCAAAATCCGCTTTCGATTTTCGTCGGCGATTTGATGCTTTTAAATTTATCGCTTTTCGTTTTCAACTTACTGCCGTTTCCGCCGCTCGACGGAAGCAAAATTCTCTCGACATTTTTGCCCGCGAGCTTTGAGCCGATTTTGAATCTGCTCGAACAATACGGCTTTTTGATTTTGATGGCGTTGATTTATATCGGAGTTTTTACATGGGTCATCACGCCTTTTTATATCGGATTGATTTATTTGCTTTCCTAAAAATGTATGAAAAAACGCATCTTCAGCGGAATGCAGCCGACCGGAAATCTTCATATCGGCAATTACCTCGGCGCGTTGAAAAATTGGGTCAATCTGCAAAACGAATACGAAAGTTTTTTCTGCATCGTCAATCTGCACGCGATTACTCTGCCGCAGAATCCTGAAACTCTAAAACAAAAAACTTTGGACTTAGCCAGAATTTATTTGGCTTCGGGCGTTGACCCGGAAGTTTCAACGATTTTTATTCAATCCGACGTTTCGGAACACGCAGAATTAGCGTGGGTTTTAAACAGCGTTGCGCGAATGGGCGAATTGGAGAGAATGACGCAGTTTAAGGATAAATCTCAAAAGTTGACGCGTATAACAACCGAAGACGACATAAGGCGAATAAGAGATGCGTTAAACGAAATGCTAAAGAATCGTCCTTTCACGACTTCTGATTTAGTGCCGCCTTATGCAGATTTGCTAGATATGCTAAGAGAAAGAGAAACACAACGGGCGAGCGTCGGGCTTTTTACTTATCCGGTTTTGATGGCTTCCGATATTCTGCTTTACAAAACCGACCTCGTTCCAATCGGACAAGACCAAAAACAACATCTCGAACTCACGCGCGATTTGGCGGAAAGGTTTAACCGCGATTTCGGCGAAACCTTCAAAATTCCCGACGCTTTTATTCCGCCCGTCGGCGCAAAGATTTTGTCGCTGCAAGAGCCGGAAAAGAAAATGTCAAAATCGGACGAAAACGCGAGCGGCTCGATATTTTTATTGGACGACGCGGACACGGTTACAAAAAAAATCAAACGCGCCGTAACCGATTCGGGAACTGAAATAAAATTCGACGAATCGCGTCCGGCAATCAATAATCTGCTGACGATTTATCAACTGATGACCGGCAAAACCGCCGAAGAGTGCGAAGCGAATTTCGCAGGCAAAGGCTACGGGCATTTCAAAACCGAAATCGCCGAAGCCGTCATCGAATTCTTAAAGCCTTTTCAGCAACGAGTCAAAAATTATACGGACGAAGATTTGAAATCCATTCTGAAAAACGGCGCGGAAAAAGCCCGTGCGATTGCGCGTGAAACCTTGCGGAACGTCTGCGCGAAAATGGGAATCGTCGGCGCGGTTGATTGATTTTGACGTTTCCGTTTTTGATATTTTCTTCATTCGGCTGCTCACCAGAAATTCACTAAAATTTATGGAAATTTTCGGAATCAAATTCATCGGCATCAATCAGGAAAACGCTCAAAAATTATTGCTGACCGTTATATTTATTCTCGCCATTCTGCTTTTCGGTATTGTTCTGCGGACGTTTGTCGGATTCATTTTAAGCCGCGAACGATTTGAACGCGCGCGCTTTTGGACAAAACAGGGCATCAGCGTCTTGACCGCGCTTTTGTTAGTCATCATCGTCGCGTCAATCTGGTTTAACGACCCGACGCGCCTTGCAACCGCCGCCGGATTAGTTACCGCCGGACTCGCCTTCGCCTTGCAAAAAGTCATCTCGTCAATCGCCGGTTACATCGTCATTTTGCGCGGCAGAAATTTCACCGTCGGCGATAGAATTTCGATGGGCGGCGTGCGCGGCGATGTCATTGGTCTCGGTTTTATTCAAACGACGATTATGGAAATGGGACAGCCGCCGACCGTCCAAGCGGCTGATCCGGCGATGTGGGTTAAAAGCCGGCAATTTACGGGGCGCATCGTAACGGTCGCCAACAACAAAATTTTCGACGAGCCGATTTACAATTACACGCGCGATTTTCCGTTTATCTGGGAAGAAATTTCGATTCCGATTACATACGAAACCGACCGCCGCAAAACCGAAGAAATAATGCTCGCGGCGACGAAAAGATATATTCTGGATATTTCGCAGGTTAGTCAGGAATCGGTCAAAAAATTGGAAAAGGATTACTTCGTCAACGTCCAAGATTTCGAGCCGAAAGTCTTTTACCGAATCACCGATAATTGGCTCGAATTAACCGTGCGCTTCATCGTCGGCGAGCATCAAATCCGCGAAGTCAAAAATAATATCAGCCGCGATATGCTGCAAAACTTTGACGCAAACGGCATCGGCATCGCGTCGTCAACTTACGATATTGTCGGCTTTCCGCCGCTCCGCTTTGAAAATGCGCCGCCGGATAAAACGCCGGAGCAGTCAACTGATTTATCAGTCAAACAGCAAGATAAATAGCCGCTTTCATCGCTGAATTTAGCTGTATATTGTTTTATCGCCGCCGCATTGCGGCGGTTTTCTCTTTCGTATTTTAGTAATTGCAGAAGTGAAAATGCTAAAATAAGTTTCACCAAAATCTATTTCAACATCCGAAAATTCCTTTTGGCTAATTCTACTTTGTAAAGGAGCAAAAAATTATGGCACAACAAGCAAAATCGTTTGAATTACCAAAATTCAAAGAACAATACAACAATTTCATCGGCGGCGAATTTATCGCGCCGAAAAACGGCGAATACTTCGACGTAATTTCGCCGGTTGACGGCAAAGTTTTTACAAAAGTTGCCCGTTCGACTGCCGAAGACATCGAACTTGCGGTTGACGCGGCACATAAAGCCGCGCCCGAATGGAACAATTCTTCGGCGACAACCCGCAGCAATCTTTTGTGGAAAATCGCCGACAAAATCGAGGAAAACCTTGAACTTCTGGCGCGGTGCGAAACTTGGGACAACGGCAAGCCGATTCGGGAAACAATGGCAGCGGATTTGCCGCTGGCGGTTGACCATTTTCGTTATTTCGCGGGCGTAATTCGGGCAGAAGAATGCGGCGCGACGGAGCTTGACGCGAACACGGTTTCGCTCAATATCAAAGAACCTTTGGGCGTTGTCGCGCAGATTATCCCTTGGAATTTTCCGATTTTGATGGCGACTTGGAAAATGGCTCCGGCGTTGGCGGCGGGAAACTGCACGATTGTCAAACCTGCCGAACAAACGCCCGCGAGCATTATGGTTTTGATGGAATTGATTCAGGACATTCTGCCCGCCGGAGTTTTGAATATCGTCAACGGTTTCGGTCCCGAAGCCGGAAAACCTTTAGCGACAAATGAGCGAATCGCAAAAGTCGCGTTCACGGGCGAAACGACAACCGGACGTTTAATTATGCAGTATGCCTCGCAAAATCTGATTCCCGTTACTTTGGAATTAGGCGGCAAATCGCCGAACATTTTCTTTGAAAGCGTGATGGACGCGGACGACGAATTTTTCGATAAATGTCTCGAAGGCGCGGCACTTTTCGCGCTCAATCAAGGCGAAGTCTGCACTTGTCCGTCGCGGATTCTCGTTCAGGAATCAATCGCCGATAAATTTATCGAGCGCATCGTCGAGCGCACGAAAGCGATTAAAATGGGGCATCCGCTCGACCCCGAAACGATGATCGGCGCACAGGCGAGCAGCGACCAATACGAAAAAATCCTGAATTATATCCAAATCGGCAAAGACGAAGGCGCGGAAGTTCTCTGCGGCGGTGTCGCGCACAAAAATCACGAAGGCATCGAAGAAGGTTTCTACGTCGAACCGACGCTCATCAAAGGACACAACAAAATGCGCGTCTTCCAAGAAGAAATCTTCGGTCCGGTCGCATCCGTGACGACTTTCAAAGACGAAGCCGAAGCGATTTCCATCGCCAACGACACGCTCTACGGCTTGGGCGCAGGCGTTTGGACGCGCGACGCGCACCAACTTTACCAAGTCCCGCGAGCCATCAAAGCCGGTCGAGTTTGGGTAAATTGCTATCACAATTACCCGGCGCACGCCCCGTTCGGCGGCTACAAAAAATCTGGCTTCGGACGCGAAAACCACAAAATGATGCTCGACCATTATCGCAACAACAAAAATATGCTCATCTCTTACGACAAAAAGGCGATGGGTTTTTTCTAAGGAATAATTAACCGCAGATGAACACGGATGAATGCAGATTTTATTATCTGCATTCATCCACTTCTTACTTACTTAACAAATAATCTGCGAAGGAAACTGTTGATTGTGCCATCAGTTTGGAACAATTGAGAAGTTGTTTTCTATGAGTGAATAAATTTTAAAATTTCTTTCCATTTCTACTTTGGAAAAAAAATCATTTACAGGTTTCGGCTAATATAAATTCTCCAACTGTGCCTTTTTCGGCTTTCCTCACAGGAGTTTTAGTTTCAGAAAGATCATTTCCTGAACCGTCTTCCCAAAATACCTGTTCTTGAAGGATTTGATATTGCTTAGTTTCACAACCGACTCCAATTAATTGATGAATGTATTCGAGGTTTTTCTTTGGAAGCAGATTTTTCTGCTGAGGAGTAGCGTCTTTTGTTCTATTATCAATATAAAGCTGCGGATTTTTCGGAATAGCATTAACAACAATATTAGCAAATTTCCCTTTTCTAACAATTCCTATTGGGTCTATAAAATATAATGATAATTCCTCTCCTTCACCACCATAACCAATATATTTCCATTTTTTTGCTTCATATTTCTTTATTGTATCAAGTTTCCAATTAAAGGATGTGAGACCATTAGGCGTATCAACTGTAATTGACCTAATTGCATTTTCGCATAACTCATTCCATTTCTTAGATTGATTTGCTGGGGCTATAAAATTAAAACCTAACACAAACTGTTTTTCAGCAATGAAAACCACCACCATTTCGCCCGTAAAACCAACGCTGTTGCTAATAAAGTTATAATCAACTTTAATTGCAGGTCTTCCATTAAAGGCTATATATTGCTTTGATAAAACAACAGCATTAAGTTTTTTATCAAAACCCGAAACTAATTCTTGAACTGCGTTTTCTTGCACCCACTCTTTTTGGAATAACTCAACAACTTCTTGGGTTGTTGAATCAGGAAATGGTTTGATCTGTGTCAAACTAAAAGTCCCGCAACCAGTTCCAGTGCAAGAATATGTAACTACATATCCTGTATCTTTGTTGATTTCATCATCTATTTCAGATGTTGGAGGCTGAAAAGAGAAATTATATTGTGAATCAACATAACGCTTAGTTTGTCCAAAGCCAACAAAGCCTAATACGAGAATCAAGAGTAAGGAGATTGTTGTTTTCATACAAAGATTTTAACTATAAGTAGTCGGACATAATTATCTTATAGAATAACTGAAGTCCGAAAAATTGATTTTCAAAATACTTCCAACTGCTCCGAGAATCTGTCTGACCGAGTAGTGCAGTTGTGCTTTATCAACATAATC